>NZ_BAAGXC010000022.1:0-100514 GCF_054780035.1 Mariniluteicoccus endophyticus | reverse complement strand
ATGCACCCATCAAATCGAAACCGACGACTCACACACCGTCCGGACCGAATGACGGGGGCGGCCCACGACCTTCAGCACGTCGGGCATCGCGTACTTGTGCACCTTCGTCGCGAACGACAGCACGAACACCGTGTAGAAGTAGAACGCGATGTTCTCGCCCAGGCGTACGCCCAGACCGTGGAGCACTGCGCGGGGTTTCGCGAGCGCCTCGACGATCGACGACCTCGGCGTCTCCGTCTGGGTCTGGGCGGCGTGCTCCTGGGCGGCCTGGAAGACCGGCGACTCCTCGATGCCGTGACGCACCCAGAACCCGAACGCCAGCAGCGGGATGGCGAGCCAGAACGCCACACGCCATCCCGTGTCGATGAACGCCTGGCCCGGGAAGATCATCTGGAGCGCGGTGACGACCACCGTGGCGAGGACGGTGCCCATCGGGGCGCCGGCCTGCGGCCAGGAGGCCCAGAAGCCCCGCTTGTCCTTGTCGCCGTACTCGGAGACCAGCAGGACGGCCGCCCCGAACTCCCCGCCGAGGGCGAAGCCCTGGACCAGACGCAGCAGGACGAGTAGCACCGTGGCCCACACGCCGGCCGAGTGGAGCGTCGGCAGAAAGCCGATCGCGGCCGTGGCCGCACCCAGCATCAGGAAGGTAGTCACCAGCATCGGCTGGCGGCCGAACTTGTCACCGAGGTGACCGAACACCACGCCTCCGAGCGGACGGGCGACGAAGCCCAGACCCATCGTCGCGAGGGCCTGGAGCGTGCCGACGATGGGGTCGGCCGACTTGAAGAACAGCGGTCCGAAGATCGTCGCGGCGAGAACGCCGAACAGGGCGAAGTCGTACCACTCGAGCACCGCGCCGACCATGGAACCGGCCATGACGCGGGTGAAGCCCTTGGGACGGGCGTTGAGGGTGTCGCCGGTGACTCCCTCGGTGGCGGACGAACTCATGGGTTTCCTTTCAGGATCTGATCAAGGTCTCGGTCAGAGACGGAGGGTCAGCGAACCCCCGCAGGCGCGGGAGCAGCAGGTCATCATCGAGGTGTTGGCCTCACGTTCGGCCCGGGACAGCACGACGTCGCGGTGGTCGACCTGGCCGTCAAGCACCGGCACCTCGCAGGTGCCGCACAGCCCCTCCTCGCAGTCGGAGGGGACATCGATGTTCGCGCCGCGCAGCGTCTCGAGGACGGTCTGGTTGTTCGGCACCGTGAGGGTGAGGCCCGAGTCGGCGAGGACGACGTCGAACGCGTGCTCCTTGGTCGGGTCGAGCTCGCCGAGGGTGGAGGTGAAGTGCTCCACGCGCAGGCGCTCCTCGGGCACGATCGCGTCGAGCGCCTCCAGCAGCCGCTCGGGGCCACAGGCGTACACCATGGTCGTCGGATCGGCCGTGAGCTCAGCCAGGTCGGCGCGGTGGCCCTCGTCCTTGGCGTACAAGGTGTGACGGCCGGCGTGGTCGGCCTCCAGCCGGTCGAGGAAGGCCATGGTCGTACGCGAGCGGCCCGCGTAGTGAAGGTGGTAGTCGAGGCCGAGCTCCCGCGCGCGGTCGGCCATGGCGAGGACCGGGGTGATGCCGATGCCGCCGGCGACGAGCACCAGCGGCGCGGTCGACCCCTCGTCCATGCGGAAGTGGTTCGACGGGCCACGCATGCGCAGGCGGACGCCGACGTGGGCGTTCTCGTGGACCCAGCGCGAGCCGCCGCGGCCCGCGTCCTCACGCAGGACGGCGATGTCGTAGGTGTCGGCGTCGGTGGGACCGCACAGCGAGTACTGCCGCGAGATCTGCTTGCCGTCGGCGTCGGTTCCGCACTCGATGTCGACGTGCGAGCCCGGCGTCCAGCGGGGCAGCGGCTTGCCCGTGACGTCGCGCAGGGTGAGGCGTACGACGCCCTCGGCGACCTGGTCGGCGGCCTCGACGACCACGTTGCGTGCGATGGTGTGCCGGCTCGGCTCGCCGATGCGGATGGTGGCGTGGCGGTCGAGGACCGTGGGGTCGGTGCGCTCGGGGTTCTGCTCGGGGTCCCACTCGACCCAGAGGTGTTCGGGACCGCGGAAGCTCGTGTTCGGCACGAACGTGAACTCCTGCTCGGCCAGGCGCAGGTGGGGCAGGCGCGAGGTGAGCTCTTCGAGGAAGACCTGCATCTCCATGCGGGCCAGGTTCTTGCCGAGGCACTGGTGGGAGCCGTAGCCGAAGGTCAGGTGGTCGGACGCCGTGGCGCGGCGTACGTCGATCTCATCGGGGTTGTCGAAGTGGCGCTCGTCGTGGTTGGCCGAGGCCTGCACGATCAGCAGCTTGTCTCCCTTCTTGAACCGTACGCCGGACAGCTCGGTGTCCTCCATCACCAGCCGGCGCCAGGCGGCCACCGAGCCGGAGAAGCGTAGGCACTCCTCGACGGCGTTGGCGATCAAGGTCGGGTCGGCGCAGATCTCGTCCCAGACCTCACGGTTCTCCAGCAGCAGGCGCACGGCGTTCGCCGACGCGTGGGCCGTCGTCTCGTGCGCGGCGACGATGCCGGCCATCATCATCGAGTGAAGGTAGGAGTCGGTGACGACCTCCTCGCCGGGCTTCGCGCCGTTGGCCCGCTCCTCGTTCTGTACGCGGATGCTGTACTGCATCCAACCCGGCCCCTCGGGGCACTGCCGCATCTTGTCGAGGACGCCCCCGGCGTACTGCCAGAAGTTGCCGACCGCGTGAGCGACGGCGACCTGCTCCTCGGGCTTCGGGCGGCCCCACGTGTTGACGGTGTGGGCGACCGAGTATTCCTTGAGCGGTCCGTGGTCCTCCTCGGGGATGCCGAGGAAGTGCATGGCGACCTCGAGCGGGACGGCGTACAGCATGTCGTCCACGAGGTCGGCACGGCCCTTGTCGATGATCGCGTCCACCGCGCGGCGGGCCAGCCGGCGCACCATCTCCTCGCGCCCGGCGAGCTGTTCGGGCGTGAACGGCTCCATCAGTGCACGACGGCGTGGCATGTGCTCGGGCTCGTCCTCGTTCACCAGGCTGCGGCGCATGCCGTAGTCGTAGGACTGCAGCACCTCGTTGGCCTCGTCGCTGTTCGGGGTGATCTTCTCGAGCGCGATCGCGGGCGAGTAGGTCTCGTTGTCGCGGAAGACCGCCTTGACGTCGTCGTAGCGCGTCACGACCCAATAGCCCAGCTTCGGCGAGAAGAAGATGGGCTCCTCCTCGCGGCTCCAGCGCAGGGCCTCCGCGGGGTCGACCTGATAGGCCCCCTCGAACGGATCGAATTCGGCGGCTCGGTGTGAGACGGGGCACGTCATGGACACTCCTCATTTCTGCGCATGTGACGAATAGTGCACACTGGTGTTCTCCCAGCGCACGCACCGTAAGGTGTTGCACATCACATCGGCAACGCCTCATTCGTCGCCATGAGCAATCGCAGCCGATTCGTGACATCATTGACCGATAGCGCACATGGACATCTGTCCAGCAAGGGGGAGACGTGGCCACGCTGCAGACGCTCGACCGCGGCCTGACGGCACTGGACGCCGTCTCCCGCGCCCCCCACGGGCTCACGGTCGCCGAGGTGGCCGAGGTCCTCGACGTCCACCGGGCCATCGCGTACCGCATCGTGGCGACGCTCGCCGACCACCGCCTCGTCCATCGGTCTCCGGACGGACGCGTACGCCTCGGCGCGGGGGTCACGACGCTCGCGGCCCGCTTCGCGCCCACGCTCCGAGCGACGGCCGCCCCGCTGCTCGGTCGGCTGGCCTCCCGGACCAGCGCCACCGCCTACCTGGCCGTGGCCGAGGGCGACGAGTGCGTCGTGGTCGCCGTCGAGGAGCCCGACGGGACCGTGCTTCGGGTCGGCTACCAGGTGGGGTCACGACACGACCTCGTCCGGGGCGCGTCGGGAATCGCCCTGCTCGCTCTCCGCCCGCACACGGCAGGTGAGCCGGCTGCGGTCGCCGACGCGCGGCGGGATGGACATGCGGTCAGCCGCGGCCAGATCCAGGTCGGGGCCATCGGAGTCGCCTCGGGAGTCGTCCTCGGGGACGTGGAGTCGGCGGTGGGTGTGGTCGCCCTGGAGGATCTCGACGTCCCGGCCGCCACCCTGGAGGTACGCGCCACCGCCGCCGAGCTGCGAACCCTGGGCTGATCAGCCCTCGCGATTCGCGGGCTCGGCCGGGAGCGGTCGCGCCCACGCCGTGAGCCGGTCGACGACCGCCGCGTTCAGGTGGGGCCTCCAGCGCACCGCCCGGTCCACGTCCAGCCGGAGACGAGGACGGACGGGATCGGGACGGCAGATCTCGAAGCCCACCGCCGTCAGGAACTCGGCCGACGGCAGCGCGCACGTCGCCACAGCTCGAGTCGCCTCCACCTCGAGTGCGCGGAAAGGTGCCGGACCCCTCGCGATCATGGCCGCGGCCGCTTGAACGAGCTGACGGCCGATGCCAAGCCTCGCGTACTCGTCGATGACCCGCAGCGACATGACGACGGCGGCGTCAGGCCGCTGGGCGACACCGCTCTGGGGCCCGGAGCGAGGCACATGCAGCGGGGTGCTCACGAGCAGGTAGCCGACGATTTGCCCGTCGTCCCAACATGAGACACCGGCCTGCCCCCACTCTCCCTCCGAGGCCCGCACCCACCCCGCCGGTTCGGCGTCACGAAGAGCCGGGATGGCGAGAGGACCTAGGGGACAGGAGCGGCAGGTCGCGGGGAGGGCCTCCAGATGTTTCACGTGAAACGGACGCAGGCGACGGTGCCGAGCACGCATGAGCCCCTCGCCATTCATGGGACAAGCGTAGACTGGTGGCACCATGAGCGACACACCCCAGGACCCTCGTCATCGCCGCCGTCAGCAGGCGATCATCTGGTCGGTCGGGCTCGTGGTCACCGCAGTGATGCTCACGCTCGGACTCTGGCAGATGTCGGTGTTCCGGTCCCAGGGCAAGGACCACCTCGTCGACCGCATGTCTCTCCCGGCGATCCCCCTGACCGACGCCGTGAACACCGAGGAGATCCCCAAGGACGCGTACGGGCGGCCACTCGAGGCGACCGGCACTTATCTCCCGGGACAGGACATCCTCGTCCCCGACACCAAGGACGCGAACCGCTGCCGCGTGCTCTCCCCCCTCCGCCTCCAGGACGGGACGCTCGTGCCCGTGGTCCGAGGCGTGAGCCGCACGTGCACCGCGCCCGAGGTGCCGATCGAGCAGCGAACGGAGGTGGGGGTCTTCCTGCCCAGCGAGGGGGAGTCGGGCACCGACCTCGGCGACGGAAAGCTTGCGACCGTACGCCTCCCTCTCGTCGCACAGCAGTGGGACGGTGCCCTGATGCCCGGATACCTCAACCTGGTCGCGGCCGGCTCCCAGTCCCACGGCCTCGAGCACGCGGAGGTCGTCCTCCCCAGCAATGCCGGCAACGCACGAAGCAGCGGTTACGCGCTGCAGTGGTGGATCTTCGCCGCCGCGACGATGGCGGCGACTGTGAAGCTGTCTCGCGACGCAGCGCACCAGAAGGGCTTCATGGCTCCCAAGGAGCCTGTGGAAGACACTGTGGAAGAATGAGACGCCCCCTGTGGATCCCCCGCACACGCGCGTGCATGAATAGAGGAGAGTTGTGGACAACACCGTGAAAGGCATCGACGCCGAGGCCGTGCGCAAGGCGTTGCCGATCTACCGCGCCCTCGCTTGGATCGTGGGTATCGCGCTGGTCGTCCTGATGTGCGTCGGCATGCCCCTCAAGTACCTCGCCTCCGACCCCAACCTCAACGCGCTCGGCGCAAAGATCAACATGTCCCTGGGCATCGCCCACGGCTGGCTCTACATGGCCCTTCTCGCAAGCGCGATCAATCTCGGTATGAAGGCCAAGTGGGACGTCGGACGGCTCATCGGCATCGCGCTGGCCGGCACCATTCCTTTTCTCTCCTTCGTTGCGGAACACTTCGCCACCAAGGACGTACGAAGGAAGCTCGCTCGACTCGACGACGCGGCCGTTTCACGTGAAACTTCCGTGCGTTGACCCCGCCTCCAAACGGGCCCACCCGGACCCGGCCAAAACCGCGGAGGCGTCCATGATCAACGCGTTGCTCGTTTCCCTGTAGTGTGGCCACCTGCTGAAGCGACGTAGGAAGGCATCGATGAGCGACAAAGCACAGCCGTCTCTTGGCTGGCCCGGCCGCGCCTACGCGACCCCAGGAGTGGGGTGGCCCAACGTTTCACGTGAAACGCCCATGTTTCTGGCTGACAGCGTCAGCCAGCCACGTCCCGAGACGGCCCCCGACTCCGAACGAGGCGTTCCGGTGGATGTGGAAGAAGAACTGACCGATCCCCGCAGCCTTCCCGACGAACCTGAACCCGCCCCGGAACCCGAGCCCGACGAGACCCCTGTCGACCTCGATCCACGCGCCGAACCGGATCCCGAGGAGCCACTCGAGGCCCAGCTGCCCAGGCCCCTCTCGACCCGCACCTTGGTCGTGGCGAACCAGAAGGGGGGCGTTGGAAAGACGACGACCGCCGTCAACCTCGCCGCTGCACTGGCACTGGGCGGGCTGGACGTCCTCGTCATCGACCTCGATCCTCAGGGCAACGCGTCCACCGCGCTGGGCATCGAGCACCCGCCAGGAACACCGGGGACCTACGAGGTCCTCATCGACGGCGACGCGATCACCGAACATGTGCAGGAGTCCCCCGAGGCGGCCCGCCTACGCGTACTGCCTGCCACCATCGACCTCGCCGCCTCTGAGATCGAGCTCGTCTCCACGGTCGCGCGCGAGAGCCGGCTGGCGAAGGCGATCCGCAGATATCTGAAGGACAACCCGACCGACTACATCATCCTGGACTGTCCGCCGTCGCTAGGGCTCCTCACGCTCAACGGACTGGTCGCGGCCCAGGAGATCCTGATCCCGATCCAGTGCGAGTACTACGCGCTCGAGGGTGTCTCGATGCTGATGAACACGATCAAACTCGTCAAGGGTGAACTGAACGACGACCTCCACCTCTCCACCGTGCTTCTCACGATGTTCGACGCGCGCACACGCCTGTCTGCCCAAGTCGCCGACGAGGTACGCAAGCACTTCCCGGAGCAGACCCTGCACAACGTCATCCCTCGATCTGTCCGGATCGCCGAGGCCCCCTCGTACGGCCAGACCGTCCTCACCTACAACCCCGAGTCCATCGGAGCGGACTGCTACATCAAGGCCGCCCGGGAGATCGCCGAGCGCGGCGCGAAGGAGAACTCATGACGACCCCAGCCAAGAAGTCCGGACTCGGCCGAGGCCTCGGCCAGCTCATCCAGAACACCGACACCGCTCCCCGCCATCGCCCCGTCGACGAGGTCATCGACTCCCAGAAGTCCTCCCGCAGGATCCCTGAGGGGTCCTACTACGCGGAGATCCCCATCGGCGCGGTCACTCCCAACCCCAAGCAGCCGCGTACCGAGTTCGACGAGGACCTCCTCGATGAGCTCGTGGAGTCGATCAAGGAGGTCGGCCTCCTCCAGCCCATCGTCGTCCGACCGCTGGGTAAGGACAAGTTCGAGCTGGTCATGGGTGAACGTCGGTGGAGGGCCTCGCAGGTCGCCGGCAAGAAGACGATCCCGGCGATCGTGCGCCGCACCGAGGAGCACGACCTGCTCCGCGATGCGCTCCTCGAGAACATCCATCGCGCCCAGCTCAACCCGCTCGAGGAGGCCAACGCCTATCAGCAGCTCCTCGACGACTTCGGGTGCACCCAGGAGGAGTTGTCGGTGCGCATCAAGCGCTCCCGTCCCCAGATCTCCAACACCATCCGTCTACTCAAGCTGCCGCCGTCGGTCCAGCGCCGCGTCGCGGCCGGCGTTTTGAGCGCGGGACATGCCCGCGCACTGCTCGGGCTCGACAACCAGCTGGCCCAGGAACGCCTCGCCCAGCGGATCGTCGCCGAGGGCCTCTCGGTGCGTGCGACCGAGGAGATCGTCATGCTGGGCGACACCGGCTCCGAGCCCCGAGCCGCCCGCGCCCCCAAGGAGCGCCCGCCCCGTGCGGTGGAGCTGACCGACCGGCTATCCGACCACTTCGAGACCCGCGCTCGCGTCGACATGGGCAAGAACAAGGGCAGGATCGTGATCGAGTTCGCCTCCGAGGAGGACCTCGATCGCATCCTCGACATCATGAAGGTCCAGGACGACGCCAACTGACCCATCCCGGCCGCTCGAGCGCTGACCCCAGTCACGCTTTGACCCCTCGTCCAGCACGTGACCCTTGGTCACATCCCTGTCTTTACGGGTTTGGGACTCGACTCTCCCATCTCGAGTCTGATGTAGCCTGGGCCGAGGAATGTGGCGCCGTTCAAGATCCAATTCAGCTACAGGGAGCCGTGCGGGATGCGAGATCCTTCCGCCCACCCGTTCTGCCTGTTCCTCGGCGGCTCGCTTCAAGTGAGCCCTGCATCAATCATCTCCACGTTCCGTACTACGCTGAGACCATCGAATTGTCGCCTCCAACGCTAGGAAATCAGGCATGAAATCAACGCGAATTGGCGCTTTACAGATCGGTTCACGTCCCGAAGGCACCGGGTTTACGCTGGAACATATCCTGACGTTTGAATCGCAGATCAAGAGCGAGAATCTCGATCTGGTGGTGATGCCGGAGGCAGTTCTTGGAGGCTATCCCAAGGGCGAAGGTTTCGGTACGTTACTGGGATACCGCATGCAAGATGGCAGGGAGGCGTTCGCTCGCTACTTCGAGCAAGCAATCTCGATCCCGGGTCCAGAAGTGGATACGCTCGCCGAGCTCAGCGCTCGCACCGGCGCCGTGTTGGTGGTGGGTGTCATCGAGCGGGATGGTTCCACCCTCTATTGCACCCAGATATATCTTGATCCAGATGCTGGGTACATCGGCAAACATCGTAAGCTCATGCCCACCGCTACCGAACGCCTGATCTGGGGACAGGGCGATGGCAGCACCTTGTTCGTCGCCGATTCTGAGATCGGCAAGGTTGGTGGTGCCATATGTTGGGAGCACTACATGCCGCTGTTGCGCACTGCCATGTACGCGCAAGGGGTCGAGATCTGGGCTGCCAGCACTGTGGATGCCCGTGATGTGTGGCAAGCCAGCATGCGCCACATTGCCACTGAGGGTCGATGCTTCGTGGTGAGCGCCTGCCAGTATCAGCCACCGGCAGCCGAGCAGGGCAGGGAGAACCCCTCTGGATGGCCGGAGGGCGATCCGCTCATCGACGGCGGTAGCATTATCTGCAACCCGTATGGCGATGTGCTGGCGGGTCCACTCAGGGGTGAAGAAGGATTGATAACCGCCGAGATCGATCTCGCGATGATCCCCGAATCCAGGTACGATCTGGACGCGGTAGGCCACTACGCACGACCAGATATATTCCAGTTGAAGGTGGACTCGGAGAAAAAGGCCGCAGTGTCATTCGAATGAGTTCGGGCTCGACAACATCTGAACACCCCGTCACCCGAGATCGTCGTCGACGTCGTCGTGGCGACCCTCGTCGCGTCCTACCTCGCCGACTCGTCGAGCGCCAGACGCGAGTCCTTCGTCCCCGATCTGGTTCGCCTGCTGTCCTGAGGGCGCCTCACACGCCGTAGACGAGGACTGGAAACGTCCGATCGCGTCGGTGACGTGGTCACCACGCGGGCTTGCACACGATCAGGAAGTCTGAGCCTGTCTCGTCGCCACGCTAGATCCCGTGAGACATTGCGACAGACTGGGGCTTCGCCCCGCACCCCAACCAGCCATCTCCGAGGTCGGTGGGGCTCCGGCGCGCCAGACACCACATGTCCCAGCCCTCGGGCGAGTGCCCGGGCGACCACCACAGGACGCCGGCGTCGTCGGGGATCCCTGCCCACAGGGGGAAGAACAGTGCGTCGCCGCGCTCGCTGTACATGCCGTCGTAAGTGAGGTTCGCGTACTTCGTCGGCAGCTGGGAGTAGTAGTCGGAACTCGACCCGGACCGACTCAGCGGCGCGTGACGCGTACTGCGGTCGTGGGTTCCACCGCAGGGTGGGCGCGCACACTCAGAATCTCGGCTCGCAGGCGGAACCTGTCCAAGAACTTGTCCACAGTCTTGACCTCATCCGCCACAGAGGCGCCTTTGAGCGCCACGAGCGACCCGCCCGCCCCCATCAGGTCCAGACACCACGGCAGGAGCCTGGCCAGCGGGGCGACGGCGCGCGACGTCACGACGTCGAAGTCGCCGTCGAAGTCTTCGGCGCGCCCTCTTTCCACACCGACGTGTTCGGTTATCCCCAACTTGTCCACAACATCGGTGAGGAAGTTCGAGCGGCGCAGCAGCGGCTCGAGCAGGGTCATCCTCAGATCGGGCCGAGCGATCGCCAGGGGTACGCCGGGGAGCCCGGCACCGGAGCCGACGTCACAGACCAGGGCGCCCTGGGGCATCAGATGGGCGAGCGCCACCGAGTTGAGGATGTGCCGCTCCCACAACCGGTCGACCTCGCGAGGGCCGATGAGGCCCCACTCGATGCCCTGGCCGGCCAGCAGGTCGTGATATGACTCGGCGAGCTCGAAGCGGTCGCCGAAGACCTGCCGGGCGGCGGCCAAGACCTCCGGGGGAGTCACGGAGGTCAGCTCGGGAGGACGACGACGCGGCGCTGCGGCTCCTCGCCATCCGACTCGGACACGAGACCCGCGGCGGCGACCGCGTCGTGGACGATCTTGCGTTCGAATGGGTTCATCGGCGTCAGGCGCACGGGCTCGCCGGACGCCTTGACCTCCTCGATGGCGTCGGTGGCGAGGTCGGTGAGCTCGCGGCGTCGCTTGTCGCGGTGGCCGGCCACGTCGAGCATGAGGCGCGAACGGCGGCCCGTCTCCGTCATCACGGACAGCCGGGCGAGCTCCTGGAGGGCCTCGAGGACCTCGCCGTCCTTGCCGACCAGGACCGTGCTGTCGGTCACGATCGAGACGTGGGCGCGGCCGCCCTCGGTAAAGGTGTCGATGTCGCCGTCGAGGTCGGCGATGTCGAGCAGCTCCTCCAGGTAGTCGGCGGCGATGTCGCCCTCCTCGTCGAGGGCGGCCAGCTTGGACGACTTCTTGCCCGCGGGCGCGTCCTTGTCCTCGTCGCCATCGACGTTGCCGGTCTCCTCGACGTCGGCGTTCGCATCCTCGTCGGTCTCGACGCCGTCGGCGATCGACTGGCTCGTGGGCTGCTCGTCCTCCGCGCGGACGTTCTCGTCGGTGTTCTCGGTCACGGCTGCTGCTCCTTCATCGAAACCGTCCGGGAGGACGGGTGGCCATGGGTCGGCCGAGGTGGGGTCACTTCTTGCGCTTGGAACGCGTCTCGCGACGCGGCTGCTGCCTCTGCACGCGCGGCTTCTGAGCGGCGAGGTCATCGTTGGTCGGCTCAGAGGTGTCCTCACCGCGCAACTTCGCCACCGTCGCACCGCCGCGCTTCGGCTTCTCGCCGGGACGCATGGTCTTCGGGTCGTGACCCTTCTTGCGCATGCGCTCCTCCCATGCCTCGTACGCCGGGGTGCCCGGGGTCGGGGAGTTACGGATGACGAAGAACTGCTGGCCCATCGACCACAGGTTGGTGGCGGTCCAGTAGATCAGGACGCCGATCGGGAACGAGATGCCACCCACGCCGAAGATCACCGGGAAGAGGTAGAGCATCATCTTCTGCTGCTGGGCCATCGGGCCCGTCATCGCCTCCGGCGGCATGTTCTTGCTCATCAGCTGGAGCTGGGAGTAGAACTGCGTCGCCACCATGGCGAGGATCAGCACGAGCGCGACGACCTGGACCGAGCCGAAGCCGTTGCTCATCGGCATGAACGAGTCGGCGAGGCGCGCTCCGCCCAGGGTCTTGGCCTGACTCAGCGACTGGACCAGCTCTGGGCGCTGCTCGAGGAACATGCCGACGGCTTTGCCGCGGGCCGCGCCGTTGAGCACGTTGAACAGCGCGAAGAAGATCGGCATCTGCAGCAGGAGCGGGAAGCAGGACGCCATCGGGTTGACACCCTCGTCCTTGTACAGCTTCATCGTCTCCTGACCGAGCTTCTCCCGGTCGTGGGCGTACTTCTTCTGCAGCTCGCGCACCTTCGGCTGCAAGATCTGCATGTTGCGCGACGAACGGATCTGGCGCACGAACAGCGGGATCAACGCGGTGCGGATGAACACCGTCAGCAGAATCAGCGAGAGCACCCAGGTGACACCCGAGTCGGCGCCGAACAGCGGCGAGAAGATCGCATGCGCCAGCACGAGCAGGCCGGAGACCGCCCAGTGCAGCGGATACAGGATCGTGTCCCAGAAACCGGCCATCGGGGTCAGGAGGAGGTCCATCAATTCACACCTTCGTCGTGCTCGTGTCGGTTGTGCTCAGGATCGTTCGGGTCGTGCTTCCAGGGCGAGTCGCCGCCGCGCGCGGCACGCGACCGGGCCTGCTCGGCCTGCTCATGCTCCCACTCCCGCGCCGCCGCAGTGCCGGGCACCGGGTCGTAGCCGCCGGCCGACCACGGGTTGCAGCGGGCGATGCGGCGTATGGTCAGGACCGAACCGCGCCACGCGCCGTGGACCTGCACCGATTCCAGGCCGTAGGCCGAGCAGCTCGGGTAGTAGCGGCACACGTTGCCGTAGAGCGGGCTGATCAGCAGGCGCCACGCCTTGATGAAGCCGATGATGAGCCACTTCATGCGTACGCCTTGTCGCTCGCCCGCGCCCAGGCCAAGGCCAGGTCGGTGTCGAGCTGATCCGAGGTCGCGGCCGCAGGCAGGGCGCGGATCACGACGTGGAGCGGATGGTCCGTGGCGAGCGCGAGGGGACGCGCCAGATGACGCAGGCGACGCTTCACGCGCGAACGAACCACCGCGTTGCCGACCCCCTTCGAGACGACGAGACCGACCCGCACCGGGGTGGTGGGATCGACCTCGGATACGTCAACGCGCAGGGCGTGCACCACGAGTGTGGGCCGACCTGCGCGCACGCCCTGACGGACGGTGCGCTGGAAGTCCAGCGACGAGCGCATCCTCAGCCTCGACGGCAGCACGGCCGCGGAGTCGTTCAGCCAGCGAGCTTGGCGCGGCCCTTGCGGCGACGCGAGGCCAGGATCGAGCGACCGGCGCGGGTGCGCATGCGGAGGCGGAAGCCGTGGGTGCGGCTGCGACGCCGGTTGGACGGCTGGAAAGTACGCTTGCTCATCGGGAAGACCTCAAGTCGTGTCGTGTGGGCACAAGAAAGGCGCCGGACATCCCGGCGACCATGAAACGGTACGCGGGTGACGCCCTCCGGTCAAACCGAAGAAGTCATCGTACGCGTGTCCAGCCGACACGCCGGGAGACTCGCCTGACGTCTTGCACGGATCCTGTGAACGGACTAGCGTCGGGTGCTATGCCGCTCCACAGCCTGTGGATAACTATGTGGGGAAAGCACTATCTTGTACGCTGGGGCGCGCCGGAGCCCATCTCGAACCAATGTGGAGAGCGTCTTGACCGAGTCGAACGAACAGGGTGATCCGGGACTGCGCAGAGCGCATCCGTATGACCAGTTCGCCGACCAGGTCGACCCCCAGACCGAGCTGGAGCAGGCCTGGCGCAAGGTCGTCGAAGGCGCGCCCACCAAGGACCTCATCTGGCTGCGGCGCACCATGCCGCTCACCGTCCACGGCTCGACCGTCATGGTCGCCGTCCCCGACGAGTTCACGCGCAACCGCCTGGAGTCGACTATGCGCGAGAGCATCGAGCAGGACCTCTCCGACATCTTCCGCCGCGAGTCGCGCCTGGCCATCACCATCGACGAGTCGCTCCACGACATGGTGATCGAGCCCACCGCGGCGCCGGAGGAGGCTCCCACCTCGCGCCCCACCCCCGACACCGCCATCGACCGGGGCCAGGACAGCTTCGGCGAGGGCGTGAGCCGGCATGCCAGCCAGGCGCCCCGCCCGTCCGAGATCGACTCCCGGCTCAACCCGAAGTACTCGTTCGAGAACTTCGTCATCGGCTCGTCCAACCGCTTCGCCCACGCTGCGGCGGTGGCGGTGGCGGAGGCGCCGGGCAAGGCGTACAACCCGCTGATGATCTACGGCGAATCCGGGCTGGGCAAGACCCACCTGCTCCACGCGCTGGGCCACTACGTGCGCAACTACTACGACCGCGTACGCGTGCGCTACGTGTCCACCGAGGAGCTCACCAACGACTTCATCAACGCGATCTCGGAAAACCGCACGGCAGAGTTCCGCCGACGCTACCGCGACGTGGACGTGCTGCTGATCGACGACATCCAGTTCCTGGAGTCGAAGATCCAGACGCAGGAGGAGTTCTTCCACACGTTCAACACGCTCCACAACGCGCAGAAGCAGATCGTGATGACCTCCGACCGCCCGCCGAAGCTGCTCGAGGCGCTCGAGCCGCGCCTGCGCAGCCGGTTCGAGTGGGGCCTCATCACCGACGTCCAGGCCCCCGACCTCGAGACTCGCATCGCGATCCTCAAGAAGAAGGCCACCCAGGAGCGGCTCACGGTCAGCCTGGACGTGCTCGAGTTCATCGCCTCGCGCATCCAGACCAACATCCGCGAGCTCGAGGGCGCCCTCATCCGCGTGACGGCGTTCGCGAGCCTCAACCGGCAGGAGGTCAACATGGACCTCACCGCCCAGGTGCTACGCGACCTCATCCCCGAGGGCGGCGAGACCGAGATCACCGCGCCGCTGATCATGCAGGCCACCGCCGACTACTTCGGCATCTCCGTCGACGACCTGTGCGGCTCGTCGCGTACGCACGTGCTCGCCACCGCCCGCCAGATCGCCATGTATCTCTGCCGGGAGCTCACCGACCTCTCCCTGCCGAAGATCGGCCAGCAGTTCGGTGGCCGCGACCACACCACCGTCATGCACGCCCAGCGCAAGATCCGCCAGCTCATGACCGAGCGTCGCCAGGTCTACAACCAGGTCACGGAGCTCACCAACCGCATCAAGCAGCAGCAGAAGTACTAGCTCCGTCTGCCCCCACCCAGCGCCCCCACGACAGGCCGAAAACTTCACGACAGGTCATCCAACGCCTGTTGTGGAGTTTTCGGCCTGTGATGTCGATTTCCCGGTACGCCGGGCAGCGGCGCGAGCGGCGGCGTGCGTACGCAGACCACCGCAGTGCTCCCGATGCACGGATGGTGCAGAAGTTGCGCTTCGGGAGGCCTCAGCCCCTCAGAGTTCTTCCTTGAGGTACGTGTTGAAGTACTTCTTCAGGATCGCCGGCATGTCGACCGTGTCGGGGGCGTACAGCCACTGGATCTGGATGCCGTCCATGAGAGCGGTGAAGCTCGCGCCCAGGCCCTCGGGGTCGACATCGTCCTTGAGGTGGCCGCCCTCGGCGAGGTCGTCGAAGATCTGCTGGTTGATGCCGACGATGCGCTCGTAGCGGGCCGTGAAGTAGTCGTGCGCCGGGTGCTCGGGATCGGTCGACTCGGCCGACAGCGTCGCGAAGAGCTCGATCATGCCGGGGATCGTCGAGTTGTGCTCGGCGAGCTCGAGGACCTTGCGGACGTGCTCGACGGGGCCGGGCTGCTCGAGCAGGTTGAAGACGTCGTCGTTGGTCTCGTCGCGGCGCTCGAGAACGGCGCTCAGGAGCTCCTGCTTCGAGTGGAAGTGGTAGAGCAGGCCCGGGTGGGTGATGCCCACCCGCTGGGCGATGTCGCGCAGCGAGGTGCCGCGATAACCGACCTCGCCGAAGAGCTCGACCGCCGCCGCCAAGATCTGCTCACGGCGCCGACCGCCCTTGGTCGCTGTCTGGTTCATGGTTCCCCGCTTCGTCGGTGTGGTTTTGACCAACGGTACTTGAGCGTGACCTGAAAGTTCACCGAACGGTCAGGAACGAGATGAGAGTGTCCACACATTGGGGAAAACTTGTGGATAACGGTGCCCGTCGGTGCACATCCAGGCACTCGGATGTGGGTCAGACCAGAGGTCAGACAGTTCCTTCCTCAAGTACTACCCGTGTAGTTCTGGGTTCTCCACATCAGAGGAAGAACACCGATGTGCTTCTGACCAGCCCGAACGAGGGTTGTCCACACGATCCACAACCCCTATGACCACCATGAGAGGACGAATTCTTCCAAGAGGCTCAAAGCCAGTTCGCTGTGAGCTGTGGATCGACGCCCAGACGCCCCCTCGAATGACAACGGTGTTGCCGGGCGGTTGGCTGGCGAACGACGAGGTGGATATGATCGACGCCCCGGACCGGCGCGTCGTCTTGACTGCCGATCCACGAGTGTGAGTGCAAGCCCCGACGAAGGAGCCCTCGTGAAGATTCGCCTCGAGCGTGACGTCCTGGCGGAAGCCGTGGCGTGGGCGGCCCGGAGCCTGCCCACCCGCCCCAGCGTCCCGATCCTGGCCGGCCTCCTGGTCCGTGCGACGAACGACGGCGTCGTGCTGTCGAGCTTCGACTATGAGACGTCGGCCCAGGTCAACGTCGCCGCCCAGGTCGTCGACGAGGGCGAGGCACTCGTCTCCGGTCGCCTGCTCGCCGAGATCTGCCGCTCGCTGCCCAACAAGCCGGTCGAGATCACCAGCGACGAGTCCAAGATGGATCTCGTCTGTGGGTCCGCACGCTTCACGCTTCACCTGCTTCCCGTCGCCGAATACCCAGCGCTGCCCACGATGCCCGAGTCGGCCGGCACCGTCGCCTCCGACGAGTTCGCCCGCGCGGTCTCCCAAGTCGTGGTCGCCGCCGGCCGCGACGAGCTCCTGCCGGTCTTCACCGGCGTACGCGTCGAGATCGAGGGCGACACGCTGTCGCTGCTCGCCACCGACCGCTACCGCATGGCGCTCAAAGAGATCACCTGGAACCCCGACCGCCCGCAGGCCTCCGGCGCGGCGCTCGTCCCCGCCAAGGTGCTGTCCGACACCGCGAAGTCGATGACCTCCGGTGAGCGCGTCACGATGTCGCTGGCCACAGCGGGTGCCGGTGACGGACTCATCGGTTTCGAGGGCAGCGGCTCCGGCGGCGTCCGCGAGACCACGACCCGCCTCATCGACGGAGAGTTTCCCAAGGTCCGTCACCTGATGTCGATCGAGCCGAAGTTGACGGTCCGCGTCGCCACGGCCGACCTGATCTCCGCCGCCAAGCGCGTCGCGCTGGTGGCCGAGGCCCATACGTCGCTGCGCATGACGATCCAGGAGGACTCGATCCTGCTGGACGCCCGCACCGGTGACCAGGCCCACGCCTCCGAGCAGCTGCCGGCACAGGTCATCAACCACACCGACGGCGAGCCGGCCCTGACCGCGGCGGGCTTCAACCCGACGTACTTGCTCGACGGGCTCGGCGCGATCGACGCCCCGTACGCGAACTTCGCGTTCACCGCCGCCGGCAAGCCCTGCCTGATCACGGGCCTGCCCGAGATGGACGGCGAGCCGATCAATGACTACAAGCACGTGATCATGCTCATGCGCCTCGGCGTCTGAGCGAGGTGCGAAGCTCGCCACAAAGAAGGCCGTGCCGCCCACCCAGCAGGAGTGGACCGAGATGCGCGGATATGCCAGCCCCGGTCGGCAGGCCGACCGGCCCCAGGGGTGGACGTGGGACGCGGCAGCCGGTAGCGGCACTTCGAACACGGCCGGGTCTGACGGGATTCAGGCGCGGTTGCCGATGGCCTCGACGAGGCGGACGGCGTACTCGTCCTCCCGCAGCCAGAGGCTGGGCTCGATGAGCTCGGCCTCGAGCAGCACGGGCCCGTCGGGTGTGGGCAGCATGTCGATGCGGGCGTACAGCGGGGTGCCGAAGCGTTCAGAGACGTAGGCGAGGACGCGGCGTCCCAGCTCGTCCTCGGTGGAGGTCGGCGTACGCGGCGTGACGCGCTCGCCGTCGGCCTCGCTGAGGACCGCCGCCTTGGTGGACGCGTGGGAGTAGTGGCCGTCGAAGTAGACCAGGGACGCCTCGCCCTCGGTGTCGACGGCGGTCAGGTAGGGCTGGACCATCGCGTACCGGTCCGAGGCACCGATCTCGGCGAGCAGGTCGGCGGCGGCCGGGTCGCCGGCGGTGAAGCGGGCGGTGTCCTTGGCCGACGCGCTGATCGCGGGCTTGACGACGATCTCGGCGGCGTCGACCGACGGCAGCTCTCCGCCGGGGGGGACGAAGCGGGTCGGGACGGTCGGGATGCCGGCCGCGGCCAGGTCCTGCAGGTAGCGCTTGTCGCTGTTCCAGGCGACGGTATCGGCGTCGTTCATCAGTTTCGGGACGATACGCGTCCATGCAAGGAACTCGTCGATGCGCTCGGTGTAGTCCCATGTGGAGCGGATCACGGTGGCCGCGTACGAACACCAGTCGGCGTTGGAGTCCCAGGCCACGACGTGGGGTTCGAGGCCCCTCGACTCGCACGCGGCCAGCAGGCGGGGGCCGTCCTCGTCGAGGTTCGGACGTTGGGCGGAGGTGACCAGTGCGACGCGCATGGCTGCACTCTAGGCTGAGCCCATGACGAATCTTGTGCTGACGGTGGTGGGCGACGACCGCCCCGGACTGGTGAACGCGCTGGCCGCGAAGGTCGCGGAGCACGAGGGCAACTGGCTGAACAGCGACATGGCACGCCTCGGCGGCAAGTTCGCGGGCATCGTCCTGGTCGACGTGCCGGAGGCGAAGGTCGACGGACTCGCAGCCCAGCTTGAGCGGCTCGGCGTCCTCGAGGTGAAGGTGACCCACACCGAGGACCAGAAGCCCGCGGGTGCCCAGTGGACCCTGGCGCTGGTCGGCAACGACCGCCCGGGCATCGTGCGTGAGATCTCCGCGGCCCTTGTCGCTGCCGGCGTGAGCTTCCTCGACCTTGAGACCACCACTCGTGACGCCCCGATGTCGGGTGGCCGCCTGTTCGAGGCCAAGGCCCTGCTCACCGCGCCCGACGGCGCCGACCGGGCCGAGGTCGCGTCCCGGCTCGAGGACATCGCCCAGGAGCTGATGGTCGACATCGACCTGTCAGGGGCCGACGAGTGAGGAGCGACCCCCGGTCTCCGGGCGACCTCTCCGACCGCTCTCCGGGTGACCTCTCCCACCGCTCTACGAGCGAGCGTCAACGAGACGAGGAGCCAGCCGCACCCCACGACCACCACCATGCCGTTGACCGCATCGACACCGCCGCCGACTGGGACGAGCGTTACCGCTCCGAGGGTGAGCGCATGTGGTCCGGCGAGCCGAACGGTCTCCTGGTCGCCGAGCTCGGCCCCGAGACCAGCAGGCGGATCCTCGACGTCGGCTGCGGCGAGGGCGCGGACGCGGTCTGGCTGGCCTCCCGCGGCTGGGACGTGACGGCCATCGACGTGTCCGGGGTCGCCATCGAGCGCGCGCGGGCGGCCGCCGAGGCGGCCGGCGTACGCGTCGCCTTCCACGCCGCCGACTTCACCGCGGCCGACCTGGGGACGTACGCCGTGGTCTCGTCGTTCTACCCGGCGCTGCCGAAGGCGGACGGGCGTGCGCTGGAGGCCCTGCTGGGTGCGGTGGAGCCCGGCGGCACGCTGCTGTTCTGCCACCACGCAGACGTCGACCCCGAGCATGCCCGCGAGCGCGGCTACGACCCGGCCGACTACGTGGGGCTCGACGACGTCGCGGCGGCGGTCGCCGACCGTGGCTGGGACGTCGTGCTCGACGAGACCCGTAAGCGGGACGTCACCGGTGGTGCCGGTGCGCATCACCGGCTCGACCGGGTGATCCGCGCCGTGAAGCCCTGACCGCCGCCCGGTGAGGGACAACGGGCGACCGCGTACGGTGCTGGTCGCGTGCGCGATCGCGCTGGCGCTCGTCGCCGGCCTGGTCGCGTGGGGGCGCGCGGCCGCCGACCGGGGGCTCGTCTGGGCCGTGCCGTACGCGGGCCACGCCAGCACCATCGTCGGCGCCGGCGCCAGGCAGGCCCTGCTCGCGACCGGTCCCGCGCTGACGCAGGTCTCGCTGGCCGGCGGGTCGCGGCGCGAGGTGGGGGAGGCCGGCCAGCTGGTCGAGGCCCACGCGGTGCCCGGCGGGCTGCTCGTCGCCGACGTCACCGCGCCTGGGAGCGCGGTGCGGTTGCGGCTGCTGGACGACGACGGTCGCTGGGCGTGGACGCGTACGTTCCCCGCAGGCAGCCGGACCGCCGGCGTCGACCCCGACGCGGGCCGCGTGTTCGTCGCGCTCGACGGCCCGCGGACGGTGGCGCTCGACACCCGAACCGGGGCCGAGCTGTGGTCGCGGCCCGTGGCGATGCGGGCGGGCTATCGCTGGACCGATGCGCCGACCGTGCTCGAGCCGGCGCGCGACCTGCTGACCGGTGAGGGTCCGGTGTCGCTGGTCTCCGGTGCCGACGGGACCGAGCTGGCGACCGACCTGCCCGCCACGAGCATCTCGACGGGACGCCACGTGGTCGACGTGACGGCGTGCCGGTTCGTGGTGCGCCGTGAGGGCGGGCCGCCGATGGAGGGCGAGATCCGCACCGCACGACACGACTGCCGCATCGCCAGCGGCAGCGACGACGCCGTCTGGGTGACCGCGGGGGACGAGGAGATCTTCGTCGTCGACCTGACGCGTGGTGTCGGCCGGCCCGTCGGCGTCCCCGACCAGGGCTGGCTCGGCACCCTGCGACCGGGCATGTGGTGGGCCGCACCCGCGGGCAACCGCACCGCCGTGTGGGCGGTCGGCGAACGCGTCTGGACGCGGGGCACAGCCCTGCGCCGGTGGGCGGCACACCCGCTCGGCGCGGTCGTCGTCACCGAGGCCAACCCGTTCGTCGCCCTCGCGAGCGGGCAGCCCTTCGACGCGCAGCGCTACGACGTCGTCGACGCCCGCCATCCCACGTCGGTCGTGCGCGACGGCGACTGGATCGACTCGCTCGTCACTCCGGCCGGTGCGCTGGTGCTCCTGGGCGAGGAGCTGCTGCTGATCGGCTGATGCCCGTGGGCCATTCGAGTTCGATGCTAGGAACGGCGGATGTGACTGGAACAGCCACAGGAGGGAAGTGTCGTCGGCCTTGCCGCATCTGGGGACTTGGATGAACCATCTGCTGGCGGCCACCACGCTGACATCCTGCTAGACGGGCTGAGCGCCGTCCTGACCCACCACGCGTGCCGCCGCCTCCGTGCCCCGGCGTGCGGCCTCGGCCAACGACTGTCCTTCCGCGAGGGCGGCGGCGAGCGCGCCAACGAACGAGTCCCCGGCGCCGGTGGTGTCGACCACCTGCACGCTCTGAGCGGGGACTTCCTGCATGGTCGTGCCGTCGGCCACCAGCGAGCCGCGGTCACCGAGGGTGATCACGATCGAGCGCGGGCCGCGGTCGAGCAGCGCGGCGGCCAGCGCGGCGGGTGAGCCGGTGGTGCCGGCCAGGTCGGCCGCCTCGGTCTCGTTGACCACCAGCGGGTCGCACGCGGCGAGCACGTCGTCGGGCAGCGGTGCCGACGGTGCGGCGTTCAGCACCAGGCGTACGCCGGCCTCGCGTACGCGGCGCGCGAGCGCGACCGTCGTCTCGGGCGGGACCTCGAGCTGGGACACGACGACCCGCGCGGCCGGGACCTCCGCAGCGTTCGCGACGACCTCGGGCGTGAGGTGGGCGTTCGCGCCCGGGCACACGACGATCGAGTTCTCGCCGTCGGGCGTGACCATGATGAGCGCGGTCCCGGTCGGGGCGTCGACCCGGTGTACGCCCGTGGTGTCCACGCCCGCGCCCGTCAGCGAGGCCAGCAGCGTCTCGGCGGCCTCGTCGGATCCCATGCAGGCCAGCAACGCCGTACGCGCCCCCGCGCGGCCCGCGGCCCACGCCTGGTTCGCGCCCTTGCCACCGGGCAGCCGCGTCAGGTCACCGCCCAGCACGGTCTCGCCCGGGCCGGGACGCCGGTCGAGGTGGGTCACCAGGTCGAGGTTCGCCGAGCCGACCACGAGAACGTCGATGTCCATGGCCCGAGCCCAGGACTCCCTCACGCGCGGCGCTTGTCCTTCTCGGGCAGGAATGCCGACAGCAGACCCGAGACGAGGCTGATGACGATCGATCCGAGCAGCGCGGGCCAGAACCCGGCCACGTCGAAGCCGAAGCCGATGTTCTGGGCGAGCCACGAGGTGAGCATCAGCATCAGCGCGTTGATGACCAGCAGGAACAGCCCGAGCGACAGAATGATCAGACACCCGGTGAGGGTGGCGAAGATCGGCTTCACGACTGAGTTGACCAGGCCGAAGATCGCGGCGACGACGATCAGCGTCACGACCTTCCCGGTGGTGTCGGGGGCGGTGACCGTGATTCCCGGGACCAGCCAGACGGCCACAGCGGTGGCCGCGGCGGTGGCGAGGAGACGAAGGATCCAGTTCATGACCCCATTGTCCTCAATCGGTCCAAGAGACCTTCATCGCGACCCGGCCCTCATCCCGGACGCCCATGGCCGACACTGTGGCGGTGGGCGTACGCGGTCCCCGCGCTAGACCAATGGTCGATTTCTGGCCGTGGCGCTGTCGGTGGAAGACTGGGGCTGACCTGAGGAGGTCCCGCACATGTCTTCTTTCTGGCGCGACACTGACCGATCGGAAGTCACCGTCAAGGAGGCCATCGCGGAGTGGTCCCTGTACGCGTGGGACGTGCTGGAAGCGGTGGCCGGGCGCTACCGCCGCACCCTCACCACCGACGACCTCGGCTCCGAGGTCCAGCGTCGCTCCCAGATCCACACCTCCGAGCCGACCTCGTCCTGGATCGCCCCCGTCCTCGGCCTCGTCGAAGCCCGCGCCCGCGAGCAGGGCGTACCCCAGCTGACGTCGCTGGTGACCGACGGCGCCGGCCGTCCCATCGGCCACGCCAACGAGGAGCTGGCTACCGCCGCCCGTCTGGAGTGCTACCGCGCGTACGGCGCGAAGATCCCCGTCGTGAGCGACGAGCCGGCGAAGCCCCGCGCCCGCAAGGTCAAGAACACCGGCACGCCCACGAAATCGACGCGCGACCTGCCACCGCCGCGCAAGGCATCCGTGTGCCCCACCTGCCACCTCGAGATGCCCGCCACCGGCATCTGCGACGACTGCGACTGAGACGACGCGACCGAGACGACGCGACCGAGACGAATCGCAGGACATTTGTCGCCGGACACTCAGATTCCGGCGAGTGGTTTGCGATCTGTCTCACCACTTCACCGAGCCGGGGATTCCTGACAGACTCCGGGCATGGATCTCCACGCACTGGCCCGCCGCTACTACGAGCTCGTGGACGCCCAGGACTTCCCGGCGATGCACGACCTGTTCACCGACGACTGCGTCTACGAGCGCCCCGGATACGACCCCATCGAGGGTCGCGCCGCGATGGAGGCCTTCTACGGCGGTACGCGGGTGATCGCCGAAGGCCGGCACACCCTGCGTGACGTCGTCGTCGAGGGTGACACGGTCGCCATCCACGGCGACTTCGACGGCGTACTGCGCGACGGTACGCAGGCCCACGAGTCGTTCGCCGACTTCTTCCACTACCGCGACGGGCTCATCAAGCGCCGCCGCTCGTACTTCTTCCGCGCCGCCGTGTGAACCTGGGCCGCGTGCGGCCCGGGCCGCCACGGGTCGGTGGGTCAGCAGCCGGTCTTGGCGAGGCCGCCCTTGGAGTCCTTGCCGCCGTAGCCACCCTGCTCGTCACGGGCGGGCTGAACCTCCGACGCCGGGGCCGTGTCGGCCGGTGGGACCTTGTTGCCCGACTGGGTCAAGCCCGTCTCCTGGTCGACGACGGGGTCGGCGTCGCGCGGAGAGGCGTCGGCGACCGGCTCCTTCGGCTGGTTCGGCTCCTCGATCTGCGGGTTGGTGTCTGACAGGTCAGGAAGGTCGTCGGCCTCCGGCTCCGCGGCCGGACGCTGGGTCTCGGTGGGCTCGACCGTGGGCTCCGCGGTCTGCGTCGCCGTGGTCGGGGTGGCCGTGGTCGGGGTGGCCGTGGTCGGGATGGCGGTGGCCCTCGGCGTGGCTGGGGTGGCGGTCGTGGTCGGGTTCGTGGTTGACGACTTCGCGTCGGGCGAGGTCTTCGGGGTCGCGGTCGCCGTGGTCTTCTTTTTGGGCGTCGCAGCCTTCGTCGCTGCTGTGGCGGTGGCCTTCGGGGTGGCGGTCGTCCTGGTCTTCGGCGTTGCCCTGGCCGTGGTCTTCGGCGTTGCCTTGGCAGTCGCCTTGGGCCTCGTCGGCGTCGCCTTCTTCGGGCAGTTCTGCGACGTGATGTAGCCGCTCGGGTAGGGGAACTTCTTGCCGTGGAAGACCGCGGGACGGATGCCGCCGGGCCAGCTGCGGTTGGCGCGCACCTCGAAGTGCAGGTGGGGGCCCATGTTGGCGTACTTGGCCGTCGTCGCGCCCGACTTGCCAATGCGCTGGCCCTGGGTGACCTTCTGGTTCACCTTCACGTTGATGGCGTCGAGGTGGGCGTAGTAGGTGCGCCAACCGCCGGAGTGCTCGATGACGACGAGCTTGCCGTAGCCGCCGGTTCTCTGGAACGAGGCGATGCGTACGGTGCCGGCCGCCGAGGCGTGGATCGGGACGCCGACGGGAGTCCAGAAGTCGATCTCCCAGGGCGTCTTGTGGGCGCCCGAACTCGTGCCGCCACCCTGCTTGTAGCCGCACGCGAACGGCGCCTCGAACTTCGGCGCGGCCGCGGCGAGGGCGAAGGGGGTGCCGATGCCGCAGGTGACGGCGACGAGGGCGAGGGCGAGGAACGCGCGGGTCGCGCGGGACAGGGACGAGAGGCGCTTCAGCATGGGGGGCTCCTGCCGGGGGGTGTGTACTCCGTCGAAACTAGGGGGATCGTCGGCCACCCGACACCCCGCGGCCCTTGGAAGATTCCCCCCTTGCCGGGGTCGCCCGCTCCCTCGGGAAAAGAGGAGTGGGGCTCGTCCCCCGGCGAGCCCCACCCGCGTACTTGGTCGCGCGGGGCGCCAGTCCGGTTCCGACGACCTGCCACTAGGGTTCTGGGCACAACGACGCGTACGCGACACCGAGGGAGCACCACCATGCAGATGGGCCTTGTTGGACTGGGCAAGATGGGCGGCAACATGCTGGCGCGGCTGGAGGCGGCCGGTCACGACATCATCGGTTTCGACACCAACCCGGAGGTCTCCGAGGTCGAGAGCCTGCAGGCGATGGTCGACGCGCTGCACGACTCCCCGAAGGTGGTGTGGGTGATGGTCCCGGACAAGTTCGTCGACGGGGTCATCGCCGAGCTCGCGGGGCTGCTCGGGGAGGGTGACGTCATCATCGACGGCGGCAACTCCAAGTGGACCCACGACGGGCCGCGCGCCGAGCGCCTGGCCGCCTCGGGCATCGACTACCTCGACTGCGGCGTATCCGGCGGCGTGTGGGGCATCAAGAACGGGTACGCCCTGATGGTGGGCGGCAAGCCCGAGGTCGTCGCCCACGTGCAGCCGATCTTCGACTCGCTCAAGCCCGCCGGTGACTTCGGCTTCGTCCACGCGGGTGGCCACGGTGCGGGCCACTTCGCGAAGATGGTCCACAACGGCATCGAGTACGCGATCATGCAGGCGTATGCCGAGGGCTGGGAGCTCCTCGAGGCCGCCGGCCACGTCACCTCGGTGCGTGAGACGTTCAACTCGTGGCGCGAGGGGTCGGTCATCAAGTCGTGGCTGCTCGACCTTGCCGTCAACGCGCTCAACGAGGACGAGCACCTCGACCAGCTCAAGGGATACGCGGAGGACTCCGGCGAGGGCCGTTGGACCGTCGAGGCGGCTCTCGACCTGGCGGTGCCGGTGCCGACGATCACCGATGCGCTGTTCGCGCGCTTCGTGTCGCGTCAGGAGGACTCGCCGGCGATGAAGATGATCGCCGCGATGCGCAACCAGTTCGGTGGCCACGCGGTGCGTGGCATCGAGTCGATGCCCGGTGAGAAGCCCGCCGCGCCGGCCGACGGCGACCAGTCCGGCAAGGTCTGATCGCCGCACGGCGAACCACCGATCCACCACCCCCACGCAGGGGCCCCGCGAAGCGATTTCCGCGAGGCCCCTGTGTCGTAAACCCAAGCAGGCAAAGAGTTGGTCCTCTGTTCACCTCAGCGACCAGAGAACAGTCCCGGTGGCCCTTAGGTTCTCATAGGCAACTGTCCGTCCCCCGTCGAGAAGGATCCCTCATGGAGAACCGTCGCAACCTGCTGACGCTGCTCACGCCGGCCATCGGCCGCCAGCAGCTCACGTGCCAGATGCGCTGCGCCGACCAGTGCAGCCAGCCGGTCCCCAACGAGACCGACAACGAATACCTCGGAGACGTGATCACCGGTGCGATCTCCCGCCGCTCGCTTCTCCAGGCCACCGTGGTCGTCGGCGGCGTCGCGGCTGCCGGTGCGGGCGCGACGGCCTTCGTGAAGGCCCCCGAGGCCGCGGCGATCCCGTTCGTCGGCAGCCCGCAGGGCATGGGTTGGAACGCCATCGCGCCGTCGACCGCCGACACGGTCGTCGTCCCCGAGGGCTTCGACCAGGACGTCGTGATCCGCTGGGGCGACCCGATCTTCCCGCGTACGCCGCAGTTCGACCCGATGAACCAGACAGCCGCGTCCCAGCAGCGCCAGTGGGGCTACAACAACGACTACCTCGGCTTCCTGCCGACCGACGACCCGAACGTCCTGCTCATGGTCGCCAACCACGAATACACCGACGAATACATCATGTTCCCGGGCTACGACCCGGAGAACCCCACCCGCGAGCAGGTGGAGATCGGCTGGGCCGCCCACGGCCTGTCGGTCGTCGGCGTACGCAAGGTCCCCGGCACGGGCAACGTCGAGCCCATCATCGACCACCCGCTGAACCGCCGCTTCCACACCCTCAGCGAGTTCGAGCTGACCGGCCCGGTCGCCGGCCATCCGCTGGTGCGCACCGCGGCCGACGCCTCGGGTCGCCGCGTCTACGGCACGCTCAACAACTGCTCCGGAGGTCTCACGCCCTGGGGCACCTGGTTGACCGCCGAGGAGAACTTCAACCAGTACTTCGGCAACGCCGACAAGGTCACCGATGCCACCACGGCCGCCCGCCTGAAGCGCTACGGAATCACGTCGGTCGCCTCCGAGCGCAAGTGGGAGCGCTTCGACCGCCGCTTCGACCTCGCCCAGGAGCCCAACGAGGCCAACCGCTTCGGCTGGATCGTCGAGATCGATCCCTTCGACCCCCACTCGACGCCGAAGAAGCGCACCGCGCTGGGCCGCTTCAAGCACGAGGCCGCGAACATCTCCGTGGCCGCCGACGGCCGCGTGGCCGCCTACATGGGTGACGACGAGAAGTTCGACTACTTCTACAAGTTCGTCTCGGCCGAGAAGATGCAGACCAACGGCACGCGTCGCGCCCGTGTACGCGCCAACTCCGACCTGCTCGACAACGGCACGCTCTACGTGGCGAAGTTCTCGGGCAACTCGGGCCCGATGGACGGCTCCGGAGCCCTGCCCGCCGACGGAAAGTTCGACGGCACCGGCCAGTGGATCAAGCTCGCCTCGGGCAACACGTCCTACGTCGAGGGCATGACCGCCGCCGAGGTCTACCTGTTCACGCGCCAGGCCGCCGACAAGGTGGGCGCCACGAAGATGGACCGCCCCGAGGACGCCCAGCCGTCGCCGACGACCGGCAAGGTCTACATCGCCCTCACCAACAACTCCGACCGCGGCAAGACCGGCAAGGCTGGAGCTGACGAGGCCAACCCGCGCAACCTCAACAAGCACGGACACGTGCTCGAGCTCATCGAGACCAACAACGACGCCGCGGCCGAGACGTTCTCGTGGAACCTGTTCCTCGTCGCGGGCGACCCCAACGACTCAGCCACCTACTTCGGCGGCTTCGACAAGTCGCAGGTCTCGCCGATCTCCTGCCCCGACAACGTCACGTTCGACGAGCACGGCAACCTGTGGATCTCGACCGACGGCTCCCAGCTCGGCGCCCACGACGGCATGTTCGCTGCCGTGGCCGAGGGCCCCCAGCGCGGTCTGCTCAAGCAGTTCCTGTCGGTGCCGACCGGCGCCGAGTGCTGCGGCCCGTGGGTCGACTCCGAGCGCGTCGCCGCCGCGATCCAGCACCCGGGCGAGGTCGACGGTGCGACGTTCGAGTCGCAGCGCTCCCACTGGCCCGACGGTGGCACGTCGGTCCCGCGTCCGTCGGTCGTCGTCGCCTGGCCGCGCGCGGCCGCGGTGACGCCGCCGCCGGCGACCGCCACGCCGTCGCAGCCCGCGTCGCCGGCCCCGTCGGAGCCCGCCGGTCCGACCCCGGCCCCCGTGCCGAAGGAGTCGTCGGGCGGCCTGGCCAAGACCGGTCAGGCGTAGGGGACGTCAACGTGTGACGGATTGCCGCACAGTCGCGGCAATCCGTCACGGCATCGCGCCCATGTACGCGCGTCACCGGACCAGCGACGAGCTGCTGCGGCGAGCCGACTTCCAGGCGGGAGTCCTGTCGCAGGAGCAGTGCCTGGCCGACGGGCTCACGCCGTCACTCGCTGGCCCGTCTGCTGCGGAGGGCTGGCAGCGCCTCGGCTCGGGCCTGTACCTCACGCGGCCCGGCGAGCCCTCGTTCGAGGCGTACGCGTGGGCCGGCGTCCTGCGGGCCGGTGAGCACGGCGCCCTGGGGTTCGAGGCCGCTGCGTACGCCCCGTGCACCGTCGACGTTTGGGTGCCCGGCGGCCGCCAGCTGTCGGCGTTCGGCCGCGTTCGGTTCCATAGGGACCAGCTCGGGCGTACGCCCGTGGGCCGTCCGGGTGGCACCGACCGGGCCGACACCGCGCTCGACCTGTGCGCACGCGCCGATCCCGACGGGATCGTGCGGTCGCTGGCGCTCGCCTCCCGGGGCGGGACCCGGCCGGAGGCGCTGCGTCGCGCGCTGGCCCAGCGTACGTGCCAGCCCCACCGGGGCGCTGATCGCCGACATGTTCGCCGAGGTCGTCGCCGGCGCCGAGTGTCCGCTCCAGCTGCGCTTCGCCCGCGACGTCCTGGCCGCGCACCGGCTTCCCGCCGGCCGGCGTCAGGTCGTGACGACCGCCGGCCGGGTCGACCTCGTGCTGGAGCCGAGCTCGACGGCCTGCTGGGCCACGCCGGCCGCGGCGAGTTCCGGGACGCGCGCCGCGACAACCGCCACGCGGAGTCGGGGCTGGTCACGCTGCGCTACGGATGGTCCGACACCGTGTCGCGCCCGTGCCAGGCGGCGGGGCAGGTCGGCCGGGTGCTGCGTACGCGGGGCTGGGCGGGCCGATCGGCCCCCTGCGGGCGACCCTCGTGCCGAACCGTGTGAGCGATTGCCGCGTACTCACGGCACAGACTCACGCGATCGCGACCACTAGGCTGGTGCCGCCATGTATGTCGACCACCTCTCCCTCGCCGACTACCGCAGCTATGAGCTCGCGGAGGTCCCGCTGACCGACGGGGTCACGATCTTCATCGGCGCCAACGGGCAGGGCAAGACCAACCTGGTCGAGGCGGTCGAATACCTGTCGACGCTGGGTTCCCACCGCGTGGCGTCGGAGGTGCCGCTGGTGCGGGCGGGGGCCGAGCGCGCGCTGGTGCGGGCGGGCGTACGCGCGGGACGCGACGACGACCGCCGCCTCGTCCTCGAGGTCGAGATCACGCCCGGCAAGGCGAACCGGGCCCGCCTGAACCGCTCACCGCTGCCGCGCGCCCGAGACGTGCTCGGCATCCTGCGAACCGTCGTCTTCTCGCCCGAGGACCTCGCCATCGTCAAGGGCGACCCGGCCGAGCGGCGCCACTTTCTCGACGCGCTGGTCATCAACCGCTGGCCGCGCATGGCCGGGGTCAAGAGCGATTACGACAAGGTCCTCAAGCAGCGCAACACCCTGCTGAAGTCGTTGGCGGGCAAGGGATCCCGCGTCCGCCCCGACGACCCGTACGCTTCAGCGACGCTCGACGTGTGGGACGAGCACATGTCCGTCGTCGGCGCAGAGCTGCTCGAGGCCAGGCTCGACACGCTCCGCGACCTGATGCCGCTGGCGTCGCAGGCGTACGCGGACATCGCGCCGACGAACAACGTCGCCACCGCCGACTACAGGACCCAGCTCGAGATCGGGGACACCTGGACCCGCGAGGGGCTGGCCGAGGCGCTGCGGGCGCGCATGCTGGAGCGCCGCGGCGACGAGCTGCAGCGCGGTGTCTCGCTCGTCGGCCCCCACCGCGACGACGTGACGCTCTTCCTGGGTGACCTCCCGGCCAAGGGGTACGCGTCCCACGGCGAGTCGTGGTCGTACGCGCTGGCGCTGAAGCTCGGCTCGTTCCACCTGCTGCGCGCCGACGGGATCGAGCCCGTGCTGGTGCTCGACGACGTGTTCGCCGAGCTCGACACCACCCGCCGCGAGCGGCTTGCCGCCAGCGTCGTCGAGGGTGAGCAGGTGCTCGTGACCGCCGCCGTGGGGGCTGACGTTCCCGAGATGCTGCAGGGCACCAGGTTCCGCGTCGTGCGTGGCTGGGTCGGCCCCGACGGAGAGGAACCGCCGGCCGATCTGCCGACCGTCCCGGTGCTCAGGACAGCCGACGAAGAACGGGACGGGGGGAGCGGGTCGGACGCGGACCGCTCTTCGAGCGAGGCTGAGGACGAGGAGCCCCATGACTGACCGCCCGCTCGACGACGAGCCGATCGACCCGGAGGCCGACGAGGCGTACGACCGATTCGACGAGGGCCCCGAAGGCGATCCGGCCGACCGAGCCTCCGAACTGGCGGCCGCCGCCGAGTCCCACGACCTGACCGGCCTCGACCTCGCCCGCCAGGTCGCGGCGTCGATCGGCGCCCAGTCGAAGGGCGTACGCCGCAAGAAGCCCCGCCGCCAGCGACCCACCGGCGAGCATCGCTCAGGCGCGCGTCCCGACGACCGCGACCCACAACTGCTGGGCGCGGCGTTCGAGCGCCTGATGTCGGAACGGGGCTGGTCGGCGCAGGTCAACGTCCACATGCTGCTCGGCAACTGGCCGCGGCTCGTCGGGCCCGTCAACGCCGATCACTCCCACCCCGAGGCGTTCGACGACGGCGTGCTGACGGTGCGGGCCGAGTCGACGACCTGGGCGACCCAGCTGCGGCTGTTCGCGCCCCAGCTGGTGGCGCTGCTGAACTCCGAACTCGGCGACGGGTCGGTGACAAAGGTCGTCGTGAAGGGCCCGGATGCGCCGTCGTGGAAGCACGGGCGGCGATCGGTACGCGGCCGCGGCCCGCGTGACACCTACGGCTGAGTGCCCGGCCCCGGAAGATCCGGCCTTTGTCGGTGTGACCGACTAGGATCGTGTCGCTGACACGAGAGGAACTCCCTGTGACCGAAACTCCCCAGAACCCCACGCCTGAGATGGACCCCGAGATCGTCGACCCCGGCATCTCGCCCGAGGCGTCCGAGGTGGTCGAGGAGAAGGCCGAGGCCCACAAGAAGCATCTGGTCGACGCCGGCGTCTACGACGCGTCCGCCATCACCGTGCTCGAGGGCCTCGACGCGGTCCGCAAGCGCCCGGGCATGTACATCGGCTCCACCGGCGAGCGCGGCCTCCACCACCTGGTGTGGGAGATCGTCGACAACGCGGTGGACGAGTCGTTGGCCGGCTACTGCGACGACATCGACGTACGCATCCTCGAGTCGGGCGCGATCCAGGTCACCGACAACGGCCGCGGCATCCCGGTGAAGATGCATCCGGCGAAGGGCATCCCGACGGTCACGCTGGTGCTCACCGAGCTCCACGCCGGCGGCAAGTTCGGCGACGGCGGCTACAAGGTCTCCGGCGGCCTGCACGGTGTCGGCGCCTCGGTCGTGAACGCGCTGTCCGACAAGCTGAGTGTCGAGGTGCGTCGTGACGGCCACGTCTGGAAACAGGACTTCGTTCTCGGCGTCCCCACCGGCGAGCTCGAGAAGGGTGAGGAGACCGACCAGACGGGAACGCGCATCACGTTCCACCCGAGCCCCGAGATCTTCGAGACGGTCGACTTCTCCTACGAGACGCTGTCGACGCGCTTCCGCGAGATGGCCTTCCTCAACAAGGGCCTCAAGATCACCGTCACCGACGAACGCCCCGACCACGTCGACGAGGACGGCAACCAGCACACGGCGACCTACAAATACGATCTGGGTCTCGTCGACTATGTGAACTACCTGGTGAAGGGCAAGGACGTCATCCACTCGACCGTCATCGACGTCGAGGCCGAGGACGACGACGCCGGCCTGTCCGCCGAGATCGCGATGCAGTGGACGACGTCCTACAACGAGTCGGTCCACACGTTCGCCAACACGATCAACACCCATGAGGGCGGTACGCACGAGGAGGGCTTCCGCGCCGCACTGACCAACACGGTCAACAAATGGGGCGAGACGTGGGCGCTCGTCCGCAAGCCCGAGGACCGCGTGAAGGGTGAGGACATCCGCGAGGGTCTGACCGCGATCATCTCGGTCAAGCTCGGCGAGCCCCAGTTCGAAGGCCAGACCAAGACGAAGCTCGGCAACACCGAGGCCCGCTCGTTCGTTCAGAAGGCCGTCAACGACAAGCTGTCCGACTGGTTCGAGCAGAACCCGGCCGAGGGCAAGGACATCGTCCGCAAGGCCCAGGCGGCCGCGTCGGCGCGCATCGCGGCTCGCAAGGCCCGCGACATGGCCCGCAACCGCAAGGGCCTGCTGTTCGGCGGCGGCCTGCCCGGCAAGCTGAAGGACTGCTCCTCGACCAACCCGGAGGAGTGCGAGGTCTTCATCGTCGAGGGCGACTCGGCCGGCGGCTCGGCATCGCAGGGCCGCGACCCGCGTACGCAGGCGATCCTCCCGATCCGCGGCAAGATCCTCAACGTCGAGAAGGCACGCATCGACAAGATCCTCCAGAACCAGGAGGTCGAGGCGATCATCAACGCGTTCGGCACGGGCGTCCACGACGAGTTCGACATCGACAAGCTGCGCTACCACAAGATCGTGCTGATGGCCGACGCCGACGTCGACGGCGCCCACATCCGTACGCTGCTGCTCACGCTGCTGTTCCGTTTCATGAAGCCGCTGATCGACGGTGGCTACGTCTATCTGGCCCAGCCGCCACTGTTCCGCCTGCGCTGGACCAACGCGCCCCACGAGCTGGCCTACACCGACGCCGAGCGCGACGCGCTGCGCGACAAGGGCCTGGCGGCCGGCAAGAAGCTGCCGAACGTCAACCCGATCCAGCGCTACAAGGGTCTGGGCGAGATGAACCACGACGACCTGTGGGAGACCACGATGGACCCCGAGGGCCGCGTGCTGCTGCAGGTGACGCTCGACGACGCCGCGCGCGCCGACGAGATGTTCTCGATCCTCATGGGTGAAGACGTCGAGCAGCGACGCAGCTTCATCCAGCGCAATGCGAAGGACGTACGCTTCCTCGACATCTGAGCCGCGCGGGCCGTCCCGTCAGGGGCGGCGGTCGCCGACCCACCGGCCGCGGGACATCACCGCGAGCAGGTCTCCGTCGGCGGAGACGAGGTTGAGGTCGGCCCGGCGTCCCGTGGCGAGCTCGCCGACGTCGTCGAGCCCGTGCAGCCGTGCGGGCGTGGTCGCGGCCATGGTCGCGGCGTCGGCGAGCCCGAGTCCGAGCTCGCGTACGCAGAAGGCGAACGCCCGATCCATGGTGAGCGTCGACCCGGCGAGGTTCCCACCGTCGTCGAGGCGGGCCACACCGTCGGTGACGGTCACCGCGAGGTTCCCGAGCATCGTCGGCCCGTCCGGCACGCCCGTGGCCGCGATGGCGTCGGTGACCAGCGCAACGCGGCTCGGCCCGGCCGTGGCCACCGCCAGGGCTACCACCTCGGGGCTGACATGGTGGCCGTCGCAGATCAGCTCGACGGTCACGCGCGGGTCGGTGAGCACCACCGGCACCGGACCGGGCTCGCGGTGATGGATCGCAGGCATCGCGTTGAACAGGTGGGTCACGACGCGTACGCCTGCCTCGATCGCCGCACGCGCGGTGGCGGCGTCGGCCTCGCAGTGGCCCAGCGCCACCGCCGTACCAGCGGCGGTGAACCGTTCGGTCGCGGCGATGCCGCCGGGGAGCTCGGGGGCCAGGGTGACCATCGCCGGGGGACCCGCCGCGACGAGCTGGTCGACCAGCGCGGGGTCGGGGTCGGCCAGCAGCCCGGCCTCGTGGGCGCCGCGGCGGGCGTGGGCGAGGCACGGGCCCTCCAGGTGGATGCCTGCGATGTCGCCGTCGGCGACGAAACGTGCCAGCACCGCCATCTGCTCGGCGAGCCTGTTCGCGTCGGCGGTGACGAGACTGGCGAACGTGGTGGTCGTGCCGTGGGCCAGGTGGAAGTCGCGGGCACGACGGATCTGGTCGGGGTCGGCGCTCGCGTAGTCGCCGCGGCCCCCACCGTGGACGTGGGTGTCGACGAAACCGGGGACCGCGACCCCGGCGACGGTCGGTGCGGCAGTGGTGGGGCGCAGCGCGACCAACCGGTCACCCTCGACCTCGACCTCGTGCGGCCCCGCCAGGGCGCCGTCGACGACGGCGTCCGCCACGACGAACCTCATCGGGGCTGCCACTCGGGTCGCCGCAGCTGGATGTCGCGGTAGTGCTCGATGCCGGCCAGCTGGCCCGCCGCCTCGTCGTCGATGACGACCGTCGCGTGCGGGTGGAGCTGGAGGACCGAGGCTGGGCACATGGCGCTGAGCGGACCCTCGATCATCGCCGCGACTGCGGTGGCCTTGTTGGCCCCGGTGGCGACGAGCAGGGCGCGACGCGACTCGCCGATGGTGCCGAGTCCCTGGGTGATGCAGTGGACCGGAACGTCGTCGGGCGAGTCGAAGTAGCGGGCGTTGTCGCGGCGCGTGCGGGCGGTCAGCGTCTTGACCCGCGTGCGCGATGTCATCGATGACGTGGGCTCGTTGAACGCGATGTGGCCGTTCGACCCGATGCCGAGGATCTGCACGTCGATGCCGCCCGCCTCGGCGATCGTGCGGTCGTATGCCGCTGCGGCCGCAGCGGGGTTGGCCGCCGCACCGTCGGGCACGTGGACCAGGTCGGGGTCCATGCCGAGTGGTTCGACCACGGTACGCCGGATCACCTCCCTGTAGGACTGCGGGTGGCCGGCGGGCAGCCCCACGTACTCGTCGAGCGCGAACGCCTGGCACCGCGCGAGGTCGAGGTCGCCGGCGCGGACGAGGGCGGCGAGGGCGGCGTACGTGGGCAGGGGCGAGGAGCCGGTCGCCAGGCCCAGGGTGGCACGACCGTCGGCCCGCGTGACGACGTCGGCGATGATCGAGGCGGCGTACGCGCCGACGGATTCCGCGTCGGCTCGTGTGATGATCTCCATGACTTCCTTTGAGAACAGACGTCTGATGTCTAGGATGGGCTCATCCTAGACCGAAGGGGCAGGGCGCATGCATTCCAGGGTGATCGGGCGTTCCAGGGTGATCGGGATCGACCTCGGCGGAACGAAGTGCAGCGGTGCCACCGTCGCCGCCGGCGGCGAGCTCGGCGAGGTCCACACCCGCCCGACGCGGGCGGCGGCCGGGCCGGCTGCGGTGCTGGATGCGGTCGCCGACGTCGTCGAGGCCTGTGCCGCCGCGGACCCCGCCGCCCGGTGGGACGTCGGGATCGGCAGCGCCGGGGTGATCGACCCGGCGAGGGGTGTGGTGGTCGACGCCACCGCGACCATGCCCGGGTGGACGGGGACGCGCATCGCCGACGGTGTGTACGAGCGACTGCGCACCCGCGGCTACGACCTCGGTGAGGTCCTGGTCATCAACGACGTGGACGCCCATGCCGCAGGCGAGGCCTGGGCGGGCGTGGCCCAGGGGCTGCCCACGGCACTGATGGTCGCGGTCGGCACCGGTGTGGGGGGTGCCTACGTGGTCGACGGCCGCCCCCTGTCGGGGCGGCGTGGCCACTGCGGCGAGATCGGCCGGATCCACGTGGCGGGCGGGCTGGTCGACGACCTGTTCTCCGGACCCGGCATCCACCGCGCCTACCAGTCCCATCCCGGCCGCAGCGACCGGGACTGCCCGGACACGCGGGCGGTGTTCGCCCTGACGGAGGTAGGAGACCCGGTCGCGCGCGAGGTCGTTGCGTACGCCGCCCGCGGTCTGGCCGGCGAGGTGGCACGGCTGGTTGTCGCCCTCGATCCGCACATGCTCGTGCTCGGTGGGGGTGTCGGGCTCAGCCGTGGGCTGTGGCGAGAGGTCTTCGATGCCCAGGTGGGGGCGGTGGCCGGCGACATGCCGATCGCCGCGGCCGCGCTCGGCCAGGGAGCGGGGATCCTGGGGTCAGCGCGCGGGTTGCTCGCCTGAGCCCTCCGACTCGCCCTGGTCCTCCTCGTCCTGGCGGTCCAGCACCCGCCGCAGCGGCAGGTAGTGGTCGGCGACGGCCGAGCGGTACGCGGCCACGTCGCCGGCCTGGGCGGCTCGCACCATCGCCCCGTGGGCGTGGGCCGTGGCGAGGATGTCGTCGGGGGTCGGCACGCCCATGTGCGGCAGGATCCGCGTGTGGATGTCCCACAGCGCGGTGACCATCTGGCCCACGAGCTGGTTGGGCACCTCTTCGAGCAGCAGTTGGTGGAACAGTCGGTCGGCGTCGGTGAAGTCCTTGCCCCGGGTGCTCAGGGCGACCATCTCGTCGACCAGCTCGTCCAGGCGCGGGTGCTCGCTGCCGGCCATGGCGGCGCACACGCTGCCAGCGAGCCCCGTATCGAGCGTCTCGCGGAACTCGACGACCTCGCGGAGCACGTCGCGGCCGCCGCGGTGCGACAACGACCCGCGGAAGACCAGCGCCTGCACGAAGGGCTCGAGGGACATCTGGCCGACGAAGGTGCCGTGGCCGTGGCGCACGTCGACGATGTCGAGGGCGGTGAGTGTACGCATGGCCTCACGCAGGCTGGAGCGGCTGACGCCGAGCCGATCGCAGAGCTCGCTCTCGGTGGGCAGCGGGTCGCCGGGGCGCAGGCCCTTGTCGAGCATCAGCTCGCGGAGGCGTACCTCGGTGAGACGAGCGGTGGACTCGCGACGATTGGTGGTCATTACTCCCTCCTTCTGTCGTGCCTATGCTAGCATCTGTTCATCAGACATCAGACGTCTGATCTAAAATCAGCGAAGGGGAGAATTCAATGACGAACGGGGTCCCGCTCGCCGGTAGCCGACGAGACTTCCTCCGGGCAACCGGAATCATCGCGGCCGCGGCCGCCATCGTGGGGCCGCTGTCGGCCTGTGGCGGGGGTGACAACCCCAACAAGCGAACCAGCGGCGGGCCCGCCACCCAGGGCGGCGCAGCCAACGACCAGGGCACGATCACCGCTGGCATCTCCTACGAGCTCGGCACCAACGGATATGACCCGATGACGACCACGGCCGCCCTCACGGTCGCGGTGAACTGGCATGTCATGGAGGGCCTGACGGAGATCATGCCGACCGGTGACCGTGAGACCTACCCGGCGCTGGCCTCCGCACTGCCCCAGAAGGTCGACGACACGACGTGGCGCGCCACTCTCCGCGACGGCGCCACCTTCCACGACGGCTCGAAGGTGACCGCCGACGACGTGGTCTTCAGCTTCGAGCGCGTGCTCGACAAGGCCAACAAGTCGCTGTACGCGTCGTTCATCCCGTTCCTGGACAAGGTGGTCAAGGTTGACGACAAGACCGTCGAGTTCAAGCTGAGCTACCCCTTCTCCCTGGTCCCCGAGCGCCTCGCCGTGGTCAAGATTGTCCCGAAGGCGGCCGTCACGGCCGATGCGAAGGGCTTCGACGCCAAGCCCGTCGGCACCGGCCCCTGGAAGCTCACCGACGGCGGTGCCGCCTCGAAGAGCATCAAGTTCGAGCGCTTCGACGGCTACACAGGCCCCCGAAAGGCCCGGGCCGCCAAGATGGAGTGGAAGATCCTCGCCGACGAGTCGACCCGAACCAACGCGCTCACGTCCGGCTCGGTACAGGCCATCGACTCGGTGCCCTACCTGTCGATCGACGCGATCAAGGGCCGCAACAAGGTGGAGTCGGTCACCGGGTTCAGCCTCCTGTTCGCCATGTTCAACTGTGGCGCGGCTCCTTTCAACGACGTACGCAACCGCCAGGGCGTGCTGTATGCGATCGACATGGAGAAGGTCATCAAGACGGCGTTCCTCGGCAACGCCGTGGCCGCGACCTCCTTCGTCCACCAGGAGCATCCGGCCTACAAGCGTGCCAAGAACGTCTACGCGTTCGACCAGGCGAAGGCCAAGCAGCTGTTCGGTGAGACCAGGCTGACGAAGGTCCGCCTGCTGTGCACCGACCACGGCTGGGTGAAGAAGGCCACGCCGATCATCAAGGAGTCTCTGGAGGCGGCCGGCCTGCAGGTCGAGTTCACCGAGAAGAAGTCCGCCGACGTCTACAACACCATCGACGGCAAGCCCGAGGCGTACGACATCGTCATCGCCCCCGGCGACCCCTCGGTGTTCGGCAACGACCCCGACCTGCTGCTGCGCTGGTGGTACGCGGGTGACACCTGGACCGACCAGCGCATGCACTGGAAGGGCCAGCCGTCCTACGTGAAGGTCCAGGAGCTCCTCGACCAGGCCTCCCGGGCCACCGGTGACGCGCAGAAGACGCTGTGGCAGGACATCTTCGACCTGGTCTCGGACGAGGTGCCGCTCTACCCGCTGTTCCACCGCAAGTCGCCGACGGCGTGGGACGACAAGGCGCTGGTCGGGTTCAAGCCCATCTCGCTGACGGGCCTGTCGTTCATCGACGTCGCCTCTACCAAGTGATCCTCCCGCCGGGCCGCGCTGCGCCGCGGCCCGGCGGCCACACCCAGGAGCCCCTGTGTCCACACTGATCCGACTGCTGGGACGCCGGTTGATCGCGCTTCCCGTGATGGTCCTCGGCGTCACGTTCCTCGTGTTCTTCGTGATGTCGTTCTCCCCGGCCGACCCCGCGCGGCTGGCACTCGGGGAGTCCGCGTCGCCGGAGGCGCTGGCCCAGTACCGCACCGAGCACGGGCTCGACCTGCCCCTGCTCACCCGCTACGCGACGTTCCTGGGGAACCTGGTGCGGGGCGACCTGGGCACGTCCAGCGGCAACGTACCGGTCACCGAGATGGTGGGACAGGCCTTCCCGATCACCCTGCAGCTCACGTTCGTCGGGTTGTTCCTGGCCGTGGTGATCGCGCTCGTGCTCGGCGTCGTCGCGGCCCTATACCGTGACCGGTGGCCCGACCAGCTGATCCGCGTGCTGTCGATCGCCTCGTTGGCGACCCCTTCGTTCTGGCTGGCCATCCTGCTCATCCAGGCGCTCGGCGACATCCCGGGCGGCCTGGGCCAGTTCCCGGCACTGGTGGCCACCTGGGTGCCCTTCTCCGAGAACCCGGCGGTGTGGGCCAACAACCTGTTCCTGCCTGCCTTCGCCCTCGCCGTGCCGGTCGCCGGCTCGCTCACTCGCGTGGTGCGTACGTCGATGGTCGAGGAGCTTGACCGCGACTACGTCCGCACCGCCATCGGCGGAGGCATCCCCAAGCATGTGGTGGTCGGCCGCAACGTGCTGCGCAACGCCCTCATCACGCCGATCACCGTCCTCGGGCTCCGCGTCGGCTACCTGATGGGCGGCGCGGTCATCATCGAGATCATCTTCAACATCCAGGCGATGGGCCAGCTCATCCTCGACGGCGTGACCCGCAACGACGTGTTCCTCGTCCAGGGCGTCACCCTCACCGTGGCGATCGCCTTCATCGTCGTCAACATCGTGGTCGACATGCTGTATGTGCTTGTCAACCCGAGGATCAGGAGCGTGTGATGCGCCGTCGACTCACTGAACGCCTGTCCGAGCCCGGCCTGCGGCTCGCTGCGCTTCCCCTCGGCTCGAAGATCGCTCTGGGCGTCCTCGCCCTGGTCGGGCTCATGGCGCTCGCCGCCCCGCTGGTCGCCCCGTACGACCCGCTGGCCAGCGGTACGCCGGTCCAGCCACCCAGCGCCGACCACTGGTTCGGCTCCGACGCCATCGGGCGCGACATCTTCTCCCGCGTCGCCTACGGCGCCCGCGCCTCGCTGACCATCGGCCTGCTGGCCACCGCGTTTGCGCTGGCCGTCGCACTCGTCCTCGGCTCGATCGCCGCGACTTCCAACAAGTGGGTCTCCGAGGTCCTGCTGCGTGCGCTCGACATCGTCATGTCGTTCCCCGGCATCGCCCTGGCGGCGGTCTTCGTGGCGGTGTGGGGCAGCTCGCTGCCCGTGCTCGTCGGCGCCATCGGGTTCCTGTACGTCCCCCAGCTGACCCGCGTGGTGCGCGCCAACGTGCTGTCCCAGTTCGGCGAGGACTACGTCGCCGCCAGCCGCGTCATGGGCGCGCGTACCTCGTGGATCCTCGCCAAGCACGTGGCCCGCAACTGCGTCGCCCCGATCCTGGTGTTCGCCACCGTGCTGGTGGCGGATGCGATCGTGTTCGAGGCCTCGCTGTCGTTCATCAACGCCGGCGTGAAGCCGCCCAACCCGTCGTGGGGCAACATCCTGGCCGACGGCAAGTCGCTGCTGCTGTCGGGCTACTGGTGGCCGACGTTCTTTCCCGGCCTGATGATCCTGGTCACGGTGCTCAGCCTCAACGTGCTGTCGGAGGGAATGACCGACGCCATGGTCAGCCCGCGGCTGCGTACGCGGGTCAGGCTCGACGACGCGCTCGAGGCGACGACCGCCGTGGAGGCCGTCGTGCCCGGCCCGCAGCCCAAGGTCTCGCTCGATGAAAGGCTCGCCGAGCTGCGCACCGTGGAGGCACGCCGCGACGACCGGCTCGTGCTGGCCGACGAGTCCGCCGCGCCGGTGCTGGAGGTCAAGAACCTGTCCATCGCCTTCCCCGAGGCCCACGGCGACGTCGACATCGTCGACGACGTGTCGTTCACCGTCCGCCCCGGCGAGACGATGGGGCTAGTCGGCGAGTCGGGCTGCGGCAAGTCGATCACATCGATGGCCGTCATGGGCCTGCTGCCGCCCACGGCCCGCCTGCGCGGTGAGATCCTGTTCGCCGGCAGCGACCTGCTGCAGCTGTCGCCGAAGGAGCACAACGCGCTGCGCGGCCACCAGATGTCGATGGTCTACCAGGACGCCCTCAGCTCGCTGAACCCGTCGATGCTCATCCGCTCCCAGCTCGCCCAGCTCACCAGCCGCGGGGGGACGCGCGGGGCCGAGGAGCTGCTCGAGCTCGTCGGGCTCGAGCCAGACCGCACGCTGAAGTCCTACCCGCACGAGCTGTCCGGCGGCCAGCGCCAGCGCGTCCTCATCGCCATGGCCCTGACCCGCGACTCGCGCCTGGTCATCGCCGACGAGCCCACCACGGCGCTCGACGTCACCGTGCAGAAGCAGGTCGTCGACCTCCTGCGCGACCTGCAGCAGCAGCTGGGCTTCGCGATGGTGTTCGTCTCCCACGACCTCGCCCTGGTCGCCCAGCTCGCCCACCGCATCACCGTCATGTACGCCGGCCAGGTCGTGGAGTCCGGGCGTACGCCGGACCTGCTCGGCGACCCGCGCCACGAATACACCCGCGGCCTGCTCGGGTCCGTCCTGTCGATCGAGGCCGGCTCGGACCGCCTCCACCAGGTGCCCGGCGTGGTGCCGTCGCCACGCGACTTCGTGCCCGGCGACCGGTTCTCGCCCCGCTCCAGCCATCCCGAGGTCGGCCGCGACCAGCGGGCGGTGATAGTGCCGGTCGCCGGCGCCGACGACCACCGGTATGCCACCCACCTCGACCATCAGGGGAGCCTGCGATGAAGTCCTCGGAAGCCCGTCCGGGCAACGACCAGCCGATCGTCGAGCTCGACCACGTGCACGTCGTCCACCACGGCCGCGGCGGGACGCTCCTGCGTGCGCAGAAGGTCCACGCGGTCAACGACGCCAGCATCTCGGTGGCGCCCGGGGAGACACTCGGCATCGTCGGTGAGTCGGGCTGTGGCAAGTCGACGCTTGCCCGCGTGATGGTCGGCCTGCAGCGGCCCACGTCCGGGACGGTGCGCTTCCGTGGGCGCCCGCTCGGCCATGACGGGCGCAGCCGCAAGGAGCTCGGGCGCGCGGTCTCGGTCGTGTTCCAGGATCCGGCGACGGCCCTGAACCCGCGCATGGTCGTCCGCGACGTCCTGCTCGATCCGCTGAAGGTCCACGGCATCGGTACCCCCGCCGAGCGCGAGAAGCGCGTCCACGAGCTGCTGGAGATGGTCGGCCTGCCGAAGTCGGCGCTGGATGTGCTGCCGCGGCAGATCTCGGGTGGCCAGCGCCAGCGCGTCGCCATCGCCCGTGCCCTGGCGCTCGACCCCGACCTGCTCGTCGCCGACGAGCCGACCTCCGCGCTCGACGTGTCCGTGCGCGCGCAGGTGCTGAACCTGCTCACCGACCTCAAGTCGTCGCTCGACCTGTCGATGGTCTTCATCAGCCATGACATCAACACCGTGCGCTACGTGTCCGACCGGATGGCCGTCATGTATTTCGGCCGAATCGTCGAGGTCGGCCCCGCAGAACAGCTGTTCACCGACCCGCAGGACGACTACACACGCACCCTGCTGGGCGCGGTGCCGAGCCTCCTGAACCCTGCTGGCTGACCGTCCGGTCGCCCGTTCCCGCCCCGATCACGCCGAGAAACCACGCTGAGAAAGAAGACGCCATGACCTTCGACCTGCACGGGATCGTGCCCCCGGTCGTCACCCCCCTCACCGCCGACGGTGCCGTCGACCACGCCGCGCTTGCCACCCACGTCGAGCGGCTCGTCGCCGCCGGCGTCCACGGCCTGTTCGCGCTGGGGTCCACCTCGGAGGTGGCGTACTTCACCGACGCGGACCGCGCGCGGATCATCGACACGACGCTGGCGGCGGTCGACGGCCGGGTGCCCGTCCTGGCCGGGTGCATCGACCTCACCGCGGCGCGGGTCGTCGACCAGGCCCGAAGCCTGTCAGGGCTGGGCCTCGCCGGCATCGTGTGCACCGGCCCGTTCTATGCCATCAACGACCTCCAGGAGATCGTCGACCACTTCCGCCGGATCCGCGACGGGGTCGACCTGCCGGTGTACGCGTACGACGTGCCTGTGCGCGTGCACTGCAAGCTGCCGGCGCCGCTGGTCGTCGAGCTGGGCCGCGAGGGAGTGATCGCAGGCCTCAAGGACTCGTCGGGCGACGACGTCGGCTTCCGCCGGATGATCCGCCTCAACGAGGCCGCGGGCCATCCGCTCAAGCTCTTCTCGGGCCACGAGGTCTTCTGCGACGGTGTGCTGCTGGCCGGTGCCGACGGCATCGTGCCGGGCCTGGCCAACGTCGACCCGGCCGGCTACGTGCGGCTGTGGGACGCGGCGTGCGCTGGTGACTGGGAGGCCGCCCGCGCCGAGCAGGAGAAGCTCAACGACCTGTTCGAGATCGTCTTCACCTCGGTCGGTCGCTCCGGCGACGCGGCCGGCGTCGGCGCGTTCAAGCAGGCCATGGTGGAGCTGGGGATGATCGCACGGGCCGAGATGGCCCACCCCGTGAAGACGTTGGACGAGCCTGCCCGCCAGGCGGTCAAGGGCATCGTGGCGGGCTGGCGATGAGCGTGCTCGACGCCGTACGCGGCGGCCTGGTCGTCTCCGTGCAGGCCTACCCGGGCGAGCCGATGCGTCACCCCGAGACGATGGCGCGCATCGCTCAGGCCTGCGTGGACGGCGGCGCGGTGGCGATCCGGGCGCAGGGGATCGACGACCTGCGAGCCATCCGCGCCGTGGTCGACGTGCCGCTGGTCGGGCTGTGGAAGGACGGCGACGAGGGCGTCTACATCACGCCGACCCTCGACCACGCCCGCGCCGTCGCCGACACCGGCTGCGAGGTCGTGGCCGTCGACGCGACCCGGCGCCCCCGCCCCGACGGGCGTAGGTTCGCCGACACGGTCGCGGGGCTGCGGGAGTCTCACCCCAATGTGCTCGTGATGGCCGACTGCGGCAGCGTCGACGACGCCCGCGCCGCGCAGGCTGCGGGGGCGGACATCCTCGGCACGACGCTGGCCGGCTATACCGGCGAGCGGCCGAAGACCGAGGGGCCCGACCTGGAGCTGCTCGCTGAGATGCTGGCCTTCGCCGAGCGCCCCGTCGTGGTGGAGGGGCGGCTGCACACCCCCGACGATGCCCGGCGCGCCATCGCCGCCGGCGCGTACGCCGTTTGCGTCGGGACCGCCATCACCCATCCGACGACGCTCACCCGCTGGTTCGCCGACGCGGTGCGGGCCTGACCGGTCGCCACGCGCGGCTTCGCCTCGGTCGTCGGTCGCTCTACGGTCGCTTGGCCGCGGTGCGCCATGGCCTATGCCACGGCCCATAGTCAGCATCCGTGCGTGGGGCATGCGCGGGCTCGAATCCGTGACGCTTGAGCAACCGCTCGCTGGCCCGGTTCTCCACATGGACCATGGCCACGAGGAGGACGTCCTCGGTTCCGGAGGGAATGATGTCGTCCAGCACCAGCAGTGCGTGGGCATACAGGTCATCGCCGACGTGGGGCGGCGTGGATCCACGCATGGGTTTCGCCACGGCCATCACTTCGAAGTTGACCGTCATGCGGGCCCCGCTGGACTTGATCCGGATATGGACGACTCCCCAGATCTCTTCCTCGGTGCCGAGATGGAGCAGCACCACGTCACCTGCCTGATATTGCTGCACCAGACATCGGACGTGGCGCTGTGCTTCCCATTCCCAGCGCATGGGGTGGGGGAGCCTGCGATTGTTCTTCAGACGCGGGGGATCGTCGGTGGTCGTGAAGGTCTGGAGCTGGCGGGTGTAGCCCCTCAGAGACTTCTTGTCTCGGATCACGGCCCACGGCGAAGCGGTCACGGTGCCTCCAACAGGTCGAACCACTCGTCGACATCGAGGTCGGAGGGACTGGGCGGCGCATTGTCCTCGGGCCACTGTTCCTCAAGCTCGTCCACGCCGACACCTCGCACCCAGGCGAGCAGCAGGGGATCTGCGAGACCGGCCTCGACGCGCTGGGCGAGTGCTGTGATCAACCGTGCGGGGAATCGGCGGCTGCTGGTCTGGCTCTCTCGCTGTTCGATGGGCTCGGAGAATGGCGCGTCGCTGAACGCTTCGAGGTGCCGACGCAGTACGGTCACGGTGCCTCGATTGAGGTTGGAGTCGACGACAGCGGAGGGTTGCAGCTGCAGCGTGTCCAAGCGCTTGCGCAGGGCCTCGGTGGACACGCCCTGCTTCCACAGGAACAGAGCGAGATCTCGCGAGCTCATGGTGTCCCATCGGGTGGCCCGCATGAGTCGCTCGGGAAGCAGGAACTCGGCGGCGAACTGGTTGGCCGGCCACTCCGTCGTCCGGTCCGGGCGATCTGTGCGGTGTCCCAGGGCGATGTGTCCCAGTTCGTGGACGAGGGACCAGTTGACCCTGAACCATTGGGGGATGGCCTTCAGCAGGATGACGGGGCGGAGGCCGATGTGCACGGAGTAGTCGGTGTGCAGGTTGGGATCTCGAATGACGTCGATGCCGAGTCCTGCCTGGATCCGTTCACCCAGCGTGGTGATGTCTCCAGCTGGGAGCAGGGCGCGCACGGTCGCGGGGTCTTCGGGAAGGTCAACCACTCCGGCACCCAGGTCGTCTCCGTCGGAAGCAGCCTCATAGACCTTGCGCACCATGGCGATGAAGTCCATGTCTGTCTGGGTGGAGTGCTGCTGACTGCCATCCCATCGGTGACGGGCGGCGAGGGTGACCTCGAAGGGGTCGCGTTCGCCGGTGATCAACCAATTCAGGTTCAGATCGAGCACGCGGGCGAGGTCTCCCAGTTCCAGTGCCGAGAAATGACGCTTGCCGTTGAGTGCCCGGGAGAAGGCGTCGGGGGTCATCTCCACCTGGCTGGCCAGCATCTGCTGGTTCATGCCGGCGGGAATGGAGTCACGGACGCGCTCTGCGATGCTGCTCATGGATCCAGACTACGCGAAATTGGGATAATCCCAATCTCTGGGTGTTCGAAGGCCTGCTGGGCGGGTCATCGCACCCGGTGCAGCACGCTGCCTTCCAGTCGGCGCATCTGGGCCTCGACGGTGCCCGTCAGGGCCGTGTCCTCCACCTCGAGACCCAATTCGACGTTGAATTCCTCCGCGCTGCGGGAGAAGTTGGCGCTGGTGACCACCAACACCCTGTGGTCGACGGCGATGAACTTGGCATGATTCGTCACGGGGTGCCCGTCGAAGGAGCCGGTCTGGAAGACCTTGGCCCCCGGCAACTGACGCGCAATGTCGCTCGCTGTGGGGGAGTCGCGCCACCCCGGCCTGCTGGCGGCCCTGGCATCCAGATAGACACGAACGTCCACGTACTCCCGCGCGCACACGGTGGCCAACGCCTCCCACAGCCCGGAGCTGCGCTGGAAGTTGAAGGTGGAGCAGGTCACGGACACCCGGGCCGTGAGCACCAGGTCCCGGATGGAGGTGGTGACGTCGCCGAAACCGGTGCCATAGCCGGGAGCCGTCCACACCGGTGAGGCAGCCGCCACCCGGGAAGATGCCCCTTGGATGGCCTTGAGCACTGCGACGGATCGCTCCACCTCCGCACCGGGCAGCACCCCGGCCTCTTCCAATGCGGCTCGAACCTGGGCACGTCGGGACGTGCCGATCACGCGCAGTGAGCTCCCCAGGCTCTGACCGTCGGCGTACAGCGCGGCAAGCTGACGGGCCTCGGTGCCCGTCAGCAGCCGCCCCAGGCACACCACGGCGTCCTCGGTCATGACGGTGCCTGAAAGAAGGCCAGGTTCTCGTCGTCACCACTCAGGGGAATGAGGAAGCGACGGTCCAGGAAGCGGTTGGCCTTCTCGCACGAGGTCTCCGACGCCATGCTGCAGCAGTGGCACGCGGCGCCGTGGAGGAAGTCCTCAGGCGGTTGCGGCGTGCGATGGGAGCAGATCGGGTCCGACGAGCACCGGGTTGCCTTCCTCAAGGCCGTGCGGACCAACTGCTCCAAGCGGTCCGGTTCACTGAGTTGCACGAGGCCGCCCAGGGTTCCGTCGCTGTCCGACGAGGTCGTCATCAGCAGGAGCCCAGCCGCCGGAGTTCGGTCACCGTCAGCCTGCCAGGCATAGAGGCGTTCGGAGATGGACGCGGCTCCGTATCCGGATGACAGGGCCATCTCCCGCAGCAGCACGTGGCTCAGCGTGTGCAGCAGCCAGTAACGGGGAGGCACGAAGCGTGAGTCGGCATCCATCTGGGTGGCCGTTTCGGACAGACGGTTCCGGAAGTTCTCGAAGTGCGCCTGGTTGTGGGCCGCCCACAGACCTGACCGCTCCACCCGGGCTTCCCACGCTGCGACCGCCTGCTCATCGAGCCTGAGGAAGATCCCCTCGCCGCGATTCTCCATGCCCACCACCCACTGCGGAGGTCGGGTCGTCAGCCCCACCGTGCGCGCATCGCCATCCAGGACGCGGTCCAGCTCGTCGATGCGTGTGAACCCGAGCAGCGCGGAGACCGAGCGCAACGAGTCGACGGCCAGCACTTGGGCGATCTCGGGGGGAAGGCCCGCGCCCAGCTCCCGGGTCCGCAGCTCAAGGCCACTGGCGGCGTCCGCCCGGTATCCCCCCACCGGTTGCTGCAGGTAGTCCCATTCGGGCAGCAGCAGCTCGACAGGAGACCAGTCGGGGCGTCGCGCCTCGAAGGCAGCGGCATCAGCCGGCGTCAGGGCTCGGTCCACCACCGAGCGCAACTGTGTGTCGTCCTGCGATGACAGGTCGATGCCTGCGGTCTGGCCGAAGAGCCGGATCAGGTCCAGGTTGTCGCGGTTGCCCTCCAGCTGTGGTCCCATCAGGTTCTTGAGCCGATCGGCCAGGTCCTGCTGGCGTTCACCCTGATTCATCGGGATGACGATCACCGACTCCTGGATGGGGAACCACAGGTTCGACGCACCGATAAGGAGCAGACTCAAGCCCGCATCGCATCCAGCTGCGGCAAAGGAATCCAGATGAGGGTGGCGCCCGCGACACCGTGGCAGCTTGGCCCGCCCTGCGGCTCCCTGCGCCTCGTTCATGGGGCGCCTGCTCTCGCACGAGGCGCACTCGATGATGGCCGAGGCGCCCCGGCCAGCGGTGCTTTCTGCCATCTTCAGATGGGGCACATCCGTGCACGAGGTGCCGTGGTGCACCCACTCTGCGTACGGGAACTCGTCCAGGTGACCAGCGGTGCAGGCCAGCAGGTAGCGCGCCGGCACGGTGGGCGCCCAGCGGCTGGCGCCGCGTCCTTTGCGGCCGGGACAGTTCTGATGGGCGAACGAGGCCTTGTCCGGACGATAGGGATTGGTGTTGCGGTAGGTGAACACCGACAGCGGCGCCAGACGATCGCAGCCGGTGCAGCGCAACCACTGCGGGAAGACGATGGCCGGTACACCCAGCCGACGTCCCTCGTCGGAGAAGGGACTCGAATCGGTCAGCACAGGAAAGCGCCGGATCTCCTGCACCTGTGCTCCCAGCCGTACGCGCACGGCGTCCAGCAGTTTCGGTGCATGCATGCCCCAGCTGGTGCCGACACCGCGTTGGTAGACCCGTTCCCATTCGCCGGTGCCGCTGGCCATGATCGTGAAGTGGGGGAGCTCCATGATGGCGCCCGGCCCGTACGTGTACATCAGGGACGAGGGTCGGCTGGAGCCCACCTTGGCGTAGTTGCGCCGGGCATTGCGTGCGTCGAGTCGGTCTGCGTCGCCCAGCGGGTCGTTGGGCACGTCACCCCGGATGATGTCGTCGCTCATCTCAGTCGTCATCCTCCTGGGCGAAGACCCATCCGGGTGCGTTCAGTGGGGAGTGCAGGAGGATCCGGTCCGGGTCTGGTGAGACCAACAGATTGATCTCGGGCTGAACCTCGCGCATCGAGTTGGGCACGTCGAAGGGCGGTCCGGACAGACGGTGACGTTCGGCAGCCTGCTCTGCGGACATCATCAGGGGGTCCCAGCCGCCGGTGCGGGGCGTCTTCTCGTAGGCCAATCGTTTCTGCTGCGCGACCACGTCGGCGCGGCGCGCGCGCCACGCGGCCAGCCGCGCGGCCAGCCGCTGTCGCACCTGTTCGCCCTCCTGCTCGCCGGAGGCGAGGGTGGCGCGCTGGACCAGCCGTTCGGCCAGCTCGGCGAGCAGCTCCCAGTCCTGTTCCACCCGGTCCGCGCCGCGCTCCGGGGAGAGGCTGTCGACGCCGTCGGCTGCGGTGCTGACCCGGGCTGCGGCCACCAGCACCCCATCGATGCCACGGGTGATCGAGGTGGTGGAGTACGGCGTGACCGACAGTGCCTCGACCTGTGAGTAGAAGGTCTCGTGGTAGTGGCGGAAGCTCTCGAAGTGCGCCAGGTCTCGGGGTCGCGCCCAGTTGCCGAGTGAGACGACGAGGCCGGGGCGACGGGCGTCACGTCCGACGCGGGAGGAAGCCTGGATGTACTCGGCGGTGTTCTTGGGCTGTCCCACCAGCAGCATCAGGCCCAGCCGGGTGACGTCGACGCCCACCTGCAGCATGGAGGTGGCCAGCACTGCGTCGAGCGGTGCCGGGCCCTGCCGGTAGGTCACGGGTTGGTTGGCGCGGGCGGCCACCGATCGCGCGGTGCCAGCGGTGGCGGTGTCGTAGTCCGGGTCGAAGGGCAAGCCCAGCAGGTCCAGGGTGTTGGTGATGGCCGAGCTGTTGATGCGGCTGGTCAGCTCCTCGACGTTGAGCTGCTGGTGCCCGGTCCCGAAGCGGCGGGGGAGCTTTGACCAGTGCCGGCCCTTGACCAGGGCGGTCTCGACGTTGTCGTGGATGAGGCGGGTCATACCCGCGAGTTCCCGAGTGGCGTTGAAGTAGCCCACCAGGGTCATGTACGGATCCGCGGGCTCCCCGGCTCGGTTGAAGAGGAGCTGAGCGCCGGCCATCAGGACTTCGGCGATCCGAGTTTCGGCGGCGGTGAGCCGGACGCCTGAGGCGCAAACACCCAGGTACCGGCGTCCGGGGCGTTCCCGGCTGATCGGCACCTCCTTGCTGAAGTAGGTGTCGGCGGCGTCGAGCACCTGGGGCGGGAAAATCTCGGCCTTGCGGCCGTAGAGGCCGCGCACCTGGTCATTCGCGTTGCGGACGGTCGCCGACGAGGCCACGACCAGTGGTTGGGCGCGGCGCCCGTCGGGTAGTCGCCAGCTGGTGAGCTCGTTGATGGCCAGTTCGAAGAGTCCGACGGTGGTGCCCAGGGCACCGGTGATCAGGTGCAACTCGTCCTGGATGACCAGGTCCGGTGGGCGCAGCCGGCCGGTGGGGCGGACGGTGGCGGCGGGCAGGCCGTCGTTGGCGCGGTGGCCGCTGCCGGTGCAGCCAGCATCGTCGGGATGCACGTAGCCGTGGCGGCTGCAGCGCTGCGAGACCTGCCCGAACAGCGAGGCGGCGGAGCCCTCCCGGGCCAGGCGGGCGAACTTGTCGACGGTCGCGATCACCATGGCGGGGGTGAGGCGGTAGATCTCCTCGTCGACGGTGAGCACGGGCAGGCCCTCGGTCACCTCGCCGCCCTCGGAGAAGGGGCATTCGGCGAACTCGTTGGCGCAGCGTACATACACCCGGCCGGCGGTGGGGTTGGCCTTCACATCGCTGCGGGTCAGGGGCGTTCCGCACCAGGGGCAGCGCTTGATCTGCAGCACCGTGAGGCCGTGGTCGCGGTGCTGGTCGTGGGCACTGGTGATCTGTTCGTCAGCTTCCTTGACGGTCTTGGGCGAGACATTGGAGCCCACCCACAGGCCGATCCGGAAGGGGGTCTCGCCCCACAGCCGGGGGTTCTCCCGTCTGACCAGTTCGGCGGCGCACATCAGGGTGGAGGCGCGTTGGAACTGCTGCGCGGTGAGCAGCCGCAGCGTGTAGCGCATCAGCACGGCCAGACCGTCGGTGCCGTCGAGCCGGCCGTCAGGGGTGTCCAGGATGCCCTGACGGCGGCGGATGGCGAAGGTGAAGGCCGCCAGGCCCAGGTAGGCCTCGGTCTTGCCACCACCGGTGGGGAAGAAGAGCAGTTCCACCTGTGCCAGGTCCGGATTGGAGCGGTAGCTGTTGCCGGGGTCGCACATCGCGGGGATCTGCAGCAGGACGAAGGCCAGCTGGAACAGGCGCCAGCTGTGTGCCTTCGGCCCATCGGCCTTGACCTTGGCGACGGCCTCGTCGATTCCCAGGTCGGGTTCGCGGGAGCGGAGCTCGGCCACCTGGCTGTGGATGCGCTGGTCTGCCATCACCCGGTTCATGAAGGCGAAGCACTGCCGGGCGGTGTCGTCGTTCACCAGGAAGGTGATGCTGCGTTCCAGGCGGTCGGCGACGTGGGCGGCGTCCTCGATCGCCTCTTCGGCCACTGGGCGCAGGTGTTCGGGCAGCTCGGCGGCAAGGGCGCGCTGACCGTCGAGCCAGCGTCGGTAGTCGTCGACGACGGGGGTCAGGCCGGCGCGTAGCTCGTCGGGGTCTGCGGCGGCCAGGCGCACCATGTCGGTGAGAACCAGCGGGTTGGTGAGAGCCTCCACCTGTGGGGTCTCGCTGGTGGGCAGCCAGGTGGTCCAGACGCGGTCTGCCCTGCGCGTGCCGGCGACTTCGTGCCAGTCCACGGAGCAGGTACGCCCGGCCGCGAACTCGAGCCGGTTGCGGTATTGCAGCTCCAGCCGTGAGCTCTCCAGGTCCCCGGTGTCCGGCACCGGATCGGTCAGCGGGTCCCGGACGGGGAGGAAGACGGCGCCCTGCTCGGCCTCGACGGAGAGCCTGGTCTGGAAGAGCCAGGCATTGACCGGGATACGCGCGGGGGTGTCGGTGTCGTTGCACAGGGCGAGTTCCACCAGGCGTTGCGAGCCGTGGGTGCGCAGCTCCACCTGCAGCACCGCGGCCCCCTCCAGGGGATAGCCGGGCGCGGGCCCGTCGGGCAGGGTGGCGAGCGGGATGGTGACGGTGCGGTCCACCGGGGTGCGGTGGAACTCCGTCCTGCGACGCCCGGCCTCCTCGGTCTCCACCTGACGCGAGTGGTAGACGCCCCAGGAGGCATGGACGGTGATGCTGGGCTGATCCACCGGCACTTGACAACGCAACCCCATGGAGGCGGGGATCATCAATCCGCGCCGAGGCGCTTGGTCCTCGGCGGCGTCCTCTTCGCTATCGACGGGGGTGTCGTCGATGCTGGCCACGGGGACGCCGGTGGAGGTGCGGGCATCCGAGGCGTCGCCCACCTCGTCAGAATCGCCCTCGGTCTGCGGGTCATCCATGGTGCGCTGGATGCGCTTGGGGGCGATCCGTCCCACGACATACGCGACATCCGGTGAGACGGAGAGCACCTCGTGGTCGCCGTAGAGCGGGCCGTGGATCTCGCGCTGCAGGATCTCCGCCAGGTTCTCCCGGACCGCCCACGAGGTGCCGTCCAGCGCTTCGGTGAGTTCGTACTCCAACGGTGGGGTGCTCATTCCTCGTCCTCGTCATCGGGGGTGGGTACCGGGGCGTCGCCCTGCGCGGCGGCCCGACGGTGGTTCTCCTCCAGCAACCGGTCCAGGATCTCCACCCGGGCCGCGGGCGACACGGTCCAGCGGGTCATCTGGCGATAGGTGTGGAAGCCATGGTCCAGTGGTACGTCGTCCCAGCCGTAGGCGGCCATCACGGCTTGATCGAGCTCGACGTGGATCTGCCGCAGCCGGGCCACATCCGGGTCGAAACCGTCCGACACCTCTTCGTCATTGACCAGGTTGTACAACTTGGTCAGCCCGAGTTCGCGGCGCAGCATGATCTCGCGCCGCTGGGTGTCCAGGGTGTGGCCGATAGCTTCCACCTCGGGGGTCTCCTGCGGGCGTGGGAAGGTCTCGAAGACATCGGAGGGTGTGTAGCGCACACGGGTCTCCAAGGTGGAGCCGTACGTGATGCCCCAGATTTGGTGCAGCGAGGACGACAGCACCGCCTGCTGGGCGTAGGAGTCCGTGGCGAAGACCACCGTGGCTTCACTAAGCACTTGTCCGGTAGTGACCCGCAGTGGCATCACCGTCTTGCTGACGCGAGCGATCACCAGCACCTCGTCGAGGTCCGCGACGGCCCTCCGCAGCGCGGGGCGTGCATTCCAGAACTTCCACCATTCATTCACCATGCGCGGGTACTTCCTCACGTCCTTGGTGGAGCGCTCCGGGTAGACGTGCTCGCGGGCATGACGCCATGGCAGCCGATAGGAACGGGCATCCGCCTCGGGCATCTCATTGAAGTCGATCACCCAGCGGCTGGCGGAGGCATCTGGCCGCGAGTTGAGGTCTTCGCCATTGAGATAGGGGAAGAGCACCTCGGCATTGCGCGGGTTCTCCGCGAGCCACGCGGTGGCCTCCTCGGGCCCCAAGACGAATCCCTTGCCGAGGACGATGCATCCCTGGAAGGCCAAGCCCACATTCTCAGGTAGCCGGATCGGTTGGCCCAAAATCCGCCCCTCGGCTTCCAGCAGGGTGGAGATTGAACCTACGGGCAGGTCATCGGCAATGCGCTCGCTTCCTGCGCTCACGTCTCCGAAGTTGCCCCAGACCGCGGCATACTCCAGGTTTGCGCTGGCCGCCGGCCAGGACCGGCTCTGGATTGCGCGGGTGATCGTGAAGCCACTGGCGACCAGCTGGTCCAGCCCCACCTCCCGAGTGTCACCCTGGGCCACGGTATTGGTGGCGATCAGTCCCAAGGTTCCGGTCGGCTTCAGGATGTCTCGGGCTCGCAGGAAGAAGTAGGCGACCAGATCTCCGTTGCCGGATCGTCCAGCGAGAACATTAGTAATCCACAGCCGGAAGGTGTCACCCATTGCCGGAGAGATTTTCTTGCCGCCGAGGAAGGGTGGGTTTCCCACCACGGCGTCGAAACCGCCATCGGTGAAGACGTCGGCAAAGGCAATCGGCCAGTGCAGGCACTGCCAGCGTTCGTAGTCGGTGGTGACGCCGGGGGTGAGGCCGTCGGCCAAGATCTGGTCCAGCGCCGTGCGATCACCGGCGCCCTCGGGGTCGTAGGCATCGTTCACAGCCATGCGAAGTGCGGCGTAGGCATTGTCCAGCGCCGTACCGGGCTTTCCTCCCAGCCGGAGACCGGCGGCCACGACGCCGTCGGCCACATCGCGCAGCTTGGCGATCTCCCGGTTGTAGCGGCGCCACTGGTCTTCCTTCGCCGCGCGGGAACGCATCGGGTCATCATTGTCGATGGTGCTGTCCAGATCCTGCCGGATCCTGATGGCCTTGCGCACGCTCCCGTCAATGTCCACCACGCTCTCGTAACCGGAGGCCGTCTGGTCGAACAAGTGCCTGTCCGGGGCCCTGCCCGGATCAATGTGCAGGGCGCGCAGCTGCGCCAGATGAGTGATGCCCAGTAGCGAGTTGCCCACCAAGAGCTTATCGTCCACGAAACTGAACGGCTTCTTGGGGTCCAACGAGACCAGCCACAGGGAGAGCTTGCACATCTCGATGGCCATCTCATTGATGTCCACCCCATAGAGGCATTTGGCCACCACCAGACGCAGCGCGTCGAGTCGCTGCTGCTCCGGCGTGCCGATGCCGCGGCCGCTCTCGGCCCAAGCCTCCACCAGCTTGTCAGCCAAGTACCGGGCCGCGGCCACCAGGAAGGCCCCCGATCCGCAGGCGATGTCGGCCACCTTCAGGCCCAGGATCTCCTCCGGGGACTTCAACTGCCACAAGGCGCGGTCCGCGGTCTGGTGCGGACCCGGCTGGTAGATCAAGGGCTCCAAGGCGTGCCGCACCACTTCCTCAGCCAGGGCACGCGGGGTGTAGTGGGCGCCGGCATTCTTGCGCGAGGGGGTCTCCACCACTATCAGGCCGCCAGGCAGGTTGGTCGGTCGCGCAGGTCACGGCGGATCGCGCCCAGCCAAGTGCGCAGCTCGTCCTGCAGGCCTCCGTCGGTGGTCAGGGCGCGCAGCGCTAGGTCATCCTCGGCCGTCGGGGAGTCGCTGGCCGCCAGGGCCTTCGTCAGTTGCCCCACTGTCGAGGCCATCGCGGATGGCTGGTTCTCCTTCACCCACGCCAGGATCGCCGTCGCCAGTGCTTTGTCCGACGTGTGCTGCTCGGCCAGGTCGTTGAGGACGTCGAGCGGCACCTCCGGTTCGGAACCACTGCGCCCGATCAGCCCCACCACCGTCTCGGTGGCGAAGCGGCAGGTGTAGCCCAGCAGGCCCTCGTAGATGTAGCCAATCTGCTCCACGTCGATGTCACGGAAGGAGATCGGACGCTTGCCCTGACCCTTGATCTCGGTCATCTGCAGGGCATCCAGCACGTGCATCATCACCCGGTCATTGACCCGCAACGCCAGGGTGCCACGCGCGGTGACGGCCGTCAGGAAACCGAGACGATCCTGGGCGAAGAGCGAGCCGCCATAGGCGGGAAGCCGCATGTCCTCGAAGGAGGCACCCTCACTGAGCGCCTTCGCCGTGGCCTGCAGCCGGTGCCACACCTGCCACGTGGAATCCAGCGACTCGTGGGAGTCCTGCTCCGCCCGGCGGTGCAACTCCTCGCGCTGGCCCGTCAGGCCATACGCCTGACTGAACAGCTCGCCCTGCGGGAGCAGGTTGCGTTCCTCCGCAAAGAGCAGGAAGACCATCCGCATCATGGTGGCCACCACCGCGGCATAGATCTCGTCGCCGTCGTCCGGTAGTGGGCTCGGCTCACCCTGGGCTTTCGCCTCCGTAACGGCCTCAGAGAAGGCCTGCACCAGCAGCTCCACGGCGCGCCGCACCTGGCTGCCCAGCGCCTCGGTGATCTCCTCCGCTGATGCCACCGAGTTCACGAACATCTGCGCCAGACGATCCTCCGCGGCGCCGCCGGCCAGTCGCTTGGGGCCCAACAGCTCCGCGAAGGCATCACGCACCTGCGCGTCCTCCACCCACGTCTGGGAGTCGGTGATGCCGGAAGCCACCGTGCGGCCCGGGGGCGCACTGACCATGGCCCACCAACGTCCATCGGTCACTACACCCACCGGCGCCTTCGCCGCACGCAGCAGCAGCTCCATCCGGTCGATCTGGTCCGCGGCCCAGCCATCCGTGCCCGGTGCTCGCAGCGAATCCACCGGATCCACCACCAGCACGAGCGCCGCTCGCGTGTCGCCGCGACGGAAGGCGTAGGTGCTGGTCACCTCGACGCGCAGATCAGGGGACTGCACCCCGACGCTGTCGTCGGGCACCAGGTGCTGTCCCCAACCAAAGACCGAACCCAGGATGTGGGACACCCACGCGTCGCGCGCCGCGCGCACGACGTCGAGCTGTTGCGGGCTGGCCTGCCAGACATCCCAGCCCTTCTCGAAGGCAGCCTTGGCCACCTTGAAGGCGGTCTGTTCCGCCGAGGTCAGAGAGTTGCTGAAGCCCTGTCGATAGACGCGCTTCAGCTCCGGCACCGACAAGAAGGGGCCATCCATGTCCACCAGCTGCAGCCAGTCGCGGTGGTCAAAGGTTCCCGTGCGGCCACGTGCCCTCATCGCTGGCCACCCCACTGCTCGGCATCGGTCGCGGTCAGGGCGAAGACCAACGCCACCTGGGAGACATACGGCCTCACGTCGGTGTAGCGGGCCCGGATGGCCGCGAGTTCGCGAGACTGCTCGTCCTGCAACGAATCCAGACGCCTCTCCATGGTTCGCAGATCCCTCATGCGTTGGTCACGCTGGTCGTCGGCCAGCGGCAGCTGCTCCTCGTCCTCCGCGCGCAGCCGACGGATGGAATCGGTCAGGACACGTCGGAAGTTCGTGAAGATGTGCTCCGCACGCTCCAGGTCGGCGGCCTGGCGCCGCTCGAGCTGTGACTCGACCCGTTCCTGGTGTGCCTGGGCTCGTCGATCGACAGCCGACTTCAGCCGTTCCCGCAGACGAGAGCCGGGAGCATTCCACGCCTGTGCCAGATGAGCTCTCACCCCACCGTCCGCCATGGCCTCGGAGCCCGGCCCGCCCGGGTCGAGCGCCCTGTCCAGCAAGGCCAACACCTTGTCCTCCGCCAGGTCCTGGGCGCCGATGCGGACGCCGGTCACGAAGACCTCCTCATGCAGCCGCAGGCCACCACGGCCCACCAGCACCAGACGCGAGACAGCGGCGACGCAGGAACGATCCAGCTCGGGCAGGACGGTCGCCGCCACCCGGTTGATCTGCGAGGTGTCCGCCACCAGCGCATTGCGCAGCAACCGTGCCGAACGTTGCAGGAGGGGATGACCCAGATGGATGGCCACCAGGTCATCGCGCTGCGACCCCGTCTCGGGATCGATCAAGGCCTTGCGGTCGAAGGTGACCGGACGCGGACGCGCATCCAGCCGCGTGGAGAGCCCCTCCAAGGACTTGTGCCAACGCGTACTCAGCTGCGGCACCTCGAAGACGGGACTGTTCGTGCGCTCGTCGCCAACGGGGACCAGTTCCGGCTGGCGCGAAAGCCGCAGGGCCGTGTTCACCACCCGTTCGGTGTTCGCCGGGCTCAGGTGCAGGTCCCGCTGCTTGTCCTCATAGGAGCGGCTCAATTCATCCAGTTGCTTGTTCAGCTCCTGCTCACCGGCCAAGGTCTTGTTGATCAGCATGGTGTCGCGGCTGCTCACCGGGGCCTTGCGGCCATTGCGAGGCGCGAAGCGGGACTGGATCTCGTGGTCGATGACCGCATTCATGGAGCCGAGCTCCTCGGCGGCCGTGCCCACCTTGTGCGCGATGCGCGCCAGGAAGTCGATGTCTGCCGCAAAGGTGGAGGCCGTCCGCTCCGGCACGAAATGGAAGACCTCAGGGGCCTCGCTCTGCCCATAACGGTCGATGCGGCCGATGCGCTGCTCCAGACGAGCTGGATTCCATGGGATGTCGAAGTTCACCAGCCGATGGCAGTAGGACTGCAGGTCGATGCCCTCACCGGCGGAGTCCGTCGCCAGCAGAACCCTGACCGGTTGCTCGGCGGGATTCGCGCTGAACCGTTGCCGGATGACCTCGCGTGCCTCGGTGTCCGTGGCACCCTCGATCACGGCCAGCCGACCATCCTTGTAGCCCTTGGAGACGAGGACATCCCGGATCCAGTGCAGGGTGTCCGCGTACTCCGTGAAGACCACCACCCGCTCATTGGTCCACTTCCCATCCGGGCGACAGACGGCGTCAAGGAAGTCGAGCAGGGCCTGCAGGCGCGCGTCCGGCCGGGCCTCGTGACCGATCCCCCAGGTGATCAACTCCTCCAGATCCTTTGGACTGGCCGCCGCCAGCGGGTTCATCCCTCTCCGCTGCTGCAGCGCCAGGAACTCCGGATGCTCCTCCAGCCCTTCCTCCTCGTCGCTCTGCTCGCTGCCCAGGGTCTCCCGCAGCACCTCGTCATCGTCGTCGAACAGACGTGCATGCAGCGAGAGAGGAAGCGCAGAGTTCTGGAAGGAGGCCAACGTTCGGCCAAACGCAACCGGTGAGGACAGGAAACGCTTCTTCAGCAACATGGAGACCAGGTCCCCGCCACTTCGATCACCGTTCAGGCGACGGCTGGCCGCAAGCAACGATGACAGCTTCTCGAACTTCTCCTGCTCGTCATCCCCGGGCGTCACCACGATCTTCTTGATCTGGCGTGCCTTGAAGCTCTTGGAGGTGATCTCACCCTTCAACCGGCGAACCGTGACGGCTCGCAGAGCCTCCTCATCGAGGTCCGCGCCCCGACTGAAGCGACGGTCGTCGATCATCTCCAACAAGGCCGTGAAGGACTCCGAGTGGCCATTGTGCGGAGTGGCGCTCAGGAACAGCCGGTGCTCGCACTTCTCGGCGAGCTCACGCGTGAAGATGGTTCGCTGGCTGTCCACGGCGTACCCGCGTGCCTCAGCGCTGGTGGGACGCGACGGCGCAATGTGGTGTGCCTCGTCGACGACCAACACATCGAAGGCGAACCGGCGTGCCGAGTTGTTCTCCTCGAGATCCGAGTAGACATCGCGGAGGAGACGTTGGGCGCGCGGAGATCGCAGCCACGCCATGGAGACGATGACCCGCGAGTAGAGCCGGAACGGATTGGCATCCAGGCCATGGCTGCGACGCAGGTCCGCCATGCAAGCCGAATTCACGATGGTGAAGTCCAGACCGAATTTGTCCCGCATCTCGTCCTGCCACTTCAGGGACAGGCTGGGCGGGCAGAGGATCACGACGCTGCGCGCCCGATGGCGCAGCAACAACTCCTGGATGACCAAGCCTGCCTCGATGGTCTTGCCGAGACCCACGTCGTCGGCCAGCAGGAGGTTCGTGCGGGGAGACTGCAGGGCACGTCGCAGTGGCTCCAGCTGGTAGGCCTCCACATTCGCGCCGGAACGGAAGGGTGCCTGGTAGGAGCGGTCGTCCGCAGACGTCACGGCGCCCCACCGCACCGCATCCACGATGGCACCCAACGTGTCCGGATCGTCGAAGCCGTCCGCCGCGATGGTTTCCGGCAGCCCCTGGTCGGGAGCCAGGCTGTGACCCACCTCCAGCTCCCAGATGACGCGCAGCTCGTCGCCCAGGCTGTCCTCCCCCAGGCTCTGCAGCGTGACCACATGCTGCAGGCCAGCGACGGCCTCGTCGGCCGATGAACGCGTCAGGCCCTGGCGCTGCACGTCCGTGACGGCCCACGTGGTGCCCCGCACCTCGACCACCCGGCCGGGTTGTGGAACGGCGGGAGCCACGGGAGCAGGGTTGGGCACGGCCGTCACCGCAGAACCTCCTCGTCGGGTTGTGAGACCAACTCAACCATGAAGCGGTCGGTTTGTGGACACTTCCGCCGTCACGCGGCGCACCTCTCGGTGAACGGACGCAGGTCAGCGGTCTGGTCGGCCGATCTGGGTCTGTTCCGTGCGCTGGACCCGACGGGAGTGACGAGTCTTGGTGGCCAGTTCGATCAAGGGCTCCACAGCGCGTTCTGACCGCCGCGACCCTCGGTCGCGTACCCCACCACGCCGGGCGCGATCCGCGTGCGTACGCCGCGATCCGATAGGATTCAAAGGATGGCCAAGCGCATGCACGGTGAGGGAGCCCGATGACCGACATCCCCGACGAGCCGACGAACCCCGAGACGGAGTCGACCGTCGACGAGATCATCCCCCCTGAGAAGGGCACGACCCAGCCGGTCGACCTCCAGGACGAGATCCAGAAGTCCTACCTCGACTACGCGATGTCGGTGATCGTCGGGCGCGCGCTGCCCGACGTCCGTGACGGCCTCAAGCCGGTCCACCGCCGCGTCATCTACGCGATGTACGACGGCGGCTACCGCCCCGACCGCGGCTGGAACAAGTGCTCGCGAGTCGTCGGCGAGGTCATGGGCCTCTACCACCCCCACGGCGACTCCGCGATCTACGACACCCTCGTCCGACTCGCGCAGCCGTGGGCGATGCGCGCGCCGCTGGTGTCGGGCCAGGGCAACTTCGGCTCGCCCGGCGACGACAAGGCCGCCGCCATGCGATACACCGAGTGCAAGATGGCGCCGCTGGCCATGGAGATGGTCCGCGACATCGACGAGGACACCGTCGACTTCAAGCCGAACTACGACAACCGCGAGCAGGAGCCGGTCGTGCTCCCCGCGCGCTTCCCGAACCTGCTCGTCAACGGCTCGACCGGCATCGCGGTCGGCATGGCGACGAACATCCCGACCCACAACCTCCGCGAGGTCAACGACGCTGTCCAGTGGGCGCTGGCCAACCCCGAGGCCACCGACGAGGAGCTGCTCGAGGTCGCGATCCAGAAGATCCAGGGTCCCGACTTCCCCAACGGCGCGCTGATCGTGGGCCGCTCCGGCATCGAGCAGGCCTACCGCACCGGCCGCGGCTCCGTGACCATGCGCGCGGTCATCGACATCGAGGAGGACGCGAAGGGTCGCCAGACACTGGTGATCACCGAGCTCCCCTACATGTGCAACCCCGACCGCCTCGCGGTGAAGATCGCCGAGCTGGTCAACGCCGGCAAGATCAACGGAATCGCCGACATCCGCGACGACTCGTCGGGCCGCACCGGCCAGCGCCTCGTCGTCGTGCTGAAGCGCGACGCCCAGCCGCGCGTGGTGATGAACAACCTCTACAAGCACACCCAGCTGCAGGACACGTTCGGCTGCAACATGCTGGCCCTGGTCGACGAGGTCCCGCGTACGCTGCGGCTCGACCAATTCATCTCCTACTGGATCAGGCACCAGATCGAGGTCATCCAGAGGCGTACGCGCTTTCGCCTCGCGAAGGCCGAGGCCGACGCCCACATCTACCGCGGACTGGTCAAGGCGCTCGACGCGCTCGACGAGGTCATCGCCCTCATCCGCCGCTCGCCGAACACCGACGAGGCGCGCGAGGGCCTGAAGCAGCTCCTCGACATCGACGACATCCAGGCGACCGCGATCCTCGACATGCAGCTGCGCCGCCTCGCCGCGCTGGAGCGCCAGAAGATCATCGACCGCCTCGCCGAGCTCGAGCGCATCATCGCCGACCTCAAGGACATCCTCGCCAACGAGATGCGCCAGCGGAAGATCATCGCCGACGAGCTCCAGGAGATCGTCGACAAGTACGGCGACGAGCGCCGCACGAAGATCATCTCCGCCGACGGCGACCTGTCCGACGAGGACTTCATCCCCGACGACGACGTTGTGGTGACCATCACCCAGGGCGGGTACGCCAAGCGCACGCGTACAGACCTGTACCGCGTCCAGAAGCGCGGCGGCCGTGGCGTACGCGGTGCCGCGCTCAAGGCGGACGACGAGGTCGCCCACCTGTTCACCACCACCAACCACCACTGGATCCTGTTCTTCACGAACATGGGCCGCGTCTATCGCGCCAAGGTGTGGCAGCTGCCCGAGGCCAACCGCGACGGCCGCGGCTCCCACGTGGCGGGCCTGCTCAGCTTCCTGCCGGACGAACACATCGCGCAGGTGTTGACGCTGCGCACCTACGAGGACGCGCCCTACCTCTTGCTGGCCACGAAGAACGGCCTGGTCAAGAAGACGGCGCTGACCGCGTACGACTCGCCGCGCCAGGCCGGCGTCATCGCCGTGAACTTCCGCGACGGGGACGACCGTCTCATCGGCGCCGGTCTGTGCGCCGCCGAGGACGACGTGTTGCTGATCTCGACCAAGGGCCAGGCGATCCGCTTCTCGGCCGCCGACGACCAGCTGCGCCCGATGGGCCGCGCCACGTCCGGTGTGACCGGCATGAAGTTCCGTGAGGGCGACGCGCTGCTGTCGATGGCGATCATCGACGCCGACCTGCCCGAGGACGACCGCTTCGTGTTCACCGTCACCGACGGCGGGTACGCCAAGCGCACCGCCGTCTCCGAATATCGCCAGCAGGGCCGTGGTGGCCTGGGTATCAAGGCGATGAAGCTCAACGAGGACCGTGGTTCGCTCGTCGGGGGCCTGGTCGTCCAGGAGCACGACGAGATCATCGCCATCAAGCGGTCCGGTCAGGTGACACGCAGCAACGTCGCCGACGTTCCTGCCAAGGGCCGTGACACGATGGGGGTCAAGTTCGTCGGTGTCAAGGGTGATGACGGGGTTCTCCTGATCGCGCTGAACCCGGAGGACCAGGTCGAGGAAGAGGCCGAACAGCTGGCCGACGGGAACGCTGAATCGACTGGGGCGTCCGACTCGGGGCAGACTGGGTCGTCGCACGAGGACAACAACGCCGAGGTCGACGGCGTCGACGAAGTGAACGCAGAGACCGCCGAGGCGGAGGAGGACAACCGTGAGTGACCCCAAGGACCCGGGCAACCAGCCGGGAGCCGCGGACGGTGACCCCACCATCCTGCGCAGCGCCAAGGACTTCTACGGCAACAAGCCGGAGCCCGAGCCCACGGCCTCCCGCGCCGACCGCCTGATGGGCCGCGCGAAGGGCGACTCGTCGTCCGGTGGGCAGGCGCGTCCAGCCCAGGCGCCCTCCGGTGCGACCCCGCAGCGCTCGTCGGGCCCCCTGCAGAGCGGCGGTTCGACGCAGTCCGCGCCTCCGCAGCGTACCGCCGGACAGTCGGGTCCCTCGCGCACCGCCGGCTCGGCGCCCAGCGCCAGCGACCATCCCATGACCACGACCGAGCGTGTCGCTGCGTCCAAGCCCCGCGCCGCGACCGATCAGGGCAAGCAGGGCTCGGGCCGTCCGGGCTTCGTCACCCCCGCCGCGGGTGCTGCGGCCGGGGCGGCTTCGGGTGCCGCGACGAAGGGTGCTCCCGGCTCGACCGGTGAGGACTCCGGGCCCGCCGACGAGCGCACCCAGCTGACCCGTCCGCGCACGGGTGAGGTGGTCAATCAGGGTGAGGCGGCCAGGCCGGGTGCCACAGACAAGGCCAACAAGGGTGACAAGCCCGGCGTGGGCGGCAAGGCCGCAGCGGCGAGCGCGACGCTCGGTGCTGCGGGTGGCGCCCTGGCCTCGCGCCTGAAGGGTCTGCGCGGCGGCGCCGGTGAGGGTACGCGTACGGGGGAGGCGGCCACCGCCGTCCCGCGCCCCTCGTCGAAGGAAGATTCCAGTGAACCGAGCGGCGTCCCGTCGAGCACGACGGGCACGCAGCCGGCGGTCCGGCGCAGCGGCGCCCGGCGTACGCGAAAGGCGCGTCTGCGCCTGGCGCAGATCGATCCATGGTCGGTCATGAAGACGGCATTCCTGTTCTCGGTCGCCGCCGGCATCGTCCTGTGGGTCGCCACCGGCACGGTGTGGGCGGTCATCGGCAGCTCGGGCATCTTCGACTCACTGAACTCGATGATCGGCTCGATCATCCAGACTCCTGGCGACGACACCCCCTTCCGCATCCAGGACTACGTCGACACCAACCGGGTGATGGGAACGGCGGCGTTGATCGCCGTCATCGACGTCGTCATCTTCACTGCGCTCGCGACGCTGGCGGCGTTCTTGTACAACTTGGCGTCGGCGATGATCGGCGGCCTCGAAGTCACGCTCGCCGAAGACTGACTCCTGCGCTCTCCGCGGCTGGGCCTCCTCACGGAGGCCCAGCCGTCGTGTTTTAGGCCTGATATTGATTAGCGATGTGATTGATTCCGTAATCACTTGTTGAAGAAATGATGCGGAACGAAGGGTTAACCATAGAGATTTACGCTGTCCCCACAGTGAATTCGTGTTCCGTGTGTCGATAAATATCCCGCATTGCGGGGCGTCATGTCGACAATTTGGGACTCAAGAAAACCACGTGTTTTCATGGTCCGGGCCGCCCCACCGCGGCTTTATGTGCGAATAAGGGATTTCTATGGTTGTTCGGTGCTCCGGTCCGGTGAGAAAGTCAGCACGCATTGTGTTGGCGACGATGCTCGTGATGATGGGAATGGGGGTGGCTGGGGTGCAATCGGCACCCCCTGCGGCCGCTGCATCGGGCGTTCCGGTGACGTCTGCCGATGGCCGCTTGACCCTGACCAAGACGGCTGACACCACCTCGCTGGGGGCTGCCGGCGGCCCCGTCACCTTCACCTACACGGTCAAGAACAACCGACCTGCGGGCTATTACAACCGCATGTACTACGCATCGCTGGACGATGACCGATGTGCGAACGTGAAGGTCGTGAGTGGCCTTCCGACGGACGCTCGGGGAAACTCCTATATCGAACCAGGGGCCACGGCGACATTCCGCTGCACCACAACGATCACGACCACGACCACCAACACCGCGACGGCCACATTCCATGACTACTGGGGAACGCCCGTCACCACCGTCTCGGCCCAGGCGACGGTTACCGTCGACGCGCCGTGGTGCGGTCAGGTCACCTTCACCACCTCTTCTTCTGCGACAGGCGCCTATGGCACCTTCACGCCGCCGGGAACCGCACCTTCTCGCACAACGCTTCCCGACAACAACGGATACAAGAACTCTGCGGCGAATGCCGCCTCGCCTCTGCAGCCTGGCTGGATCTACTACGCGGCGCAGTTGTCGGTCCGCGGTACGGAGAACAACGGCATCTATCGGATCAACACGACCACGGGGCTCACCGAGTCCGTCGTGACGGCCTCCCCGGCCACGGCGACGAACCGAATTGCCTTTGACGGCAAGGGCACCCTCTGGTCATTCGCTGACAACGGGCACATCTACTCCCTGAACAATGGAGTCAAGACATGGGTCGACCATGGAGTGTTCACTGGTTCGGATGGACGATCGTTCACGAGCATGACGATGGGCGACATCGCGTTCGATGGTCTCGGAAACGCCTGGGTCATGGGCGTTGCCAATCGCACTTCCACGCTTTACACGGTGTCGGCAAGTGAATTGGCCACCACATCGGGTGGGCGTGCCCAATTGGTGGGCCGGACCGCCGCGTCGGCTGGATTCTACGGCCTGGCCTTCGGCCTCGACGGCACTCTGTACGCCTCCCGTGACGACTCCCAGGTCACCGGCGCCCAGACGGGCACGATCTTCTCGATCAACACCACCACCGGTGCTTCCACCCAGGTGTTCAGCAGCCCGAATCTGGCCAACGTCCAGGACCTTGGCTCCTGTGCCTTGCCCAAGCCCGAGCTGAGGGCCTCCAAGTCGGTCACCCCCGGACCGACCGTGGGGACCGGCACAGTCCTCACCTACAGCATCTCCGTCGAGAACCTCGGCAACCTCGAGGCGACTGGCGTGACCCTGCGCGACCTCATTCCGGCCGGTGCGACCTACATGGCCGGTTCGACCACCCTGAACGGCACCACCGTGCCTGACGTGGGTGGCACCATGCCGTACGCCACCGCCCGTGAGATCCACTCGAGCGGCGCCCACGCGGGTGTCGTCGCCAGGGGCCAGAAGGCGGTCATCTCGTTCAGGGTCACCGTGACCGGCACCTCCGGCCAAGTCTGCAACCAGGGCAATACGGCGTACGTGGGCTCCGACGTACAGACCCCGGGCGGCATCATCGTGACCGACGACCCGAACCAGCCCGGTGGCGGCGACGCGACTTGTGTCGAGATCGCCAAGCCTGAGCTGGCCCTCGACAAAAAGGTCGTCGACCCGGCGACTGGCCAGGAGGTCGACTCCAAGGCCGCCCCGTTCGTGACCGTCGCACCGGGCACGGAGGTCACCTACAAGTACTACCTGACCAACCCGGGCAACGAGCCGCTCCAGAACGTCACGTTGATCGATGACAAGTGCCCCAACCCGGTGCTGCTGGCGCCCGCGAACGGACAAGGTGATGTCGACGGTGACCAGATCCTCGACCTGCAGGAGACCTGGCTCTACTCGTGCAAGTCGGTGATCAACCAGAAGACCACCAACATCGCGACGGCCAACGGCCAGGGCACGATCTCGAAGCAGCCCACCGGCCCCAAGACCGATGACGCGACCGTTGACGTCACCTCGTTCAAGGTACGCAAGGCGGTGACTGGTGACGCCGACGGCGGGACCTCCCCCGTCGTGTCGGTCGATCCTGCGACGAACACGTTCACGTTGTCCTACGACATCGCGGTGACGAACAACTCGGCAATCGCGGCGAACCATCCGGCGATGATCGATACCATGAACGTCCCCGCAGGGGTCACAGTGAGCTCGATCACGCTCGATGGCGCGGCGTTCCCCTCTGGATCGATCATCACGATCCCCGCCAGCACCACACCGCTGCCTGCTGGTGGCTCCAAGACCTACCGTGTCCAGATCAGGGGCAACATCAGCCCGGTCACCGTCGACTGGACGAAGATCGGCCAGTGCACCACCGATGCCGGTGGCGTCACCACCGGCACCGGTTTCGTCAACACGGTCACCCTGCCCGGTGACAGCGACGGGTCGAACAACAACACGACCTGCACGCCGTTGTCCGGCGTACCCGGCGTGGGGATCATCAAATACATCAACGACGCCAACCCGACTGCCCCCACCGGGAAGACCACCGACGGTCAGGACTCCGACGCCAACGCGCTTCCGGGTGTGACCGTTGTGGCCGGGTCGCCGATGACGATCTCGTTCAAGGTGACCAACACCGGCAACCAGACGCTGGCACCTGTGGTCGTCACTGACAACCGAGTCGCAGCCGGGTCGATCACGTGCCCTGCACCGGCGACCGGCAACACAATCCGGAGCCTGGCGCCCGGGGAGACAGTCGTCTGCACCGCGACGCTGACGGCGCCCACTGGTGGTTTCCACACCAACCTGGCCCACGTCGAAGGAACGCCCCCGAAGAACCCCGACGGCTCGCAGCCGCCGAACGTGACCTCGGAGAACCCGGCCAACGCCAGTGTCCCCGGCTTCGCCGTGGAGAAGTCCACCACGCAGCCGCCGCTTGCACTCGCCCCGGGCCAGACCTCGGTCACCCGCACCTACACCATCAAGGTGACCAACACAGGCACGGTCGAGGCCACCTCGCCCGCCGTCACCGACAAACCGTCGGTCCCGGCCGGATTCATCCTGCGCGGTGCGACCGTCGGCGGCGCCACGGCCACGGTCAACCCCGGCGGCACCTTCCAGGTCTCCCCGGGCGTCAAGCTCGCCCCCGGGGCCTCGCAGGAGTTCACCGTCGTGGTGACCTATGACGTCGACCAGGCCGCGGTGAGCAGCTGGAACGATCTCGCGACATGTGAGGCCGGCACCGGTGCCTCCAACCCGGCCAAGGGCCTGTACAACCTCGTCACGATGTCGGGAGATTCCGACGGCGAGGACAACAACGATGCGTGCACGCCGGTCTACCCCCCGGCCACCGTGGCCAAGCGGGCTGCGGCCGACCAGCCGAACCCGATCGTGGTGGGTGCTGACGGATCATTCGAGGTCGCGTACGAGATCGTCGTAACGAACCCGTCGGCGACGACCCCCGCGCGCTACAACGCGATCACCGACCGCCCCGGCTTCGCCCCGGGCCTCAACGTCACCTCGGTCTCGGTCGGTGGCACCGTCGTGACCGCGGATGCAAACGGTGTCTACCCGGTCGCACCGGAGGGGACGCTGGCACCCGGCGCGACGAAGACCTTCCGGGTCGTCGTGCGTGGCACGACCACGCTGACGGTGCCCGAGATCGCCACCGCAGGACAGTGCGGGACGGCCGACGGCCCGGGCACGCCGGGCAAGGGCCTGTTCAACCTGGTCGAGATGACCGGTGACCCCAACACCTCCGACAACGACGCCTGCATCAACATCGCGAAGCCCGGCTTCGCGGTGGAGAAGACGACTGCGGACGGGCCGGTGGTCCTGACCCCGACCCAGACCGAGCTGGTCCGCACCTACACCGTGACCGTGCGCAACACCACGGCCGTGGAGGGCATCTCGCAGCAGGTCGTCGACATCCCCGCCACACCGGCCGGCTTCCGTGTCGTCTCGGTGACGGTCGACGGTGGTGCGCCGCAGACGGCCGCCCCGTACGTCGTCACCAACGGTGACCTGCTCGCTGGGAACGCATCGAAGGCCCACAGCGTCGTCGTGACGTACGCGATCGACCAGGCGACGATCCCGGCTGATGGCTGGACCAATCTTGGTCAGTGCGACGCCTCCGACGACACGCCTGACACGAACAAGGGTCTGTACAACCTCGTCACGATGAACGACGACTCCGACGGCGCCGCGAACAACGATGTGTGCACGCCGGTGACGGGGACGCCGCAGTTCGCGGTCAAGAAGGAGACCGGGCAGGCCCCGATCACGCTCACGCCGGGGCAGACGACCGTCTCGCGTGACTACACGGTGGTGGTGACCAACACCGGCCAGATGAAGGCGACCTCGCCGGCCGTGAGTGACAAGCCGTCGCAGCCGGCCGGGTTCACCCTCACGGGCGCGACTGTCGGTGGTGTCCCCGTGACGATCAACCCCGACTTGACCTTCCAGGTGACGCCGGGCGTGGAGCTCGACCGGGGCGCGTCCCAGACGTTCACGGTCGTCGTCACCTACACGGTCGACCAGGCCCAGGTGACCGATTGGACCCGGCTGGGTGAGTGCGCTGCAGGTGTCGGCGCCTCCGATCCGACCAAGGGTCTGTACAACGTGGTCGACATGGCCGGTGACTCCGACGGCGTCGACAACAACGATGCGTGCACCCCGGTGAGCGGGCCCGCGACGGTCAAGAAGGAGGTCACGCCCGGCACGCCGAACCCGGTCGTCGTCAACCCCGATGGCACATTTACTGTCTCCTACGACATCTACGTGACCAACCCCTCGGCGACTCTGCCGGCCGACTACAACGCGATCGTCGACAACCCCGGTTTCCCGGCCGGGTTCGACATCACGCTCGTCACGGTCAACGGCTCGGTCGTCACGGCTGACGCGCAGGGCAACTACCCTGTGGCACCGGCGGGCACGCTCCCCGCTGGCGGTCAGGCGAAGTTCACCGTGGCCATCACGGGAACAACTGCGCTGACCCCGGCTGAGATCACTGCGGTCGGCACGTGTGAGACTGCCGGCCCGGGGACGCCGGGCAAGGGTCTGTTCAACGCGGTCGAGATGGCCGGTGATCCTGACGTGAACGACAACGACGCCTGCGTGCCGCCGGTGCGCCCGCAGTTCGAGCTTCAGAAGTTGTCGGATCCTGCGCCGATCGTGCTGCCGATCGATGCCACCACGGTGTCGCATACCTACACGATCACGGTGAAGAACACCGGCACCGCAGCGGGCACGACCGCACCGATCACCGACACGCCGTCGGTGCCGGCCGGGTTCACGCTGACCGGTGCCACGGTCGACGGCGCGGCGGCGACGATCACGAACGGCTCGTTCCCGGTCTCGCCGGGCGTACTGCTCGAACCGAACGTGACGAAGACGTTCACCGTCGTCGTCACGTATGCGGTCAACCAGGCCCAGGTGAACTGGACGACGATCGGTGAGTGCCAGACCGCAGGGGCGACGACCGACCCGGCCAAGGGTCTGTACAACCTGGCGTCCATGGATCGCGACTCCGACGGGGTCGACAACAACGACACCTGCAACCCGGTGCAGCCCACCACGGGCTTCTCGGTGCGCAAGTCGACGTCCCAGGCGCCGATCAAGCTGACCCCGACCCAGGCCACCGTGACGCGTGACTACACGGTGACGGTGAAGAACACGTCGAACGCGCCGGGCACCTCCAAGCCGGTCTTCGACGCGCCGGCCACGCCGGCTGGCTTCACTGTCTCGCAGGTCGTGGTCGACGGCGGTGCGCCGCAGACGGCCGCTCCGTACGTGGTGACCGACGGTGACCTGCTCGCGCCGCAGGCGGAGAAGGTTCACACGGTGTCGGTGACGTACGCGGTCGACCAGGCACAGATCACGCCGGAGGGCTGGGCCGATCTCGGCATGTGTGAGGCCGGTGTCGGGGCTTCGAACCCGGCCAAGGGCCTGTACAACCTGGTGAACATGGACGGTGACACCGATGGGGTCGACAACAACGATGCCTGCACCCCGGTCAACGGCACACCGCAGTTCTCGGTGCGCAAGGCGACGTCTCAGGCACCGGTCACGCTGACCCCGGGCCAGACGGAGATGACGCGTGATTACACGGTGACGGTGAAGAATTCGTCGAACGTCGCGGGCACCTCGCCGCGGGTGACTGATGTGCCGGCGGCTCCGGCGGGCTTCCGTGTGGTGTCGGTGACGGTCGGCGGTACGCCGCAGACGGCCGCTCCGTACGTGGTGACCAACGGTGACCAGCTCGCGCCGCAGGCGGAGAAGGTTCACACGGTGTCGGTGACGTACGCGGTCGAGCAGGCGGTGATCACGCCGGAGGGCTGGGCCGATCTCGGCACGTGTGAGGCCGGTGTCGGGGCATCCAACCCGGCCAAGGGCCTGTACAACGTGGTCGACATGGACGGCGACTCCGACGGCGCCGACAACAACGACGCCTGTACCCCGGTCAAGGGCACGCCGACGTTCGCGGTGCGCAAGGCGACCACGCAGGACCCGATCGTCCTGGCCTCGACCCAGACGTCTGTCACGCGTGACTACACGGTCACGGTGAAGAACACCTCCAACATCGCAGGCACCTCGCAGCAGGTCGTCGACATCCCGGCCACGCCCACCGGTTTCACGGTGACGCAGGTCGTCGTCGACGGCGGTGCGCCGCAGACGGCTCCGGAATACGTGGTGACCGCCGGTGACCAGCTCGCGCCGCAGGCCGAGAAGGTCCACACGGTGACCGTGACGTACGCGGTCGACCAGGCGGCGATCACGCCGACGGGTTGGACCGACCTGTCCACGTGCGAGGCCGGTGTCGGCGCGTCCAACCCGGCGAAGGGTCTCCACAACCTCGTCACGTTGGACGGTGACACCGACGGTGAGGACAACAACGACGCCTGCACGCCGGTCAAGGGCACGCCGACCTTCGCCGTGAAGAAGACGACCGCAGCCGACCCGATCACGCTCGGTGTCGACGACACGACGGCGACGCGTACGTACACGGTGACGGTGACCAACACCGGCAACGTGGCGGGCACCTCGCCGGCCGTGGTCGACGCACCGTCCAAGCCGGCCGGGTTCACCCTCACGGGTGCGACGGTCGACGGCGCGCCGGTCACGCTCGGCGCCGACGGCACCTTCCAGGTGACCCCGGGTGTCGCCCTCATCAAGGGCCAGGCGAAGTCGTTCACGGTCGTGGTCACCTACTCGGTCAACCAGAATCAGGTCGACTGGGCGGCGATCGGGGAGTGCAGCACCGACGGTGCGGCGACCGACCCGACGAAGGGCCTCTACAACAAGGTGACGATGGGTGACGACACCGATGGTGCCGACAACAACGACACCTGCACCCCGGTGAAGCCGACGACGGCGTTCTCGGTGCGGAAGGCCACGACGCAGCAGCCGGTCGGTCTCACGCCGGGCCAGGCCACGGTCTCGCGTGACTACACGGTCACGGTGAAGAACACCTCGCACGCACCGGGCACCTCGGCGCAGGTGACGGATGTGCCGGCTGCTCCGGCAGGTTTCCGGATCGTCTCGGTGACGGTCGACGGCGGTACGCCGCAGACGGCTGCCCCGTACGTCGTGACCACTGGTGACCAGCTGGCTGCGGGTGCGGAGAAGGTCCACACGGTGACGGTCGCGTACGCGGTCGACCAGACACAGATCACGCCGCAGGGTTGGACCGACCTGGGCACCTGCGAGGCCGGTGTGGGTGCATCCAACCCGGCCAAGGGCCTGTACAACGTGGTGACCATGGGTGGCGACACCGATGGTGAGGACAACAACGACGCCTGCACCCCGGTCAAGGGCACGCCGACCTTCTCGGTCCGCAAGACCACGAACCAGGCACCGTTCGTCCTCGACGCCGGGACGACGTCGGTGACGCGTGACTACAGCGTGGTCGTGAAGAACACGTCCAACGTGGTCGGCACCTCGCCGAAGGTCGTCGACATCCCCGCAGCCCCTGCGGGCTTCCGGGTGGTCTCGGTGACGGTCGACGGTGGCAGGCCCCAGACGGCTGCTCCGTACGTCGTGACCAACGGTGACGCGCTCGGGGCCCAGGCCTCGCAGACCCACACGGTCCGCGTGGTGTACGCGGTCGACCAGTCGGCGATCACCCCGCAGGGCTGGATCGACCTCGCCACCTGTGAGGCCGGCGAGACCGCGTCCAACCCGGGCAAGGGCCTGTACAACGTGGTCGACATGGCCGGTGACACCGATGGCACCGAGAACAACGACGCGTGCACGCCGCTGCAGGGTCCGTCGGAGCTGAAGATCGTCAAGTACGTCAACGGCAACGACGCGAACACCGCTCCGGGTGTGGCGGTCGAGCCGGGTCAGCCGATGCAGGTGACCTACCTGGTCACCAACACCGGCCGCACCACGATGTCCGACGTCAAGGTCGCCGATCAGGTGCTGTCGCCCTCGGGCACGGTCGTCTCGGCGATCACCGCGGACGCGACGAAGTGGAACGTGACGACGATGGCCACCTCGGCCTTCAGCGGGACGCTCGAGCCCGGCGAGGCCGTGCTCTTCCGCGCGACCATCCCGGCCCCCGCCGGGGGTGTGCAGCACACGAATGAGGCGGTGGCGACGGGTCAGCCGCCGACGCCGCCGGGTGGTACGCCGCCGCCGGTGGTGACGACGCCGCCTGATCCGGGCAACGCCTGGACCCCTGAGCTGAGGATCGTGAAGAAGCTCAACGGGCTGGAGGCACACACCGATGGCACCGCCGTCGCGGCCAGGCCGGGTGACCGCGTCGAGGTCTCCCTCGAGGTCTCGAACCTGGGCTTGGGCGACATGAAGGACGTCACGGTCACCGACCGCATCGTCCAAGGTGGCACCACTCCGATGACGGTCACGTGCCCGGCCCCGGCCCGGAGCAACGTGATCCCGACGCTGGCTGCGGGTCAGACGGTGGTGTGCACGGCGTCCTTCGTGATGCCGCGCGGTGTCCACCAGGACCAGGCCTCGGTGACCGGTACGCCGGAGGAACCGCCGACGGACGTGCCGGGTGAGAACCCGCCGCCGGTGACGCCTCCGGGTGTGCCGCCGGTGGTCCCGCCGACCGTGCCGCCGGTGACGCCTCCGCCGTCGGACGGGTTCGCCAAGACGCCGGCCATCGAGGTCATCAAGTTCATCAACGGCGACGACGCCGACACGGCCCCGGGCGTGGAGGTCCAGCCCGGGTCGCGGATGAACATCACCTACAAGGTGACGAACACCGGCGCGATGCCTCTCACGGGCGTCACACTGACCGACCGCGTGACCGCCGGTGGCGGCCAGGTCGAGGGCCTCAGCTGCCCGAAGACCGAGCTGGCCGTGGGTGAGTCGATGGAGTGCACCGCCACGATGCCGGCTCCGGCCGCGGGCGGCGTACAGCACTCGAACACGGCGACCGTGACGGGTCAGCCGCCGACGACACCGGGTGGTCCGGTGCCGCCGAAGGTGACCGACGACAACCCCGGCAACGCGCACACGCCGCCGGTCGTCCCGGGCAAGCCCGGTGTCTCGATCGTCAAGTCGATCAACGGTGACGACGCCAACCAGGCGCCCGGCGTACAGGTGCAGGCGGGTTCGCAGATGCGGATCACCTATGCGGTGACCAACACCGGTCAGACGGTGCTCAGGGACGTCACGGTGACCGACGACAAGGTCGCCGCGTCCGCGATCACCTGCCCGAAGACCGAGCTGGCCGTGGCCGAGTCGATGACCTGCACGGCGACGCTCGCGGCTCCGGCGGCGGATGGGCAGCACGTGAACACCGGCACGGTCGTGGGTACGCCGCCGACCAACCCGGACGGCTCGACGCCGCAGCCGGTCACGTCGACCGACAAGGCGCACGCCCACGTGCCGCCGGCTCCGAAGCCGTGGTTCCCGCCGCTGGCCAACACCGGTGGCCCGGCTGCGGGCATCCTCGCCGGTGGTCTCGCCGCAATGATCGGTGGTGGCCTCCTGGTCCGCCGTCGACGTGACGCCGAGGACTGATCCGCCGCGACCCGTGAGGGCCGTCGTGACCGATGAGGTCGCGGCGGCCCTCGCCGTTCCCGGCGTACGCCGCGTACACCTACAACAGGCCGAGAACTCGACAACAGGCGTTCCTCCACCTGTTGTGAAGTTTTCGGCCTGTGATGAGGGGGCCCAATCGCGATTTGTGCCGCGGGCAGGGGATGCCGTAGCATTCTTCCTCGGTGCTGATGCACCATGCGCCTATAGCTCAGACGGTTAGAGCGCTGCCCTGATAAGGCAGAGGTCACTGGTTCAAGTCCAGTTAGGCGCACCAATGGAACCGTCCTCTGACTTCGGGGGACGGTTTTCTGCTTCCTGAGCGGGGTACGAAAGGGGTACCCTTTTCGGCCTCGACGCGGCACAAGAAGCTTCACCGACGGCATGCTGGCCATGAGTGACAGCGACCAGAACGACTGGATCAAGACGCTCGTGAGCGACGCTTGGGGCTTGGTCGAACTGCTGGAGACCGACCGGCTAGCTGCTATCGAGATGGCCGAGAAGCACTACGACCAGCCGGGGCTCCTGCTGGCGCTGGGCTCGCTCGTCCAAGCGATGCGCAGGCGGGCGAGACCGCCGCTGGAGTGAGGCGCTGAACGGCCAGAGGGCATTGGCGCCCATCCTAACCATCGGGCTAGACTCTAGCCCGATAGGCGCGCGTTTCGTCGGATCGGCGCGCCGAGGAGCCTTAGGTCAGGCCAATGCTGACCGGGTGGCCCAGACATCGGTACGCGGGACCGTCACGCCGCCCCCCTGTCGGGCCACGAAGTTCGTAACGTTAGGGCGGATGCTCATGAGGCAGTGCACGTCCTGCTCGCGCAGGTGGTACTGCTTCTCAACCGCATGCACGGGGATGTCGAGTGAGAGATCCAGAACCTCGAAGCCGACTGCCAGCCCGAACTCATCGAGGTCCACCTGGAAACCGGGAGCGACCTCGCAGGTCTCGACGACAGGCGCGTCAGAGACCTGAAGGTAGGCGGCGTTGGCCTCGAAGTCGACGGTAAGTCGCGGCTCCATGGTCATCTCCCTCTCCAGGCAACAGATTTAACTACGATAATACCTTTGGGTGGCCATGGAGCGACCACCCACACCTTCAACGTTCCCCGGGGCAGTTTTCGTTCCAAGCGGTAGCTGTCCTCGGTTGGGTCATGCGTTGTGTGCTCAGGAGCCGCCAGGACGTCTTCAACCTCAGATACATCAACTCCGCGTTGACGCATGCGCTGACGTACATGCCCAGTGATGCGATAAGGGTGCATGGGTCGTCAGCCCTGAGCGGTCGTCGGCTCGACGATCTCGAACATGAGCTTCCGCACGCTACGGTCGTTCAGGTAGATCTCGATCTCAACGTGGCCGTATTGCTGGACGAACAAGGCTGAGTTGAGCGCCAACAACACGTGCCGTCGCCCGTCGCCGTAGACGGGCGCTGCCTCGGCGCTGACTTGGGCCACGAACGACAACGTCGCCCCGTCGGCGGGCGGCCGCATCTCGATCCGGAGCTCGCACTCAGGCATGCCGCCCTTGAATCGCAAGCGTGCGGCAACCGCGAACGCAGCTGGTTGGCCTATCGGGCACGCGATCTTGAGGAAGCTAGCGTCAATGGCGGTCAGGGATCCATCAGCGTTGACCCGGGCCCACTGGGCTGGGAACGCGTAGTCCAGCTCGACCGCTGGCTGCTCGTTCATGAAGGCAATCTAAGGCCTCGCAGTGCGTCCGGAGGGTTAACTGCTCAACCTGTTACTGATCAAACCTGCCGGTGGATCCTGGACTGAGCTGAGTACGTCGCCACGGTTTGTTCACGACCACTGTGAAAGACTCCAACAATCACAAGGCCGCCGTCCGGGAGGTCACGGGCCTCCAGACGTCCGTTCTGAGCGCTGTCGACGTGTCGCTGGATGGAGCCGTCCGGCAGCTCCACTTCGATGTACCCCATAGGGGCAGTGTGGCAGATGTCATGTGCGGAGAGCCCCAGCAGTGCCAGCCCCAGCCCTCACAGGCCGTCAGTGGCAGCGAGGGAAGCTAGCGCGGACACCTTGGCAGCCAGCTCCGTAGCCCGGGACTGGGCGGCGTGCTGGTACCTCATGGCGATGTCCGGGTCCGCGTGACCCATCAGCGACATGAGTTCCTTGGTGGTGGCTCCCGCCACGGCGTAGTTGGTCGCCGCGAAGTGGCGCAGCTTGTGGAACGAGAGGTCGGGGCGGCCCAGTTCGTGGCGAGCCAGGTAGTACCCCGCACCCGTGCGCAGCACCTTGCCGGAGGCAGGATCGATGCGTGGAGGGGTGCCGTACAGCTGCCCCGGCGTGAGGTAGTCCGTGCGGGCCGACGTGGGCGGGAACACCAGGCCCTCCTGGCCCCACTGCGCGTGGTCACGGAGGTGGGCTCGCAGGTCGTCCACGATGTGCGGGGGAATGACGACGGTCCGCTCGCCCGCAGTGGACTTGGGGCTCGTCTCGTACTGCTTGCCCTCTGCCCTCACCGCGCCCCGGCGGACGTGCAGCAGTGAGGGCCCGTCGGTGGACAGCTCCAGGTCCGAGCGTCGCAGGGCAGCGAGTTCCCCGAAGCGCAGCCCGCACCAGGCGGCCAGCAGGACGGTAGCTCGGTGGCGGGGTGGCATCAGGTCAGCCAGCTGGCCGATCTCATCGGCGGTGAACAGCTCGACGTCTGCCTTGCGGGGGCGGCTGCCGGCACCCCTGATGTGCACGGGGTTGGTGGTGATCAGCCCGTCTTCTACGGCGCTGGCCATGATCGAGCGGAACAGGCTGTAGGCGTGGGCGCGCGCGGTCTGCTTGTTCTCGTCCATGGCGTGGTACCAGGCCACGACGTCAGGCTTGGTGATGGCGACCACGGGCACGTCGAGGAAGCGAGCCAGGTACCGACGGCGCATGTCCCGGTAGTCAGCGGCGGTGCGTTCCTTCAGGGCTCGCCCCCGCACCTGGCGTTCCTTGATCCAGCGCTCGGAGTAGCTGCCGAAGGTGACCTCATTGACGGTGGCCTCACGTGCGGCGGCTGCACGGCGCTCGGCAGGCGGGGTCCATTCGCCCCGGTCGATGAGCAGTTGCTCTGCGGCCAGCCACTGGTCTGCCATCTGGAAGCTACTGAAGGTGTGGCCCGGTGTGTGCCACTGGCCATAGCGGGTGTACCGGGCCTTGTAGTGGTCACGGTGGGGGAGGATCGAGCCCAAGGTGGATCGGCGCTTGGGGGTTCGCTTGCTGGCTGCCATGGCAACGTCCTTCTGTGGGCCGCGTCAGCACTGGGCTTTCGGGGGGTACATGCGGGGTACGATCGGGGTACCTTTCGAGGCTATTTTAGCCTGTTGAGCCCGATGAGCCGCTACTGCTGTCTAGCCTGATAGCAACTAAACGCCCTAGTCAGAGCGCGGAAAGCCTTGTCAAAGTGTGTTTGGCGAGCCCAGGGATGACGTGGCGCCTAACTGGTTCAAGTCCAGTTAGGCGCACCGACGAAACCGTCCTCCGACCTCGGGGGACGGTTTTCTGCTTCCTGGGAGGCCACCTGCGAGGATGCTCCTGTGAGTGTGGTCGTGGTTCCCGCCGATCCCGCCTGGGCGCGCCAGTTCCAGTGACGAGTACGCCGCGGTGAAGACCGCGCTGGCCGCCGAGCCCGGCATGGACATCGACACCTACATCGCCCGGAAGTCCTCGGTGCTGCAGAAGGTGCTGGCCCACCGCGACCTGACCGAGGACGAGCGCCGCGAGATCCTCGCGCTCAACTCGTAGCCTCCCGTTCGGATCAGCGGGGGCGGGCCAGCCCGCTCACGTAGGCGTGGACGACCAGCTGTACGCGGGCACCCAACTGCGCGGGACGCCGGCCAGCCGACTCCAGACCAATGGTCGAGGGTTTGGTCTCCTTTGCGTCACAGCGTGCTCCCGGGCGTGGAGAACGCCGAATCCCGTTGATGGACTGGTGGCGCTCGGGGGGCCGAGCACCATCATCGGTCGTCACATGAGGGGAACCATGACCACTGCATTCCGTCAGCGCGTGCTCGCCGGGGTCGTCCTGGGGGCGCTGTCCGTGCTGCCCGCGATGGGCTCGGTCGCCAGTGCGGCGCCCACACCGTCCGTCACACCCACACCCACACCCACGCCCACCGTCGCACCCACGCCCACCGCCACGCCGGGAAGCCGGCAGTCGGCCGCCACCACTCCGACTCCCGCAAGCGCGAGCGGTGGGCCGTCTGCGACGCCCACGCCCCGCGCCATGGCCGTCCCGCGTTCGGGGACGTTCCGTGACGAGTTCTACGGAGAGGCGGGCGCGGTACCGAATCCGGAGCTGTGGCGGTACGAGATGGGGCGTGGCACGAATGGCTGGGGCAGCGGTGAGAAGCAGTTCTACACCACCTCCACCAACAACTCGTGGATCGACGGCAACGGCCATCTCGTCATCCAGGCGAAGTACGAGCCCGAGGGCCGGACCTACGCGTTCGGCGACGACCATGCCAGCTCCGTCGATCCCCAGAAGCGGTGGTCGTCCGCCCGTCTGATGACCGACGGCAACTTCTCCACCACGTACGGGCGCATGGAGGCCCGCATCAAGGTTCCCCAGGGCAAGGGCGTCGTGCCCTCCTTCTGGATGGGCGCGTACCACTACGGCTCCGGCTCCGGCTTCGGACCCAACGAGATCGCCATCATGAGGGGCCAGAGCGACCACATCAACAACTACAGCAGCCACGTCAGCGGCAGGGGTCGCACCGCGGCCTCGTGGAACCACCCGATCCTGCGTCCGCTGGGAGACGACTTCCACGTCTACTCGGTCCAGTGGACACCCGAGACGCTCCAGTTCTTCTTCGACGACCGGCTGATGAGCGAGGTCACGCGCTCCGAGATGGGCAGCGACTGGCTCGCCGACATCCCTCATCACGTCGGCCTGGGGGTGGCGATCGGCGGCGAGTTCGGTGGCCCGTTCGACGAGACGACGAAGGACCGCGCCACGATGCTCGTGGACTGGGTCCAGGTCTCCGCGACGCCCACGACCGTGGCGACACCAGAGCTGGCGCTCTCGAAAGAGTGGGTACGCCGGGGCGGTGCGACGAGCCCGCTAGGTGACAGCCTGCGAGCGGAGCCGCGCATCATCTGCAACCTGACCGACTGGGGCTGCGCCCAGCGGTTCGCGGGCGGACGCCTGTACTGGTCGAGGAACACCGGCGCGCAGCCTGTCTGGGGCGCTCTGGGCCAGAAGTACGTCGAAATGGGAGCTGACGCGAGTCGCCTCGGCTACCCGACCGCCGAGGAGTTCTGCGGGCTCCGTGACGGCGGATGCGCCCAGCGGTTCCAGCGCGGAACGATGTACTGGTCACACGCCTCGGGCTCCCATCCGGTGTGGGGCGAGATCGGGAACAGGTGGGGCCAGCTCGGCTGGGAGCGCTCCGCGCTCGGTTACCCGACGACAGACGAGTTCTGCGGCCTGCGCGACGGTGGCTGCGGTCAGATGTTCCAGAACGGGATGATCTACTGGTCGCCGGGCACGGGCGCCCAGGTGCTCTGGGGCGAGATCGGGAAGGCCTACCAGCGAACGGGCTACGAGAACTCCCCGCTCGGTTTCCCGACCGGGGGCGAGTTCTGCGGCCTGCGCGACGGCGGCTGCGGACAGCGCTTCCAAGGCGGGTTGATCTACTGGTCCCCCTCGACCGGGGCAAACCCGGTCTGGGGTGCGATCATCCAGAAGTTCCAAGAGGTGGGCTACGAGAACTCCCCGCTCGGCTATCCCGTCACCGGCGAGTTCCCGCTGATCGAGCGGGGAGTCGGGCAGCGATTCCAGGGCGGGATGATGTACTGGTCGCCGCCCACCGGTGCGCACCCCGTGTGGGGTCTGCTCCTGAACCAGTACGCCGCCAACCGGTACGAGAACGGGCTGGGCTATCCGACCACCGACGAGATCGTGACCCGAGACGGCTGGGAGCAGCACTTCCAGCGCGGCAGGCTCTTCCAGCGGCGCTGACCCGCGCCCGCAGCACGAACGGCGGACCGTCGGCGCAGGCCGACGGTCCGCCGTTCGCGTGGGAGCAGGGTCAGGCGTCCGCCTGCGTGACGCCTTCCGCCGCCGCGGCCGGCTCGGTGATCTGCGCGCGGTTCACCGACGCACGCTCCTCGGCGATGCGGTCGACGAGGCCCTCGGCACGCTCGATCGAGCCGAGGATCGCCAGCATGGCGCCCTTCTCGCCGACGGGCAGCTCGGACGAGTCGATGATGCGCCAGCGCATGTCCTCGAAGTCGCCCTGGCCCGACCCGATCGTCGGGGAGCCCTTGACGCGGTCGGGGTCGAGGCTCGTCTCGAGCGCGCGGTCGAGACGGTCGACCGCCTCGGTGAGGAACGTGTCGGCGGCGGGGCTGAACTCGTCCAGGCGTACGCGGCCCGCGACCTGTGCGAGCACCTGGTTGAGCTGCGCGGTGAAGTCGGCCTCCTCGATGAGGCTGGCGACGAGGTCCATCTGGTCGCGCGTCAGGCCGTCGCGGAACAGGCGGGCGGAGTAGCCGCGGATCTCGCGCGACAGCGAGTCGACGGCCTCCCAGTGCTCCTGCGGGTCCTTCGGCGCACCCTCCTTGCCGCGGGCGATGTCGAGGAACATCGAGCCTGCCTCCAGCGAGCGGTGGGTCTCCTTCTGGACCGCCGGGATCGCGACGGCGAAGTTGTCGAGCTCCTTCTCGTCGAGGAACTTCGGCAGCGCGTAGTCCTCCTCGTCCTCGTCGTCGGTGTGGCCGACCTTCGACAGGAAGCGCTCGAAGGTGCCGACGAACGGGAACAGGATCAGCACGTTGAAGATGTTGAAGAAGATCGAGAACATGCCCACGGCCAGCGGCACGAGCGGGAACGTCTCCTTGCCGTCGACCATGACAGGTACGCCGGGGTCGCCGCCCATGAAGCCCATGACCCACTTGAGCACCTGGATCGCGGGGAAGAACAGCGCCAGCACGACACACACGCCGATGAAGTTGAAGGCGATGTGCGCGTACGCGGTGCGCTTGGCGTTCTTCGACAGGTTCAGCGAGGCGATCCACGAGGTGATCGTGGTGCCGAGGTCGGCGCCGATCGCGAAGGCGATGGCGGTCTGCCACTCGAGGATGCCGGAGGCGCCCATGCCCATGACGATGCCGATGGTCGCCGACGACGAGTGGATCATCGCGGTGATGAGGGCGGCGATCAGCGCGCACGAGATGACGCCGATGATCGTCGACGAGTCGAGGTTCGACAGGACGTTCATCACGGCCGGCATGTTCTTCAGCGGCTTGAGGCCACCGGTCATGAGGTTGAGGCCGTAGAACACCAGCGAGAAGCCCATGGCGGCGAGCGCGATGTTGCGTACCTTCTCGGGCTTGGCGAAGCAGTAGACCATCGCGAAGATGCCGCCGAACAGCAGGCCGATCGGGCCCAGCGGCAGGGCGATGAGGCCGTTGCCGAGGGTGGTGCCGATGTTGGCGCCCATGATCACCGAGATCGCCGAGCGCAGCGACAGCACGCCCGCGTTGACCAGGCCGACCGTCATGACGGTCATGGCGGTCGACGACTGGATGATGCCGGTGATGACGGTGCCGGCGACGACGCCCTTGATCGGCGTACCGGCGGCCTTGGCGAGCCACTCGCGCATCTTGTTGACCGACAGGGCCTGGATGCCGCGGTCCATGAATTCGAGGCCGAGGAGGAAGATGCCGAGACCCCCGATCACGGGGACCAGGATCTCCTTGAAGATGTCGATGTCCATGATTCCCTTTCAGCTCAACGCTTGTCGTCGAGGTTCTTGGCCCAGTACGCCTGGACCGCGGTGGCCGCCTCCTGGGGGAGGGGCAGGTAGCCGAGCTCTTCGGCGGAGGCGTCGTACTTCTCGATGACGTACGACAGGTAGTCGAGGGTGCGGCGGCGGTCCTTGTGGTCGCGCCTGACCACCGCGTAGATCGCGACGGTCATGGGGTACGCGGCGGTCGCGTCCGCCCGCGGCTGCAGGTCGACGTAGTGGCCGTCGCCCGACCAGTCCATGCCGGACAGCGCGGCGCGCATGCCGGCGGTGTCGGGAAGCGCACCCCTGTCGCCGGAGCCGATGCGTACGACCTTGAGGCCGGCGCGGCGGGCCTGGCCGGGCTCGGCGTACGTCAGCGCGCCCTTCTTGTCGGCGACCGCACGCAGCACGCCGCCCGAGCGCTCGGCGGCGGTGCCGACGCCGTCGGGCCACTTCACGAGCGAACCCGCACCCGGGCCCTGTGCCCACTCGGGGCTGCTGGCGGCGAGCCAGCGGGTGAGGCCGAACGTCGAGCCCGAGCCGTCGCTGCGGTGGACCGGGGCGATCTCCAGGTCGGGGAGCTGTACGCCGGGGTTCAGCTGGGCGATGGCCGGGTCGTTCCAGCGGCGGATCGTGCCGAGGAAGACCTTCGCCGTGGTCGCGGCGTCGAGCTGGATGTCGACGTCGAGGTTGTGGGCGAGGGCCACCGAGCCGATGGCGATGGGGAACTGGACGGCCTTCAGCTCGCCGAGGGCCTGGGCCGACAGCGGGTAGTCGGAGACGGCGAAGTCGACGTCGGGGTTGGACAGCCGCATGATGCCGCCCATCGAGCCGACCGGCTCGTACTCGACGCCGGATCCGTCGAGGACCCAGTCGCCGCCGGTCTGGCGCGGCCGGGCGGGGTTGTCGGCGCTGGCCGCGTAGCGGTAGCTGACGGCGGAGCGCTCGATGAGGGGTTGGGCCAACGTGGAGCCGGAGCCCACGATCGGGCCGGTGCTCGTGGTGCCGACCAGCAGCATCACGAGCACGCCGACCACGGCGGCGATGAACAGGGGCATCCACAGGCGGCGTCGCCGTGCGGTGTCGGAGGTGAGGACGGGCACACCGTTGTCGGGTGACGCGAGCACGTTGACTCCTGCTGTTCGGGTCAGTGTGCTCAGGAGCCTAGGAGGCCGATCCTGACGGGCGCTTCCGCTTCAGGTGACGCCTCGGTGTCGGCACGGCGAACTGATGGGGCCCGCGCAGGACGTCGTGCGTCCCGAGCGTCCACCACGCTCTGGTGCGGGTGCTGTGCCCCGGCTCCCGGGCGAGATCGGGGCGAGCACCGTGCTGAATCATCCTCGATCTCGGGCTGGTCCGGGAATCCGGCTCCTGACGGCAGATCGGGGATGATTCGGCACGCCGGGAGGCGCCGCGTTCTCCGGGCGGGCCGATCCCCACCCTCTCCGAGCGAGTGCAGCGAGGGCCCTCAGTCCTCCGGGACCGTGTCGTGACCGGCCGCGCGCAGGCCCTCGCGCAGGCGGCGCGCGTCGTCGTCGAGGTCGGCGTCGTCGACGGCGTGCTTGTTCGACAACTCGAAGTCGGAGATCTTGTGGGCGGGAAACACGTGCACGTGGCAGTGGGGGACCTCGAAGCCCTGGATGACGACGCCGACGCGCGGCGAGTCGAAGACCTCCTTCTGGACCTTGCCGATCTCCTGAGCGACGGCGAACAGGTGGTCGCGCAGGTCGGCGTCGAGGTCGAGCCAGTGGTCGACCTCCTCGACGGGCACGACGAGGACGTGCCCGCGGGTCAGCGGCTCGATGTCGAGGAACGCGGCGGCGCGGTCATCGCGCCAGACGAAGCGTCCAGGGATCTCGCCGGCGAGGATCTTGCTGAAGATGGTGGCCATGGCGCCAGACTGCCACACGCCCTCCCCGCCCGTCGGCGATGGGAGGGCGTGTGCGTGGCCCTCAGGGCAGGTCAATGACCTTCGTGCCGTCGTCGTCGCGGTTGCCGGTCATGGCGCGGACCATCTTGACCGCGGTGGCCACCTTGGACTGCCCGCCCCAGAGCTCGGCGGTGTCGCCCTCGACGCGGACCACGACGTTGTCGGGGTTCTCGGGGCCGCCCTCCATGAACGCGGCGGCACCGGCGCTCCAGAACTGCTCCACGAGCGCGCGGTCCTCGACCACCTGGGCGCGGCCGGCCAGCGAGACCCAGACCCCCTTGCCGGCGTATGCCACGTTCACCTGGGGGTCGCGGGTGATGTCGCGCACGAAGGACCCGCTGCGCTGGGTCAGAAACAGCACGTCCCCGTCGGTCTCGGTCGTCTGGGTCGACAGCGGCCGGCTCACCAGGCGGGTGGGGTCGTCGGCGTCGTGGGTGGTCACCATGGCGATGTCCACGCCCTCGATCACCTTGCGCAGCTGCTCCAGGTCCTTCGGGTCGGTCGAGTGGTCGCTCATCATCATTCCTTCGTGGGCGGGTGCGGGTGGACCCACGAGTCTATATAGCGATATTGAGTCTGGTCCGGCGGGTCAGCGCCAGGCCCTGCGCGCGGGCGAGGTAGGCGCGGACGTCAGCGTCGGGAAGCGGGATCCTGGGCACGAGCCCGTCCTCGCCGTACACCCCGCGGGCGCCCAGGAGCTCGGTGCGCAGCTCGTCGCCGTCGAGCACCTCGACGGGGAGACCCTGCGCACGGGCCCGTTCGGCGACGGCACGCGCCAGCGTGGACTTCCCCGCCCCGGAGAGGCCCGTGAACCAGATGGTCGCGCCCGACATACGCCGCAGCGTACGCCGCTTCGGACCGGCAGCGTCAGCCCGGCGTCAGCCGACCATGTCGTACGCGGCCAGGCGCTTGCGGTCGGCCTTCGTCGCGGACGCCTGGAGCTGGAGGAGCTCGGCGTAGATGCCGCCGGAGCGGGCCAGCTCGTCCGGCGTACCGATCTCGTCGACGCGGCCGTCCTTGAGCGTGACGATGCGGTCGACCGACGAGATGGTCGACAGGCGATGGGCGATGATGATCGACGTGCGGTCGGCCATGAGCGCGTCCAGACCGGCCTGGACCCAGCGCTCCGACTTCGTGTCGAGCGCCGACGTCGCCTCGTCGAGGATGAGGATCGGTGCGTCCTTGAGGATGGCGCGGCCGACGGCGATGCGCTGCTTCTGGCCGCCGGACAGCTTGAGCCCGCGCTCGCCGATCAGCGCGTCGTAGCCGTCGGCGAAATTCTTGATGAACCGGGCGGCGTTGGCCTTCTCCGCAGCCTCCACGATCTCGTCGTCGGAGGCCGACGGGCGACCGTACGCGAGGTTCTCACGGATCGTGCCGGAGAACAGCGACGGGTCCTGGAACACCACGCCGATGTTGCGGCGCAGCACGCCCGGATCGGTGGCGGTGATGTCGTGGCCGTTGACGAGCACGCGTCCGCTCTTGAGCGGGTAGAGCCCGAGCAGCAGGTTCACCAGCGTGGTCTTGCCGCCGCCGGACTCGCCGACCAGCGCGACGCGCTCGCCGCGGCGTACGGAGAACGTCACGTCGGAGATGACGTCGTGGCCCTCCTCGTAGCCGAACGTGGCGTGGTCGAACACGATCATGTCCTCGCCGGGCCCGACGGCGGGTCGCGGGGCGGGGGCCTCGTCGATCGGGGCCGGCGTACGGTCCACCTCGAGCTCCATGACCTCGAAGAAGTCCTTCGAGCCTGCGATGGCCTTCTGGCCCGTGTCGATCAGATAGCTCATCATCATCACCGGCTGGCGCGTCATCGCGACGAGCTGGATGAGCAGCACCATCACGCCGACGGTGAAGTCGCCGCGCACGGTCTGGACGAAGATGATCGCGTAGATGCCGAAGAAGATGGCGTTGAGCGCGCCGCGACGGGCGACGTCCATCCAGTGCCACCAGCGGGACTGGACCTGGGTGGTGCTGATGGTGCGGTCGAAGCGGTCCCGGAACACGGTGAGCTCGGCGACCTCGCGTACGAAGCTCTTGACCACGCGGATCTGCCCGATGACCTCGGTGAACCGGCCCGAAGCCAGGTCGACCTGCTTGTTCTTCTCGGCCTCCAGGCGCTGCCAGCGCTTCGTGGTGAGCGCCGTCAGCCAGGTGTAGAGCGGGAAGATGATGATCAGCAGCACGGCGAGCCACGGAGAGTAGAACGCCGACACCGCCAGCGCCGAGAACGTGGTCAGCAGCATCGGGAAGAAGTTGTTCGACGCGGCCTGCAGGAAGTGGGTCGTCTCGTTGATCGACCGGTTCAGGCGCCCGGTGATCGTGCCCGTCAGCTCGGAGTCGAAGTAGCGCTGCGGCAGCGCCAGCAGCTTCTCGTAGTAGCGCGTCGACAGGATCGCGCGCAGCCGCGCCGCCATCACGTCGCCCAGGTAGCCGCCCCAGTTCGTCACCAGCGTGTTCGTCAGGTCCGTCGCGAGCAGGGCCACGGCCAGCCACAGCACGACCGTCACCGCGCCGGGGCGCGCAGAGGTCTGCGCGGCCACGACCTCGTCGGTGGCGGCCTTGATGATGAACGGGGTCAGCAGACCCGTCGCCGCGGTGAGGACCGACGCGACGACGATGCAGACGTAGTAGGGCCACAGTTCGCGGGCGAATCCGAGGATCCGGAAGATCGGGCGCAAGGCACCATCCTTTCTCAACCGTCTGGTCAGCGCCACGGTGGTCTGATTCATTCCGCTGCCGCGCGAGGGAATGGAGCGGCGTCGGTCGGTACGAGCCCGTAGACTGCTCGACCGTGCCGAACCCGTCCACGTCATTGTCCACCGCCCAGTCGAACGCGGTGGCCGAGCTGTTGCGCATCGCGCCCGTGGTCGACCGGCTGGGCGCGCTGTTCACCGACGCGGGTTTCGAGCTCTACCTCGTTGGTGGTTCGGTACGCGACGCCCTCATGGGCCGCCTCGGCCACGACCTCGACTTCACCACCTCGGCGCGCCCCGACGACATCGAGCGGCTGCTCAAACAGTTCACCCATGGCGTGCCCGGCTCCGCGGTCTGGGACATCGGCAAGGAGTTCGGCACGATCGGGGCGAAGGTGCCCGCCGACGGCCAGTCGGACGCCTGGGTCATCGAGATCACCACGTTCCGGGCCGACACCTACCGCACCGACTCGCGCAAGCCCGAGGTGGCGTACGGCGACTCCATCGACGACGACCTCGTCCGCCGCGACTTCACCGTCAACGCCATGGCCATCTCGCTGCCCGACCGGAAGTTCGTCGACCCCTACCGGGGGCTCGCCGACCTGGCCGCTGGCGTGATCCGTACGCCGGGCACGCCCGAGCAGTCTTTCAGCGACGACCCGCTGCGGATGATGCGCGCTGCGCGGTTCGCGTCCCAGCTCGAGTTCGAGCCGACGCCCGACGTGGTCAGGGCCATGGTCGACATGGCCGAGCGCATCGACATCATCTCCGCCGAGCGCGTACGCGACGAGCTGTCCAAGACGCTGCTCACCCCCGCACCGCGCGCCGGCCTCAACCTGCTGGTCGCGACCGGCATCGCCGACCGCGTGCTGCCCGAGCTGCCGGCGCTGCGTCTGGAGAGCGACGAGCACCACCGCCACAAGGACGTCTTCCAGCACTCGCTGACCGTGCTGGAGCAGTCCATCGACCTCGAGCGTGCCCGCGGCCACGAGCCCGACCTCGTCGGCCGCCTCGCCGCGCTGCTCCACGACATCGGCAAGCCCCCGACCCGCAAGTTCGAGGCCGGCGGCAAGGTCTCGTTCCACCACCACGACGTCGTCGGCGCCAAGATGGTCAAGAAGCGCCTGCAGGCGCTGCGGTTCAGCGCCGACGAGACCAAGGCGGTTGCGAAGCTCGTCGAGCTCCACCTGCGCTTCCATGGCTACGGCGACGGCCTCCAGGACCCTGAGCGCTCCTGGACCGACTCGGCCGTACGCCGCTATGTCCGCGACGCCGGCGACCAGCTCGAACGCCTCCACATCCTGACCCGCGCCGACTGCACGACCCGCAACCAGCGCAAGGCCACGCGGCTGCGCCGCGCGTACGACGACCTCGAGCACCGCATTGCCGTGTTGCAGGAACAGGAGGAGCTCGAGGCCATCCGCCCCGACCTCAACGGCGACCAGATCATGGCGATCCTCGGCATCCGGCCGGGCCGCGAGGTCGGCCAGGCGTACAAGTTCCTGCTGGAGCAGCGCATGGACCACGGCCCGCTCGGCGAGGAGCGCGCCACCGAGATGCTGAAGGAGTGGTGGGCGCGCCGCTGAGGCCCGCCACCGACCACCCAGTGCGGGCACCCAACCTGCGCTACTTCGCGCTGCAGGCGGCCTACTGGGCCCTGTTCGCCGTCGCGCTGGTCTTCCCCAGCGTGTTCCTGCTCGCCCACGGCCTCACCAACGCCATGGTCGGCGCGACCATGGCCGCCGGCGGCCTGACCTCGGTGCTGCTGCAGCCCGTCGTCGCCCGCGCCGCCGCCCGGTCGCGGTTCCCGCTGCGGTTCTGGCTCGGCGGCCTCGTCGTCGGCGCGGCTGCGGCCGCGGTCGCGCTGCTGCTGCCCAGCCCCGGTCTGGTGCGTGCCGTGCTGTACGCGCTGCTGCTCGCCCTGGTGCAGGCCGTCCTGCCTCTGGTCAACGCCGTCGGCATGGCCGCAACCCACGCCGGCGTACCCGTCCGCTACGGCCCGGCACGCGGTGTCGGGTCGGCGTCGTTCGCCGTGGTGGCGCTCGGCGGCGGCGTACTCGTGGCCGCGACGGGGCCGGGGACGGTCCCGCTGCTGGCGCTGGTCGCGTGCGCGCTGCTGCTCGTGGCCGCGCTGACGTTCGCGGTGCCGACGGAGGACGACACCGCGGCGCTGCGCATCGACACCGATCCGGCCGCGGCCGCCGATGCGCTCGACCCCGCCGCGCGACTCCGTTTCTGGGCGCTGCTGGTCGGTCTGACCGGCGCGTACGCCGCCCACTCGACGATCACGTCGTTCACGTTCCAGTTGACGTCCCACCACGGCGGCAACGCCTCGCACCTCGGCCTCGCACTCGCCCTGGGCGCGGCGGCGGAAGTCGTGCCGATGCTGGCGTTCGGCCTGCTGCTCGCCCGCTGGAGGGCGGGGACGCTGCTGCGCGTTGCCGCGGTGATGATGCTGGTGAAGTCGCTCGCCGCGCTGCTCGCGCCGAACCTGACGCTGTTCCTTGCCACGGGCCTGCTGCAGGCCGTCTCGTTCGCCGTCGTCGTGCCCGCGAGCGTGTACTACGTCGACCAGCTCTTCGGGCCGCGTGACCGCGTCCAGGGCCAGGCCGCCGCGGCCGTCACCATGACCGTCGGCAACGTCGTCGCCGCGCTGCTCGGCGGTGCGGTGCTCGACCTCGGTGGCGTCCCCGCTCTGCTCGCGCTCAGCACCGGCCTCGGCGTTGTCGGCGCGATCGCCACGGCCGTGGGTACGCGGCCCGCGCGGGGTGCGTACCCGGGTATGGCCGGTAATTCCCGAAAGTGACTCACATACGACCCGTGCGGCGGGAATACTGTCCGCCATGCTGATCGTCACGAGCAACGGCGTGCCCGGTCACCGGGTCGAGGCCGTCCTGGGAACCGTCATCGGTACGTCCATCCGCCGCGGTGACGGCGGCCTCCGGTCCTTCGGGGGCGGAGGCGACCGTGACGAGCTGTCCCGCGTGGCGAAGGAGTCGCGTCACGAGGCGATCGATGAGGCCTGGCGCGAGTGCCAGGCGCGCGGCGCGAACGCCGTCGTCGGCCTGAAGTTCGACACCGTCGAGATCGGCAGCTCGATCGAGGTCTGCGCCTACGGCACCGCTGTCGTCGTCGCCCCCATCCCCGGTGGTGAGCCCGGCGCGACGCCGCAGTCGACCGTCATCGCCGCCCGCCCGCCAGCGCCGCAGCAGTGGCCGACGATGGAGCAGGGCGCGCAGGCGCAGTCCGGGGCGTCCCCCTCGCAGACCCAGCAGGGCCAGCAGCCGCAGTCGGCGCAGTCGCAGGCCTCGCCCGCGCAGCCGACCAACGACGAGGTACGCGCGTTCGCCCCGCAGAACCGCCAGCCCGCGCAGCAGTCGCAGGCCTCGGGACAGCCGTCGGTCCCGTCCCAGCAGTCCGCCCCGTCCCATCAGGGCCCGCAGACGGATGGCCAGCCCCGCCTCCAGCCGGGTCAACAGCCCGGCCAGGCGCAGTCGGGCCAGCCGGGGCAGCGTCCCGCGTTCCAGCCGCACGCCGACCAGACCCCTGTCCAGCCGCAGGCCGCGGCCATGCCTCCGCGTACGTCTCCCGACATCTCCCACGACGATCCCCGTTGGCTGCCCACGGCCGACGGCCCGACGACCGACCTGCCGGTCGCGCCGCCGCGCGACGAGCGCCCGGGCGAGAAGAAGGGCTCCTGGCTCGACCTGCCCTGATCCGAGCACGCAACGGTCCCGCACGGTGCGGTGCACCTCCAGGTGGCGCGGCGAAGCGTCGCACATCGCCGCGTTGATCAGTCTTCGAGGATGGAGATCTCCAGGTCGTACGCGAGGACCATCGCCACGGCCAGATCGCGCTCCTGATCGGGTCGCAGGAAGCCGATCATGCGCCCGAGCAGCGATCGCGGGATCGTCATGACGTTGTCGAGGGACACGGCACAGGCATGGTCGACCCCGTTGCGGGCGTCCAGCGGCACCTCGCTCGACAGTCCCTTGATGGTCGACGTGATGGGCGCAACCGTCACCTTGGTCATCGCCCCCCGTGCAGCTTCACGGGTGAGGACGAGCACGGGCCGCGTCTTGTCGAGTTTGGCCAGGCAGATCTCACGCACGTCAGTCCTCGAACGGCGCGTTGGAGGTGGTCCATGCGACCAGGTCGTCAAGATCGTCCTGAGTGCCTTGGGCGGCAAGGATCATGGAATCGGTCAGCGCGGCCTGGCGCCGCATCTCACGCTCAATCGCCCGGCTCACCAATGCCGCACGGCTCGAGACCAGGCCGTCAGCGACGCTCCGGTCCAGGAAGGAGACGAGTTCGTCGGGGAGTCGCACTGCAATCTGTGTCGTCATGGACCAATGATACCCGATCGAATCCCATTATGGGATTCACGCCACGTGGAGCGGGCGGCGTCAGGCCTCGACGAGGTCGGTGCCGCGGTCGAACACCGCGGAGCCGACGCGGGCGCTGCGCCACCAGAAGAGCCCCGCGATGGCCCAGAAACCGACGCCCATGGCGATGAAGCCGCCGAGGGTGTGACCGTCGAGCGGGAACGTCAGCGCGACGATGACGGCGGCGAGCACGAAGCACGCGTTGAAGATCATGTCGTAGATGGTGAACACGCGGCCCTTGAAGTCGTCGTCGACGTGGGCCTGGACGAGGGAATCGACGCAGATCTTCAGCGACTGCGACATCAGGCCCAGCAGGAAACCGCTGGCGACCAGCGTCCACATCGAGAAGATCGAGCCGGGCGCGAGCTGGAACAGCCCCGCACCGAGCAGCACGACGAGGATGGTGTGGCGTACGCCGAGACGGCGCGCCAGCGTGGGCACGAGGGCGGCGGAGGCGAGGTAGCCCGCACCGGTGGCGCCGGCCCACACGCCGAGGTCCTTCATGGCGGCCGCAACGTCGTCGACGGGGTGGAACCAGTTGCGGAACAGCAGCATGCACGCGACCTGGGTCATGCCGACGGCGATGCGCTGCAGGGCGATGACGGTCAGTCCGATGCCGGCGGGGCGGCGCTCGCGCAGGTGTTCGACGGCATGCACGAGACCCTTGACGACCTCGCCGGCGGGGGTGGTGCGAGCCTCCTCCGACGTGAGGTCGGGGCCGAGCTGCCAACGACCGATCCGCAGCGACAGCAGCACGGTGAGGGCGAACCCGGCGGCGGCGACGAGGAAGACGATTGCGTCGGCGCGGTAGGTCGGCATGAACGGTGTCGCCAGGAGCCGGATCGCGCTCGCCACGCCGGCGCCGAGCATCACGCCCGCCGGGCCGATCGTGGGCATGACCGAGCTCGCCATCAGGTATTCGTCGTCCTCGACCGTGTGGACCAGCGCCGCCGACAGGCCCGCCAGCAGGTAGCGGTTCAGGCTCATTGCGACGAGCACACCCGTGTAGAACAGGCCCGTCTTACACAGGTTCGACCCCATCTGCGGGTCGAGCACCAGCCACGCCAGCATCAGGCAGATGCCCACGCGTACGGCATCGGTCGTGACCGCCACCTGGCGGCGTGAGAACCGGTCGAGCGTCAGTGACACGAACGGGCCGATGACCGAGAACGGCAGCAGCGTCACCGCGAGCACCATCGCGATCGACCAGGCGTCAGGCTGCTTCTGCGGCGAGAAGAACACGTACGCCGCCATGCCGACCTGCAGGATCCCGTCGGAGCCCTGCGTCGCGATGCGTACCGCGACGAGCTTGCGGAACAGCCGATGGCGCCACAACTGCCTCAGCCCGCGTACGAAATCCACGCGGTCAGGCTAGTCGATGCGATCGAACGGTCACCGGACGCCGAACGTGGCGCTCGTGCCGGTGAACTGTTGATGCGGCCGAGCCCGTCCTTCGCGGCGTTAGATGATGCCGACGTCGCCGACCGGCGTGTTCGCCGGGGCCTGCCACTGGATCGTCAGGTGGGACTGGCCCTGTGCGGTCACACCACCAGGGACAGGAACGCGCCGAGTGCGAAGCCGACCACGGTGAGCAGCCCGGCCTTCTCCCCGCCCTTCTCGCGGGCCTCGGGGATCATCGTGTCGATCAGCATGACCAGCAGGGCACCGGCCGCGAACCCCTGGATGCCACCGGTCAGGGCGGGGGAGGCGATGTCGGCGATCAGCCCGCCGCCCCACGTCGCCAGGGCGCAGACCACCGTCACGAGCGACCACTGGATCAGCAGGTGGCGGCGCGTCTTGCCGCCGTCGAGGGAGTCGGCCGTGGCGGCGATTGACTCGGGCAGGTTGGACATGAAGATCGCCACGAGCAGCGCGAGGGACACGCCCTCGCCCGCGGCCAGTCCGATGCCCAGCACGAGCTGCTCGGGGACGCCGTCCAGCAGCGCACCCACGGTCAGCGCCGCGCCCGAGGACGAGCCGCCGGACCTGGCGGCGGAGCGCTCCACCGCACGATCGCCGAGGAAGTAGGCGGCCGCGCCGAGCGTCAGCCCGATGCCGACGGCGGCGGGCCCGGCCGCCTGCACGCCCGCCTCCGCGAGCTCGAAGGACACGGACGCGATCAGGGCGCCGGCGCCGAAGGCGAGCACGAGGCCGATCGTGCCCATGTGCCATCGGCGCAGGGTCGCCAGAACGGCGCCCACGAGCAGGGAGGACGCCGCGACGGCGCCCCACATCAGGGTCATCACGCGTGCCACGCTACGCGCTGACCGCGGACGATGCGGGTCTGGCGGCCGGGCGTTACCCTCGCTACAACGGGGCGGGGGCTGCGTCTACCAACTGGTCCGCATGCCCGAGTCGTCCGTCCGATCGGGCCGTTCCGTCAGCTGGAGGCCGACGACGCAGCCGATGATCCCCGCCAGGAGCGCGACCTTCGTGCCGGTCGCCGTTTCGGCGCCGGTGGCCATCGCGTACGCGGCCGTCGTGACCGCGCCGATGCCGGTCCACACCGCGTACGCCGTCCCCACGGGGATGTGCCGCATGGCGCGGGCCAGGCCGACCATCGACAGCACGGCGGCCACGAGGAACACCACCACCGGCACCGGGCGCGAGAAGCCCTGCGACTCGGCGAGCGCCGTGGCCCACACGGCCTCCAGCAGGCCCGAGACCAGCAGCACGCCCCAAGCCTTCATGCGACGACCTTCAGCCCGGCCACGCACGCCACCAGACCGAGGATGAGCCCGGCCCGCAGCGCGGTGAGCCGTTCGGCCCCGCGAGCGACCTGCACCGCCAGGGTCGCCACGGCACCGATGCCGACCCACACCGCGTACGCCGTGCCCGCCGGGATCGCCGTCATCGCGTAAGCCAGCCCCGCCATCGACACCACCTGCGCGGCGAGGAAGACCAGGGTGGGTACGGGCCTGCGGAGACCGTTCGAGGCCGCCAGGGCGGTCGCCCAGACGGCCTCGAAGAGGGCGGAGAGGATCAGCGCGGTCCAGTGCATCACCTCAGGCTAGGTGACTCACCCCGCCATGGCGCGCAGCACCAGCACGTGCACGACGGCCCGCTCGACCGCCGCGCGGTCGACCTCGAGCGGACCTCCGAGGACGGGCGCGGGCAGGAACGTGTACATCATGTCGGGCTGCAGCGGGCCGAAGCGACGCACGAGCTGGGGGAACAGCGGCTGGCCGGACACGTCGTCGAGCTCGAACGCCTCCGGCTGGTAGGAGATCAGGTTGGCGAGCATGAACTCGTTCTCGTCGCGGTGGTTCTCGGCGTCCACCCCACCCAGCTCGAGCAGCAGCGGCTTGATCTTCAGCACGGCCTTCGCCGTCGGGCCGTAGAGGTGCATCTCACCGAACGCGGTACGCATGAACGGGATCCACCGCTCCTCGTCCCACGGCAGCTCCAGACCCTCGGTCCACTCGTTGGCCGGATCGGCCCAATCGGCCGGGTCGACCAGCCAGAAGCGGCCCGAATCGAAGCCGGAGAAGCCGACGCGGTCCCACAGGTGCAGCAGCGTGGCGGGCAGCCTGTCGGCGTATTGCTCGATCTGGGCCGGCGTCGGACGCGGGCCTTGATACATCTGGCCCTCCACGCCCGTCTTCCACATGTCGACCACCGCGTCGAGCATCGTCGACAGGCGGTCCTCCAGCTCTGGCAGCGGCGAGTCGTTCGTCGGGGGCGGCACCGCGGCGGCCTGTTCCGCGTACGAGTCCGGTCCGGACACCTGCGCGCGCTGCGGCACGCCGGGCTGCGAAGGCGCGCGGGGCACGTCGTCCAGGTCGAGCGAGACGGGCTCCGCGGATCGGGTCGGCTGGGGCTGGGCCGGCTCGTCGACGGCGGCGGGCGGCTGGACCATGCCCTCGGACTCGGCAGCGGCCTGCTGGTCGCGGTCGGCCCGTTCGTCGTCGGACCTCGAGGACAGACTGTCGGTGATCTTGGCGGCCACCCCCGCGGCGGCGGCGAGACCCGCGGCGGCGGCCCCCTTCGCGGCATCGAGGCCGCCCCGCGACCCGTCGTCGCCCTCAGGCCTGTCGTCGTGCTGCGTGGCACCCGCGAACGCGACAGGCGCGGCACCGGGGTTCTCGCTCGTCCCGGCGGCGTCGGTCGAGCCGGTCACGGCGGGTGCGTCGGTGCTCTCCGCGTCGGCGGTGCCATCCGCGCCATCGGTGTCGTCCTCGTCATCGAGGCCGAGCTCGTCGTCCTCGTCCTCGCCCGGTGGGGTCAACTCGGGCACGTCACCGGACAGAGCACGGCACGTGGGCGCGAGTGCCGGTCCGCCAGGCTGGTCGAGCCCGTCGAGGATCGACAGCTGGTAGCCCAGCGGGCGCACGTCGTTCAGCTTCACCTGGCACAGCGTCGGATGGTCCTTCAGCAGCGGAACCAGGCGGGCGGCGAGCTCGGTCGGCGCCGACACGGACTCCAGGCGCGGCAGCGACGCGAGGGCCTCGAGACCGCGTACGGCATCGGGCGCGACCTTCTCGAGGGTGATCAGGCGCAGCGACGGGTGGCCGGCGAGCGGGGACAGGTCCAGATCTGCCTGCTCGATGAGGCGCAGCTCGGCGAGCACCGGGGCGCCGCGTACGCCGGCGAGGTCGATGCGACCGCCACGCAGGAGGACCGACTTCAGCCGCGGCGGCGCGAGAACCCCGGCGGAGATCGTGCCGCCGAAGACGCGCAGCTTCTCGGTCGACGGGTCGGCCGGGGGCACGTCACCGCCAGACTCGCGCAGGTCGTGGAAGGCCTCGTCGGGGAACGTGCCCTCGACGCGACGGCCGATGAACCAGTCGGTGATCGACGGGGCGACCAGCACCGGGCCGTCGGTCAGATCACGACCGAACTCGAGCACCTGGCCGAGGATCCCGCGCGGTCCCGGGGCCAGGTCGATGCCGAGGCAGTTGCCGCCGCCGTCGGAGGCGAACGGGACCCAACCCGGGTGGAGCAGGCGCAGCTGGGCGACATCGGCGATGCCGGCGTCCTGGGCGACCCCGTCGTAGATCGAGCTACCCGCGAGCTCGGACCAGCTCGCGTACTCCTGCGCGATGGCCGTGGTCGACAGCAGCTCCCACCAGCCGGCGGGAGGAGCGGACTCCTCGGTCACGTCGCCGTTCACCCTGGCGCCGTTGGCCAGTGCGAGCAGGTGGCGCAGCGCGGGCGGCACGGGGAACCCGAGCGCGGACTCGAGCTCGGCGATCTCGGCCTCGGTCGCAGGGGCGGCAGCCACGTACGCGCCACGGTGCTGCTGCCAGGCAGCCTGCAGCGCCTGCATCTGGGCGGGGTTCAGTTCGGGGCCCGGCACGGGAGCGGTGAACGGCAGCTCGACGTCCCGTACGCGGCGGGTCAGGCCGGGCGAGCCCGAGATCTGCGGCGACGTGCAGACGAACGCGTTCCACGCGTCGCCGGTGCGGACCACCTCGACGTTGATGGTCTCGAGCCCGTCGTCGAGCAGCACGCGACTGACGGGGTCGGTGTCGACGTCGTACCACGCGTCCCGGATCGGGGCGCCCTGAGCGTCGAACGCGTACGCGGATAAACCGGTCATGGCGCGCTGGGCAGTGATGCGGGCGACCGCACCGGCGGCTTCGGGCGGGAGGTCACGCATCTGGGCGGCGATCGGGCCGAGGACGTCGTCGAGGCTCATGGGCCAACCTTGCCGCGCGAGCGGTTCAGATGTCACGGGAACTGCAGGAATCACGCCTCGTTGAGGGTCGCGAGCACATGGTCCTCGGCGTCGCGCAGATAGAGGTCGAGTGCGTCGGCGGTGCGGGCGAGGTCACCCGTGCGCGCCAGCTCCAGGAGGCTGCGGTTGCCCTCGACGTAGCGCGGGTGGACGTGCGCGGCGGTGTCGGCGGACAGGAACACCAGCCGCAGCTCGGCGATGACGGTCCCCATGAGCCGGTCAGCGACCCGGTTGGCGCCGATCGACACCAGCGCGAGGTGGAACTCGGCGTTGCACGTGCCAACGGTCGCCCAGTCGCCCGCGGTGCTGGCGAGCTCGGCAGCGGTCACCGCGTCCTCCATGCGGGCCAGCGCGGGCGCGCGCTCCTCGGCGCTCCGTTCGGCGGCGGCCCGGACCACGCCGACGGCGACGAGGCGGCGTACTCGGTAGAGGTCGTGGGCCTCCGCGGCGCCGATCGTGCGGACGAACACACCGCGGTGGGGTTGGTGCTCGACGAGCCGGTCGTGGGCCAGGAGCCGAAATGCCTCGCGCAGCGTGTTGCGGCTGACCCCGTGCACGCCGACGAGGCTCACCTCGTCGAGGCGGGTGCCGGGGGCGAGGTGGCCGGCCAGGATCTGGCGTCGGATGGTGTCGGCGACGTTGGCGGCCGCCGAGGCCTGCTGAGCCATGCCCCCATCGTCGCACCGGATGTCGCGAGACGCCTCCCCAAACCGCGAACATTGTTGAACAATCGGTTCATGGCAGTCATCGACCTCAACAGCGACATGGGCGAGTCGTTCGGCTCGTGGCGCATGGGCGACGACGAGGCGCTCCTCGGCGTCGTCTCCTCGGCCAACATCGCCTGCGGCTTCCACGCCGGTGACCCGACGGTGCTGCTGCGGACCTGCCGGCTGGCCGCCGAGCACGGCGTACGCGTCGGCGCGCACGTCGCCTACCGCGACCTCGCCGGGTTCGGGCGCTCGTTCATCGACGTCGACCCGCGCCAGCTGCACGCCGACGTGCTCTACCAGCTCGCGGCCATCGACGGGGTCGCCCGCACGGTCGGCACCCAGGTCGGCTACGTGAAGCCCCACGGCGCGCTCTACAACGCCATCGTCCACCACGAGGCCCAGGCCGACGCGGTCGTGCGCGCCATCGCCGACTTCAACGAGCGCGCCACGCGACCGCTGGCCCTGCTGGGACTGCCCGGTGCGGTCGTGCTCGACCAGGCCGCCGCCCACGGCATCCGCGTGGTGCGCGAGGCGTTCTGCGATCGCGCGTACAACGCCGACGGAACGCTCGTCTCCCGGCGTCTCGAGGGAGCCGTCCTCCACGATCCCGACGCCATCGCCGCCCGCATGGTGGAGCTCGTCACCACCGGCTCGCTCGAGGCCGTCGACGGCTCCCGCGTCGCGATCGAGGCCGACTCGCTGTGCGTGCACGGCGACTCGCCCGGCGCGGTCGAGATGGCTGCCCGCGTGCGGTACGCCCTCGAGATGGCCGGCGTGGCGGTGGAGGCCTTCTCGTGATCCTGCGCCCGTGCGGCGACCGGGCGATCCTGGTCGAGCTGGCCGACGCCGACGAGCGGCGACGGCTGGACGCCGCGCTCAGGCGTACGCCCGTCCCCGGCGTGGTCGAGCACGTCCCCGCCGCGGTGACGGTGCTGGTCAAGCTCGACGGCCCCCAGCGGCGGGCGGCCGTCGCCGACGCGCTGCGTGCCGTGGACCTGTCCGCCGTGGACGTCGGCGGGCACGCCGACGCCGAGGTCGTGGAGATCCCCGTGGTCTACGACGGCGACGACCTATCCGCGGTCGCCGACCACGTGGGCATCGACCGGGACGAGGTGGTCGCCCGCCACACCGGCCAGGTGTGGACCGTCGAGTTCGCCGGGTTCATGCCGGGCTTCGGCTACCTCTCGGGCGAGCGGGGCGGCCTGACGGTGCCGCGCCGCGACACCCCGCGTACGCGCATCCCCGCCGGGTCGGTCGCGCTCGCCGGCGACTGGACCGGGCTCTACCCGCAGGCCTCGCCCGGCGGCTGGCAGCTCATCGGCACCACCGACGCCGTCCTGTGGGACGTCGACCGCGAACCGCCGGCGCTGCTCGTGCCCGGCGCGCGGATCCGCTTCGTGGAGGTGACGCCATGAGCCTCGCCGTCGACGCCGTCGGCCCGCTGGTGCTGGTCGAAGACCTGGGCCGCCACGGCTATGGTCACCTGGGCATCTCGCCGTCGGGCGCGCTCGACCGCCGCGCGCACGCGTTGGCGAACCGCCTCGTCGGCAACCCCGAAGACCTCGCCACGCTCGAGGTGCTGATGGGTGGGCTGCGCGTACGCGGCACCCGCGAGCTGACCGTCGCCCTCACCGGGGCGCCCACCCCCGTCACGCTCGATGGGGTCCCGCAGGCGCTGCTTGCCCCGTTCCGCATGCAGACCGGGCAGCTGCTGGCGCTCGGCGTGCCCGAGCAGGGGCTGCGTACCTATCTGGCCGTCCGCGGCGGCATCGACGTGGCGCCTGTGCTGGGCTCGCGGTCGACCGACCCGACCACGGGGGTGGGCCCGCCGAGGGTGGCCGCTGGCGACGTGCTCCCGGTCGGGGAGCCGCCCGCCACGCCCATCCCGCGCGGCGACGCGTCGATGGTTGTCCACCGCGACGGCGAGCTCACCCTGCGGGTGGTGTGGGGCCCGCGCGACGACTGGTTCACGCAGCGGGCGCGCGAGTCGTTCCTGCACTCGGTGTGGGAGACGACGGCGCAGGGCGACCGGGTCGGCGTACGCCTGGCCGGGGAGCCGCTGGAACGCGCCCGGGCCGACGAGCTCGCCAGCGAGGGCATCGTCCGCGGGGCGGTGCAGGTGCCGCGCGACGGGCAGCCGCTGGTGTTCCTGGCCGACCACCCGACCACCGGCGGCTACCCGGTGATCGCGGTCGTCGTGGACGCCGACGTCGACCGGCTCGCGCAGGCCCGCCCGGGAACGCGCGTACGCTTCAGCCTCGACCGGCAGGAGGCGTGATGGACGACCGGCGCGAACGCGCACGGGAGCAGGCGGCGGCGCTGGAACGGGCGCGTGCGGCCGAGGCGGCCCGCGCGCAGGAGCTGATCGACGCGTTCCTCGCCCGCGCCGAGGCCGAGGGCATCGCGCCCGTGCCGCTGCGGGCGACACTGCCCGGCGGACATCGCGTACGCACGGGGCTCGAGGGCTGGTACCTGCGCCGCAACGAGCTGCTCGCCATCGGCACCGACGGCGGCTACTACAACCTCTCTGTGCCCGGCGGGCTCAGGGAGCGGCTGGCCGGTGTACGCGTCGAACCCGCGCCCCCGCCGCTGGTCGTCGGCCGCGGCGGCCGCGACGGCGAGTCGGGAGACCTGGCCGAGTACCTCGACCGGATCGGTCGCTGACGTGGTCGAGCGAGCCGACGAGCTGGCCGCGCTGCTCAACGCTTCGGTGTCGACTGAAGACGGGCGGCCCGACGCGTACTTCGAGCCCGAGGGCGAGGCGTACCTGGCGTCCCTGCTCCTGGCAGCCGCTGTCGCCAAGGAACCGATGTCGGTGGTGTGGCGCGTGGGCACGCCGCGCAAGATAGCTGCGATCCCCGTCGATCTTGCGCTGGGTCACCCCTCAGCAGGGCATGCCGGCGTTCGACGAGTTCGCATTCGTCGAGTCTCTGCAGACGGTGTACGCGATCTCGCGTGAGGGTGCGGGCACCGCTGACTGTCATCGACGCCTACGTCCGCCCCGACAACAAGATCCTGCTGAGCTTCTACACCCGCGACTCGTTCAACACCCACTCCGGGGCAGAAATGTCAGACCCCCGCCAACAACGGCGGGTCTGTCCGAAACTTTGTGTAAGTGGGGCTGGCTGAGGGTCTTGACCTGTGGGTCGGGCCGGAAGGAGTCTCACTGACATGTCGAACAAGGAGGTCGCCGCGGCCGGTGGCGAGGTGGTGGCTGTCCGGGCGGATGCGGGGCAGGTGGCCGAGTTGGCCGAGCAGCTGGTGCAGGCCGCCCGGGTGCAGGGCATCGAGTTGACCGGGGAGGGCGGGTTGTTGACCGCGTTGACCCGGCAGGTGTTGCAGTCGGCGTTGGAGGTCGAGATGGCCGAGCACCTGGGCTATGACAAGCACGACCCGGCCGGGCGGAACCGGGGGAACTCCCGTAATGGCACGTCCTGCAAGACCGTGACCACCGAGATCGGCAAGGTCACCCTGGACGTGCCCCGCGACCGGGAGGGCACGTT
>NZ_BAAGXC010000021.1:0-234207 GCF_054780035.1 Mariniluteicoccus endophyticus | reverse complement strand
TGCCCGCCACCGCGGGCAACAGGACGACTCGCATAACGACCGGACCTACGAAACGGGGTCAGCCCACACCGCCTATCCACGGTGCTCGACGCCGACCAAATCATCGTCCTCGAAAACGGTCATGTACGAGACGCAGGAACCCACCACGACTTCCTCGCCCGTGACACCCTCTACCGAGGTTCATCACCGCACTACGCATCCACACGCACACCGACCTCACCCCCCGACCGGAACGTAGGGGGTGTAAGAAGGCCACGCTCAGCATAGGCGACAGGCAGCGGTCACAGGTGTACGCACTGAAGGAGGAGCGAACTCGCCCCTTTGCTCAGCTGCTCCATGTCCAAGATGTTCTACCAGCGATGGGCGTATCAGTCACGGTGTGGATGCGCCCGCACTGAGGTCGAGCCGGGCTCCGGTCTGGCGGAGCATCTGGAAGGTGTCGGTCGTGCCGACGCCCATAGCCAGGCAAGCGTCAGGGATCAACACCCTGGCTCGGGCGTTGGGTTGGGAGCGTTCGTGGGTGACCACCGTGTGCTGGTGCTCGCGAGCGTAGGCGACAAGGAGATAGTCGGCATTGGTGCCGGTGAATTCGGCTAGCGCTGCTGGGGTGAAGCTTCGTGAGGTCGCCCAAGCGGTGAGGTCGCCGAAGTGTTGTGTAGTGCCTTGATCGATGGTTCGGAAGAATGCGGCGTTAGCATGTGCCCAGGTGGCGAGCTCGTCGTTACCGTCAAGGAGCTCGTCGCGGACCGCGTCGATGCTGCAGGCCACGGATTGTCGGTGGGCCCGATCGAGCCAGGCCCAGAATCCAGGGGCGATGTCGAAGGCGTAGTAACGGTTCTTGGCCTCGATGAGCACGTTGGCGTCGATCAGATACATCAGGCGACCCCCAACTCGGCGGCCAGGTTCTCGAAGGTTGCGTGTTTCTTGGTGCCGAGCAAGCGGTAGGCGTCCCGGTAGGTGGTGGACCCTTCGAGGGCGCTGGCGATCACGGCCTGGGCGAACTGACGGCTAAGTCGAATCGGCTGCGTGTAGTAGTAGTTGCCACCGGAGTTCTCGCTGCGCCTCGCCGCGAGGATGCTGATCACGCGGTCCCGCTCGTTCTCATAGCGCTCTCGATAGTCCTCCCAGGTTAGGAGCCGAGCGTCGAAGATGCGTTTGAGTACCACTAGGGTGCTGACTCGGTATTTCTTAGCCAGGCGCTCCAACTCCTCGATGTTCGCTTCTCCGCGGTAGTCGCTGAGTAGTGTGGTCAGCGGGACTAGCACTTCGGCGGCGACTTGGTTGCACCACAGTTCCTCGGTCACCCCGTGGTTAGCGGTCATGGCCGCATCGGACAGTGCGCTTGCTCCCAGCCATACGTGAGCCAGTTCGTGGATCATGGTGAAGATCTGTGCGGCCTTGGTGTCAGCGCCGTTGACGAAGATCAGCGGTACGAGCGGGTCGGATAGTGCGAACCCTCGGAACTCTTCAGGGTTGAGTTTACGATGAGTGTTCGCGCCAACGACGCCATTGATCATCACCAAGACGCCTATGTTCTCGATGCGGTCGATCAGACGTCGTAAAGCGTCCTCCCAGCTGGAGAAGGTGCTCCGTTCGGTCAGATCGAAGCCAAGCAAGTCGCGCATCTGGTCCGCGACAAGCACCGGCGGCGTCTCGGTCGTTGCGGAGCCGACAAACTCAGGTTCGCCCACGCCGTTCTCTTGCACATAGGTCCGGTACCAGTCCTGGCGGGTCTGGCACAGGTAGATCGTCTCCAACAGGTCAGCAGACGGCCGCGGGACCGCGACGTTCCCGATCGTGCGCATGTCTGGGATAGGCACGTCTTCCACTGGCGGTTCAGAGAGGAACAACAGCCCGAAAGGGGTATGAGTATCGCTGGCGAACTTCTCCAACTGCTTCAGCGTTGGACGCTGGGCACCAGAGACCCACCCATCGAGTTTGGGCGCACGACGTTCGACAGTCGCCTCGTCCCACCCCGCTCGTTCGACTGCCCACTGGAGTAGATCGGGGGCGACCTCAACGCGAACAGTCATCCCGTCACCTCCATTCAAGCTCCAGTCGAGATGCAACTCTGAGTGACAGTCTACGTAGCAGGACAGACAAGGGCATCGCCGACGAGCCGCTCTGGGAATGGTTCGCTGACAGCAGTTGCCCGTGACTTGCGCTGGTCACCGCTTCGTGTGCTCCCACACTGTCACCCGATGGATCCCGAACCGCTTGGCGATTGACATGGTGCTTTCGCCGGTTGCCTTTGCCGTTCGGATAGCGTCCACTTCCCTTTCCGTCAGGGGTGCTCGAGACCGTCTCGTAGGGGTCGCTACGACCCCAGGACCTGGCTCGGCCACCGGCGGTTCTTCGCTCGTGCCGACCCGTCTCGCCTCTTCCCACGCGGAACTCAGCCTCTCCAGCCGCTCCCACGTGTTCGGGCTGAGTCCAACGGCGTCCACGTAAGATGAGAAAATCGAAACTTGCCCCGCCTGATGGCGGGGCAGGGGTCTGTCCGGTAAACGGTGTGTGGGATCCGGCGGTTTTCATTCGTGGGGTGGTTTTCTCGAACCGTCCGGCGAAGGTGATCGCGAACGCGTTCAGCGCGGGCTTCCACCTCATCACCCAGCGTGCCCGGCCCCCACCTGTGGGGTCAAGCGATCGCGTGACCAGATACAGGCACTTGATCGCGGCGGCCTCATTCGGGAAGTGCCCGCGCGCCCGGACGGCCCGCCTGTACCGGGCGTTGATCGACTCGATCGCGTTGGTGGTGCAGATCACCCGCCGGATCTCGACGTCGTACTCCAGGAACGGCACGAACTCCGCCCAGGAACTGCGCCAGAGATGCACGATCGCCGGGTACCTCTCGCCCCACTCGGCGGCGAACTCCTCGAACCGATCCTTTGCCGCTTGCTCCGACGGGGCCGTGTAGACAGGTTTGAGGGAACGGACGATCGCGTCGCGGTGTTGCCGCCCGGCGTAGCGGAAGCTGTTGCGGATCAGGTGGACGATGCACTGCTGGACCACCGTTTGCTCCCAAGTCGTGTTGATCGCCTCCGGGAGACCCTTCAGCCCGTCACAGACCGCGATGAGCACGTCCTCGACGCCCCGGTTCTTCAGCTCGGTGAACACCTGCAGCCAGAACCTCGCACCCTCCTGACCATCACCGGCCCAGATGCCGAGGATGTCGCGTTCCCCGTTCACGGTGACGCCCATCACGACATAGAACGGGGTGTTCCTCACCTGCCCGTCACGGACCTTCACGACGATCGCGTCGACGAAGATCACCGGGTAGAGCGGATCCAGCGGCCTGCTCGACCATTCGGCGAGTTCCCCGGTGACCTTCTCGGTGATCCGGCTGATCGTGTCCTTGGAGACCTTCGCCCCATAGACCTCGTCGAAGTGCGCGGCGATCTCACCCGTGGTCAGCCCCCGCGCGGTCAACGAGAGCACGATCTGATCGACCCCGTCCAGCCGGCGCTTCCTCTTCGGGACGATCACCGGTTCGAACGAGCCGTCACGGTCTCTGGGCACCTCGATCTCGACGGGCCCGATCTCGGTGAGCACCGTCTTGACCCGCGTCCCGTTACGCATGTTCTCGCCGATTGGGGTCCCGCCGTGCTCGTGGCCGAGGTGCTCGGTCAACTCGGCATTCAGCGCGGTCTCGAGGACGTTCTTCGTGAGCTGGCTGAGCAGGCCGCCCGGCCCCGTCAAGCTCACGCCCTGCTCCTTCGCCTGCGCGAGCAAGCGTTCTACGAGTTCCTTCTGATCGATGATCTCCCCGGTCACGGGATCAATCATCTCGTCGTCAACAACGACAGTGGTCGTGTCAGCCACGGCCATCTCCTTTCGGATCAGGCCGGACCCTCACACACCATTATTCAGACAGTCCCCGGGGCAGTTTTGTTTCTGCGGTGACGTGCGCCGGGGCGTCGATGCTGGTGTGGGCAAGGACGCTGGCGGTGGTCTGCTCGGGTGTGTAGGTGGCGTTCTCTTCGTCGTCGATGGTGATGCGGGTGAACAGGGCGCGGTTGAGGATGCGTCGTTCGGCTGGGTCGCACTTGTTGTAGAGGTCGTCGAGGTCGACCAGGAGTTCGGTGAGCCGGTCCAAGCCCGTTCGGGCCTCGGCGTAGGTGTCGGTGAGGTTGTCGAGCCGTGTGCTGATCTGGTCGAGGCTGGCGCGGATGCGGTCTTGCTCGCTCTTGAGGAGGTCGAGGGGGATCGCGTCGGCGTAGTGGGCCTGGACGAGCTTGAGGCGTTCGGCTTCGAGCTTGTCGCGCTGGGCAATCAGGAGCTTGCGCTCGTCCTCGCTGGATCCTTCGAGCTGGTCGAACACGTCGTTGAGCACTTTCCGGACGTGCTCAGCTTGGGTTGGGCTCAGGGAGTTGCGCTGGTAGGTGCGTTCGATCTCGGCTTCGGCGAGGATCGCGGAGCGAGTGCAGTTGGTGGTCTTGCGGCGTCGCCCGGAGCAGGTGAAGTACTCGTAGCGGTCCCCGGTCTTGTCGCGGGGGCGTTCGATCATGAGCTTGGCTCCGCAGGCGCAGTACAGGGTGCCTTTGAGGTAGTGGTCGTACTTCTGGGGTCGTTCGCCACGCCCGCATTCAAGAAGTTCTACCCCTCAGACACCGACCGCCTGGCCGCACTCCCTGGCTGGATCCACACCTACAACCACCACCGGCCCCACTCCGCAATCGGGAAGCAACCGCCCATCACCTGACTGGACATCACATCTAGGGCAGCGCACCGTCTACCTGCGTCCCGTGGCGGCACGCCCGTCACGCGTGCGCTGTCTACTGCGCGCCGCCAGCATCCAAGCCGGCGCACCGACCCTTCTCTAGGTGGGCATCCCTTGGGGGCTCCTCGCGCCGCTGCTGATCCTTGTCGCCATCGCCTGGGTCATCCCCGATCCACGTGGTTTGTCCTGTCGGCTCACCGGGCTCGCGAATGTCGACGCTCGAACGGAGAGGATCCCCTCAACCCAGGCTTGAGCGGGGCGACCTCGATCATCAAATGACAGAAGCCCACTCGCCGACGAGGATCAGGTGCGCACCGACGGGCAGGGGTGCGGCCGTCTGGTCAACAACACCACCATCTGGCGGGTTCCTCCTCCACGGCTATTCTCAGCGAGGGGAGGCTGACATGAATGAGACCAACGCTTGGGCATCGGTGCTGTTGCCTGGTCAGGTCACGCCCGCCAGTTACCTGGTCGGTCCCCTGGCGAAGCAGTACCGACTCATCGTGGACATCCTCCAGCGTCAGCGGGACGTCACCTTGACCGGTGTCGGCTTCGACACTTTGCAGGGCCTCATCCGCGACGAATTGCCTGAGAACGAGGCAGCCGGTCTGCTCGACGAACTTTCCCTGCGCTCACGCATGGACCAACTCGTCGAGTGGGGCACCTGCTCCGCCTGGCAGGACCGTGCCGAAACCCAGGAGGACTTCCTCCGCAACCGCCACCGCTACCAGCTCAGCGAGGCCGGCTACCAGCTGAACTCCGCCGTACATGCCATCGAGGCTGAGATGGGCGCCACCTCGACCGCGGTCCTGCTGGCCCCGATCACATTGCGGGATCGGCTGCAGGCGACTGTCGCAGCACTCGGCGAGGGCGACCAGGCCACCGCGAGCCGGGAGTTCGCGCAGGTGCAGACCACCGTGCAGGCGATGAGCGAGGCCGCAACCGACTGGCAAAACGCACTGGCCGTGGCCTTGGGCGGCTCGCCCTCCGAGGAAAAGGTCACCCGCCTGCTGGAGACCATCCTCACCTACGCCGAGATGTGGGGTGCCGGCGTGGACGCGTGGTCGGGGCCCATCGGAGCCCACCTCCCGCGACTGCGCGAGGTGCCCGAAGCACAGTGGCGGGCCATGGCGCTGACCCGCTTGGGGACGTCGGCTGCAGACCCACTGATCGACGCGGCCGCCGACGAGATGCGTCGCGATCTCGACGTGCTGGGTGCCTGGTTCACCGGCGCCAACCCGCAGGCCACGCGGCTCCGACGCCAGATCCGTGATGCGGTGGCTCCGGTGTTGAAGAGCCACCGGGCTCTGCTGGCCGTCGGCGGAACGGTGTCGCGGAAAGCCGATCTTCTGCGGCTGGCGGACGCCCTCGAGTCTGTCGACACCGACGAGGACGCCTGGCGTCTCTGGTGTCGAGCGACGGGCCTGCACTCAGCTCGTCATGTCACAGACCTCGCCCCCGAGATGAGCCTCGGGCACCGCCTGTCGACCTGGGAAGCCGATCCTGTCCCCATCGCCCGCCGACTGCGTACGCAGGGGTTGCGGTCCACGGCCGGGCGTGCCCCCAACATCGTCGACCGACGGAAGGCACGGGCGGAGGCACGCCGCCGGGCTCAGCGCGAACAAGCGAATCTGGAGCGTGCCGCGACTTCGTTGGCTTCTCGCAGCGGCACTCCGTTCAGCGAGTGGGAGCCTCTCGATGACGACGAGGCGGCCGTTCTGCTGGACCTGTTGACCGAGGCGAGGCGCTATCGGCCGGGCACCGAGGTGCTCGAAGCAACCAGTGCCGATGGCCGATGGCTGTTGCGCTTGACTGCGTGCGAGGGGTCAGCCGTGCTGCATGTGCCTACTGGACGACTCGTCGTGCCCGACGCAGTCGTGGAGTTCACTGCATGACTGTGTCGATGGCACGCGCGGAGGACGCCGACAAACAGCGCGCTTTTCTGAGCCTGCTCGCGAACCCCATCGTCACGCCTTGGGGCGACGCCGAGGCGTACGCCCTGGTGCACCGCCATGCCCGCACGCTCGAGACCTGGTGCAAGCGCATGGGCTACCAGTTGGCGCATCTCGACCAGTGCTACCGGCTACGGCGCATACCTGTTGGCGACGAGACCATTGCGGGGCATCGCACGCCACCTGACCGGGCCGTCCTACTGTTGGCGCTGTACGCCGCTGTCTGCCTCGACGAACACCGGGAAGACTCGATCACGCTGCAAGAAGTCTCGGACGTGGTGCGGCTAAGCGCTGCTGGTCGATCGGGCTGGCCCTATGACCCGAACATCCGGCGCCACCGCGCTCTCTTGTTGCGGGCGGTGGAGCTCCTGTGCAGCCAAGGCGTGCTCGAGGTCCGTACCGATGAGCAGCTTCGCGAGGGGTGGGAGCGCACAGGCGCAGGAATCGGGGCCGGCTACCTGGTACATCGGGAAGCCTTGGTTCTCGTGATCGACACCGGTGACGTCGACCTGGCCCTCAACCCTGCTCCGGCTGAAATCGGCGAACGAGGACCGCGGCTGTTGCGTCGGCTGGTTGAAACACAGGCGCTCTACCCCGATGAACTCTCGGAGGAAGATCGTGCCTACCTCGACCACGGAGGGCAGCGTACGCGGCTGGCCGGTCTTGCCGAGGAAATGACCGGTGGCTCGGTTGAGCATCGTGCCGACGCCGTGATCCTGTCGCTGTCGCCTGATCGTTCGCTCCCAAAGAGCTTGGTGATCGACTTCCCGACCTCCACCGCACTGGACTGGGCTGTGCTCGGGATGCTCGATCGTCTTTCGGCTCACGCTGAGGGCAGCTTCCGTACTATCGACGCTGAGCTTGTCGACCGCCACGCCATGGAGCTGCATGCTGAGGCAGGCAGTCGGCTCACCGCGGAGCTCCGCGAATCATCCGAGGTGTTGGCCACCCAAGTCGCACGCAGGCTCGTCGATCTTGGCCTGCTGAGAGTCGACGCGCGATCACACGCCTGGACTCTCCTGCCTCTGGCGGGCCGCTACCGTGACGCTGTTCTTGACAGCGCCCCCGGCGCTCCGCCCGCTGACCTGTTCGGATCGGAGGAGCGATGAGTGAACCCACTCCCGACGTAGCCTTGCAAGAGTGGCGCGAGTCGTTGGCAAACGGCGGGCTGCCCAACCCCACGAGGGAGCGCTGGCAGCCGCTGCGAGCAGGCGTGGTCAACCTGTGGGAGTTCGAAGCGGTCGAGTACTGGTACGCCCACGGCTGGGCCCAGTTCATGGGACGCAACGAGACCGGCAAGTCGTCACTGATGGCGCTGACCACCCTGATTCCGTGGCTGGCAGATACCGCCAGCGACAAGATCGACACCTTGGGGCGCTCGGGCAAACAGTTCGCCTATTACGTGCGCCCCAGCGGCGAATCCGACCGGCGCCAGAGTGAGGCCTCGCTGTTCCACGGCTGGCTGTGGGTGGAGTATGGGCGCGCGCACGAGGGCAGACCCGAGTTTTTCACGACTCTCCTGCACGCCGCGGCTCGGACGGGGAGCTCCAGTACCCGCCTGACCTGGTGTACCAGCGTCGGCAGCCGAGTACGCGAAGGCCTCATCCTGACCGAGGGCCGCGCCGTGCGCCACGCCAAGGACATCACTGCTGCCGGCTTCGAGGCACATCCCAACGCCTCGGCTTACCGGCAGTACGTCGCGTCGCGTCTGTTGGGCGGGAGCGTGGCCCAGTTGGAGAGCATCGGTCGGTTGCTCAAAGTCACCCGCCAACCTAAGCTCGGTGCGCAACTGAAAGTCGACTTCGTCACCAACCACCTGCGTGATGCGCTGCCCGAGCTCAGCCGGTCTGAGGTGGAGGAGCTGGCGCGCGGATGGGACCAGCTCGACCAGTTGCATGCCGACCTCGACAGGGCGAAGACAGCGGCCGCTGAGGTCGCCGGGTTTCGAAGGGACAAGTGGCAACCTTGGGCGGCAGCCGCGTTGCGGTGGAGAGCTGACGAGGTGGCGGCTCGGCAGACCGCGCTGGACGCGGTCACGCGTGAGGAACGACGGGCCCAGGCGGAGTTGGAGCAGAGCAAAACCAGCGAAGCCGAATTGGAGGCGCAGCGGGAGCGCTTGCGTACGCACCTCGCCGAGAGCAGGGCCCAGGCGGAGTCGTGGCGAGAGTCGGCCGCCTACCGAGAGGCGAGCGCCCGGGCCGTCAACCTGCACAACCAGGAGGTCCAGACCGACAACGCCCGCATCGTGGCCGAGCGCAGTGCACGCGCCGCCGACCAGGCACGGTCGCGTTTCGCCCAGTCCGAGCGTGCCCATCAGCTGGCGCAGGAGGAACACGAGCGCGCCAAACAAGAGCTGTGCAGCAAGGAGGACGAGGTGTGCGCCTCGGCTCGTCGAGCTGGGCTCGAACCGTCTCTTCCCATAGACGGCGACCACCTGCAGCAGGCGAGCGATGAGCGTGATGCCGTGGTGCGCCAGGTGGACAGGTCGCGCCGGGTGGCCGAGAAAGCAGCGCAGCAGGCCGAGGCGAGTGATCGTACGGCAGACGCGTTGCACGAGCAGGCCGAGCAGGCACGCGATGTCGCCGAGAAATCCTGGCAGTGGGCCGCCGCAGAGCGCGAGCGTGTGATCTCCGCGCTGCGGAAGTGGGCGCCGACGTACGCCGAACCGTTCCAGAGTGCCTGGGAAGGGGGCCTGCCGAGCACCGTGGGCGGCCTTGAGACGCCGCGCCTGATTGACGCGATCCGCCGCGACGCGTGGCAGCCCAAGGAACAGGCGCTGACTGCGGCCGTTGCCCAAATCGAGGCAGCCGTCCAAGCTGCCGCGGCCGAATACGTGGCCCTGGCCCAGCAGATCGAGCACCTGACCGGCAGGCCCGCAGTGGAACCGAAACCCCCGGCGCTATGGCGTCGACGCGACCGTGTCGGGGCCGCCGGTGCGCCCTTCTGGGCCATGGTCAACCCCGCCGACCATGTGTCGGCCGCACAGGTGGCCCAGTTGGAGGCCGCCTTGGCTGCCAGCGGGCTGTTGGACGCATGGGTGGGCGCCGACGAGCAGTCTGGGTTGGACACCTTCGTCCGTGCCGGTGAGGAGCGCCCCACCCGTTCACTCGCGGAGGTCCTGGTCGTGGACGAGGGCGCGCGGGAACACACCTCACTGGTGGCGGATGTGCTCGCGTCGGTGCGGCTGTGCGCCGTCGAGGAGCGACTCCCCGAGGGTGGCGTCGCCGTCGCATTGGACGGCCGCTGGCGGGCCCAACATGTGACCGGTCGGGCGGCGCCGCTGCACGACCAGGCCGAGTGGTTAGGGGAGGCCGCCCGCGAGGCACAACGGCAGCGTCGCTTGGCGGAGTTGCGGGCGCGGTTGGCTGAGGTTGAGCAACGGCAGGCTGAACTCCAGGACGTGCGCTCAGAGAAGGAGAGGGCGCTGCGGGAACTCGAGGAGCTCTTCGCACAGGCGCCAACCGACGATGCTCTGCGCAATGCCTTGTCCCAGTGTCAGGCAAACGACAGTCACGCCGAGGCCGCTGCTGCAGCCGCGGGCCGTGCCGCTGAGCTGGCCCGACAGAACCACGCCCTGGCCGATAGCCGCCGGGCCGAGCTGCGTCGGACGGCCGCCGAACACCGCCTGCCCACTGATGATGAGTCCTTGGATGAAGTACGTCGAGCGCTCGTCGACACCCGCTCGGCGTTGGCTCTCTGGCGGAACCGCCGGTCCGACGCAGAACGATCCTCTCTTCGGTTGCAACGCGCCGCCGAGGAGGCGGACCAGCGTGGTCGTGACGCCGAAGAACAACGCGTCGCGCGCGACAAGGACGACCGTGACCTTCAGACCGCCCGTGCCCGCCTGGCGGCGCTGCGCGCGTCGATCAACGCCGATGACCAGCAGACCATTGACAAGTTGTCGGAACTGCAGGGTCTGGTGCGTACCACCGAAAGCGAGCTGGAGACACTGGTCAAGCAAGTTACTGCGGTCGTGGCCCGCCGTGGCAGCGCCGAGAGTAAGCTGGCCGAGGTCGAGCGCCGCCGCGAGGAAGCAACCGAAGAACGTGGCTTTGCCCACCAAGGGCTACGCGAACTCTTGGATCTCGGCGTGGCCGAGAGCCTCGAGCTCGAACTCCCGGACGCTGGGTCAGCGGCCGTCGACCATGTCCGGGCCCAGGCAGCCGAGTTGCGGCGCCGGCTTCATCCCAAAGGGTGGGTCGACAGCACTCAGCGTGACCAGGCTCGTGCGGGAGTTCAGCAGAACGCCCGCACGGTGAACCGCCTTCGCAGTGGGATCGACACGTCGGCGCGCGACGTCCGCGGCGTACTCGAACAAGGGGGCCGGAGCATCCAAGTGACGCCCACCGAGCCCGTTCCGACCGTCGAAGTGATGGTGAACTCCAACGGGTTGACCCTCCCGCTGCTGCAGGCAGGCGACCATCTGCTTGAGGTGTGCCGCGAGCTGGAAGGGCAGTACGGGGAGTCCGTCCGGGAGACGCTCGACCGGCTGTTGGGTTCGACGTTCCTGGAGCACCTGCGCGAGCAGATCGGGCAGGCGCAGAAGCTCGTCGACGACATCAACACTGTGCTCCAGGACCACCCCACAGGCACTGATGGCACGACCTTGCGTATCCGCCTGGAACCAGGTGTTCATGCGCCCATCCTGGAAGCGGTTTCCGGGCCGAGCCTGGTGGATCCCGAGGTGGCTGCGTCCGTGCGTACCTTCCTCAAGGAGAAGGTGGACGAGGCCAAGCGAGCAGCCGACGACGAAGGCCGCTCCGACTGGCGGGACTCGCTTGCCGCCCACCTCGATTACCGGACGTGGTATGAGGTGAACCTCGAGAGCCGTGTCGCGAAGGGGCGCTGGGGGCCGCTGACCACCCGCCGATACGCCGAACTCTCGGGTGGGGCACGCGCGGTGATGCTGATGCTGCCTCTGGTGGCGGCGCTTGCCGCCCAGTACCGACGCCTGCCCCATGCCCCGCGGCCTTTGTGGCTCGACGAGGCGTTCGACGGGCTTGACGCGGCCAACCGGTCAATGGTGATTAGCCTGTTGCAGCGGTTCGACCTCGATGTCCTCCTCGCCGGGCCTGGACGCCTGGTGAACGTCGAGGCGGTGCCGGCCGCCGCGATCTATCAGGTGGTGCGGGCCACGGCTCCGGAACCTGGAGCCGATTTGGTGGCCGAGCTGTGGGCGGGATCGACTTTGCAGACCATCGACCTTCCGCTGTCCTGGCTCGACGATGCGGCAACCGCACCACTCGGGCAGGACAGTCTGCTGTGATTCCCCCATTCCTGGAGCAGTGGGCACGGAAGCCAGGACCGACCCAGGTGCTCGCCGAGATCCGGCGCAGGATCGAACAGCGCCGATGCGGGTCGCGGACGCGCATCGACATACCTCTGACCCGGACTGAACGTCGTCAAGTCGGGGCGATGTTGGACGCGGCCTGGGCCGAAGGTGACGGCCCGGTGGTGGTGTCTCGGCTACGTGCGGGGTTAGCCCACCACGGGGCAGAGCTCGAAGAACTGCTCGAGACGCTCGACGGGCCGCTGCGCGATCTACCTTCGGAGCGGTCGGGGCAGCGAGCAGAGAAGGAGGCCGAGCTTGCAGAGGCACGAGGCATCCTCCGCCAGCTCGACCCCAACGTTCCTGACGTGGTGGCGGCGCGGTGCCTGACCGGCTCAGACGTGCTCGGCCGGGCGTACGCTGTGCGTGAAGTCGTGACAGCGATGACAGCGGAGAACGAACGCCTCCCGGTGCTGGCCGCTCGACTGTTTCGCGATGCTCATGCGCTTGACCGGTCACGCCCACTGGGGCGTGCGGTAGCTCGGTTCCTGTCGGGGACCGCCTGTGAGGTAGGCGATGACGGAGTGGCGGTATGGCAGGACCCGGTCGAGGATGCCGAGGCGTGGCGGGCTGCGTGGGCGACACGAGGTGTCGTGTGTGATGAGGTGTCGACCCAGGTGCTCGTGCTGAACCTCCCGCTGGTCGGAGCCGCCCCCGCCGCGACCCTTGTGGGTCTGCGGGGCGAACCGGTGTGGCTAACCTTGCGCTCATTGAGGGGCGGACTGCGGCTCGGGCCGGGGGTGGAGGACGTCTTCGTCTGTGAGAATCCTTCGATCGTCGAAGCGGCTGCCGATCGCCATGGGGATGGTTCGCGGCCACTGGTGTGCACGTTCGGTGTCCCCAGCCATGCAGCAATCGAGCTGCTGCGCGTGATCTGCGCGCAGGCCACACTTCACGTCCACGCGGACGAGGACACCGTGGGGCGACGTATCGTCGAGAGTCTGCTCCGTCTGCGGGGGGCGCGGCGGTGGCGGATGGACAGCACCACCCTCCGCTACGAAGAGGAGGTGTTGGCCGAGCTGTTGTCCGACCTGGGATGAGATCGACGCCGCCGCTGACGCCCTGACGACAGGCGGAAGACTCCTCAACAGGCGATCCAACACCTGTTGAGGCGTTTTCGGCCCGTGATCCGCGACCGGCGCGAAACCGTCGTGATCGGCCCGAGATAGGCCGATAAACGTCCCACATCGCGGCGTGTCGCACCCCAAACCCAAAGCGGGGCGCGGGTCTGTGGCTACTGTGGAGAGCACCAAACGCCTAGTGCAAAGGATCAACAATGACCAAGAAGGAACTGCTGGAGGCCATGGCCGCCGAGGCCGACATCTCTCAGGCCGACGCCGACAAGGCCCTCGGCGCTCTCATCGAGGCCATCACGAAGTCTGTCGCCAAGGGCGACTCCGTCCGCATCCCCGACCTGGGCACCTTCGAGAAGCGCGAGCGTTCGGCCCGCACCGGCCGCAACCCGCAGACCGGCGAGGAGATCAAGATCGCCGCGACCTCCGTCCCGGGCTTCAAGCCGGCGACCCAGTTCAAGAACGCCGTCGCCGGCGCCAAGAAGAAGTGACCTGCTGACCCAGCACACCTCCGACTCCACCGGACCCGCGTGACAGGCTGGTCCGGTGGATTCGTCTCATGCTAGTGACCCGGCCCCGGACCTCCCCGAGGTGAACCGGGTCGTGTCCCTGGTCCCCTCGCTGACCGAGGCCGTCGCCGCGACCGCACCCGGCGTGCTCGTCGGCGCCACCGACTGGTGCACCCACCCGGCCGACCTCGACGTCACCCGCGTACGCGGCACGAAGAACCCCGACCTCGACGCCATCATCGCCCTCGAACCCGATCTCGTCGTCGCCAATCGCGAGGAGAACCGCCGCCTCGACGTGGAGCGCCTGCGGGAGCGCGGCGTACGCGTCCACGTCACCGTCATCGACACCCTCGACGAGGCGTTCGACGAGCTGGCGGGCCTGAGCGCGCTGCTGCGTGCGCCGGAGCCGGGCTGGCTCGCCGAGGCCCGCGCTGTGTGGGCTCGCGCCCCGGAGCTCGACCTGACCGCGGTCGTCCCGATCTGGCGCGACCCGTGGATGGTGGTGGGGGAGCGCACCTTCACCGCCGACCTGCTCGCCCGCCTCGGCGTACGCGTCCTCGCGCCCGGCGAGCGCTACCCGCACACCACCCCCGAGGAGATCGCCGCGCTAGACCCGGACGTGGTCGTGCTGCCCGACGAGCCCTACCGTTTCACGCCCGAGGACGGCCCGGAGGCCTTTCCCACGAGGCGCGTACGCCACGTCGACGGGCGCCTGCTCACCTGGTACGGGCCGTCGCTGGTGGAGGCTCGGTCACGCCTCGGCCACGCTCTGGTCACGACTTGATCGCGAACCTGCCGAGGACCCCCTCTCCGGGCGACGGGAAGGTGATCAGAAGGTTACGCTTCAGTTCGGTTCACACACCGGTTCGAAAGAGTGCCCAGGAGGCAGCAGTGAGCGTTCGCAAGTCCCTTCTCATCGCCCCGGCGCTGCTCAGCGCCGCAGCCCTGACCATCTCCGGCTGTGCCAAGCCGCCCAGCGAGACGTCGTCTCCGCAGGCGAGCTCGTCGGGCGGCTCCTCGTCCAGCGGCGGCTTCAAGGCCTGCATGGTCTCCGACGCCGGCGGTTTCGACGACAAGTCGTTCAACCAGACCTCTTACAAGGGCCTCACGGACGCGAAGTCCCAGTTCGGCATCGAGACCGGCCAGGTCGAGTCGTCCTCGACCGCCGACTTCGCCAAGAACATCCAGTCGATGGTCGACGCCAAGTGCAACGTGATCGTCACCGTCGGCTTCCTGCTCTCGGACGCCACCATGGCCGCCGCCAAGGCCAACCCGAACATCCAGTTCGCCATCGTCGACGACAACCCCAAGGGCGCCGACGAGATCAAGAACCTCAAGCCGCTGACGTTCAACACGGCGGAGTCGTCGTTCCAGGCCGGTTATCTCGCCGCCTCGCAGTCGAAGACCGGCAAGGTCGGCACCTTCGGCGGCATGAAGATCCCTTCGGTGACGATCTTCATGGACGGCTTCGCGCAGGGCGTGAAGTACTACAACGAGAAGAAGGGCAAGCAGGTCCAGGTGCTCGGCTGGGATGCCGAGAAGCAGGACGGCCAGTTCGTCCCGGGCGACAAGCCCTTCGACAACGTCCAGGGCGGCAAGCAGACCGCGACGAACCTGATGTCCCAGGGCGCCGACGTGATCTTCCCGGTCGCCGGCCCGTCGGGTGAGGGTGGCCTCCAGGCCGCCCAGGCCTCCGGCGGCAAGGCAACGGCCATCTGGGTCGACACCGACGGCTGCGTCTCGGCGCAGAACTACTGCTCGTCGATCATGACCTCGGTCGAGAAGGCCATGGACATCGCCGTGCTGGAGGCCATCAAGGCCGCCAAGGACAAGACGTTCTCCAACGAGCCGTACGTCGGCACGCTCGCCAACAAGGGCACCTTCTTGGCGCCGTTCCACAACTTCGACGGCAAGATCGACGCCGCGACGAAGTCGGAGCTCGAGCAGGTCGGCAAGGACATCCAGTCCGGCACCATCAAGATCGAATCGGCCTCCGCGCCCAAGTGATCATCTGCCCGGGGAGGCCACCTGCATCTGCGGTGGCCTCCTCGGCGCGTTTCACCGTGGTCCGACCACGGCTCCTGAACCCCCACGACGATGTGCAAGGATCCCTGTCGTGTCACTGAACCTTGTGGGCATCACGAAGCGCTTCGGCGACTTCGTGGCCAACGACTCCATCGACCTGACGATCAGCCCGGGCGAGATCCACTGCCTGCTCGGTGAGAACGGCGCCGGCAAGTCGACGCTGATGAACGTGCTTTACGGGCTGCTGCAGCCCGAGGAGGGCGTCATCGAGGTCGACGGCGAGCCGCACACCTTCACCAACCCCAAGCAGGCCATGGCCGCCGGCATCGGGATGGTTCACCAGCACTTCATGCTGGTCGAGCCCTTCACCGTCGCCGAGAACATCGCCCTGGGCCGAGAGCAGGGCCCGATGGGCACGCTCGACATGGGTGCCGCCCGGCGCTTGGTCCGTGAGCTCGCCGAGTCCTATCGATTCGACATCGACCCCGACGCGGTCGTCGAGGACCTTCCCGTCGGCGTCCAGCAGCGCGTCGAGATCATCAAGGCGCTCGCCAACGACGCGAAATACCTCATCTTCGATGAGCCGACGGCCGTGCTCACCCCGCAGGAGATCGACGAGCTGATGGCCGTCATGCGCTCCCTGCGCGACGAGGGCCGCGCCATCGTGTTCATCACCCACAAGCTCCGCGAGGTGCGCGAGGTCGCCGACCGCATCACCGTGATCCGCCGCGGGAAGATCGTCGGCACCGCCGAGCCCACCGACCCCGAGCCGAAGCTCGCCGAGCTGATGGTCGGCCGCGCCGTGTCGCTGAAGGTCGACAAGCCCGAGCCGAAGACGGGCGACGTGCGCCTGGCCGTCGAGGAGCTCACCGTCCTCAACCCGGCCGGCTCCGTCGTCGTCGACGACGTGTCGTTCGAGGTCCGCGGGGGAGAGATCCTCGGCGTCGCGGGCGTGCAGGGCAACGGCCAGACCGAGCTCGCCGAGGCGCTGCTCGGCACCACCCCCGTCGCCTCCGGCTCGATCCGCCTCGACGGCGCCGACGTCGCCCGTCTCGGCCCGAAGGCCACCCTCGACGCCGGCATCGGCTTCGTCCCCGAGGACCGCAAGCGCGACGGCTTCGTCAGCACCTTCAGCGTCGCCGAGAACCTCGTCCTGAACACCTTCGACAAGGCCCCGTACGCCCGCGGCCTCGCGCTCGACCTGGACAAGATGCAGTCCAACGCCGAGCACCGCATCGAGGAGTTCGACATCCGTACGCAGTCCCCGAACACCCCGGTGGGCTCGCTGTCGGGCGGCAACCAGCAGAAGGTCGTCCTCGCCCGCGAGCTGTCGCGCCCCCTGGCGCTGCTCGTGGCGAGCCAGCCCACCCGCGGTGTCGACGTCGGCGCCATCGAGTTCCTCCACAAGCGCATCGTGCAGGAGCGCGACCGCGGCACCGCCGTCGTCATCGTGTCGACCGAGCTCGACGAGGTCGACGCCCTGGCCGACCGCATCGCCGTCATGTATCGCGGCAAGGTCGTCGGCATCGTCCCGCCCGGCACGTCCCGCGAGGCGCTCGGTCTCATGATGGCCGGCGTACCCGTCGACGAGGCCCTCGCCCAGACCGGGCAGGACTCCACGAACCCGGCCAACGGGGAGGATCTCCGATGAAGAAGTCGTTGCCCTGGGGCGAGATCGTGACCACCGCCGTCGCGTTCGTCCTCGCCTTCTTGGTGGGAGCGGTCCTGATGATCGTCTCGGACGCCGAGGTGATCTCGAAGTGGGCCTATCTGATGTACGCCCCCGGTGACGCGCTCGGCGCGTCGTGGGACAAGGTCTCGAAGGCCTACTCGGCGCTGTTCATGGGCGCGCTCGGCGGCGTCGGCCCGCTGACCGAGACCACCGCCCAGGCCGCGCCGCTGATCTGCGCCGGACTCGGCGTCGGGCTCGCGTTCCGTGCCGGCCTGTTCAACATCGGCGGCCAGGGTCAGGCCATCTGGGGTGCGGTGCTCGCCGCGTACGCCGGCTTCGCTTGGCACCTTCCGCCCGGCCTCCACCTGCTCGCCGCGGTCGCCTTCGGCATCTTCGGTGGTGCCGTGTGGGGCGGCGTCGTCGGCTGGCTCAAGGCCAAGGCTGGCGCCCACGAGGTCATCGTGACCATCATGCTGAACTACATCGCCTCGGGCATGCTCGCCTGGCTGCTCACCACCAAGGCGTTCCAGCGCCCCGGCCGCGCCGACCCGATCTCGCCCGTTGTCGACTGGAACGCGACCATGCCGCGCCTGGAGGGCACGCGCCTCCACCTCGGCTTCGTGCTCGCGCTGCTCGCCGCCGCGTTCGTGTGGTGGCTGCTCGACCGCTCGACCACCGGCTTCGCGATCAAGGCCGTCGGCGCCAACCCGCACGCCGCCGGCACCGCTGGCATGTCGGTCGCCCGCACCACGATCATCACCATGACCATCGCGGGCGCGCTCGCCGGCTTGGCCGGTGTCCAGTACGCGCTGGGCCCGTCGATCCTCGGCACGCCCGTCCCGCTGTCGGCGGGCCTCGTCGGCTCGGTGGGCTTCGACGCCATCACCGTCGCCCTGCTCGGCCGATCGCGCCCGTTCGGCACGGTGCTCGCCGGGCTGTTGTTCGGTGCCCTCCACGCCGGCGGTCTGGCGATGCAGTCCATCGCCGACACCCCGCTGACCCTCACCACCGTCCTCCAGGCCCTCATCGTGCTCTTCGTGGCGGCCCCCGGTCTGGTGCGTACCCTCGTCCCGTGGCTCAAGGGCCGCAAGCAGCGTCCGGTCGCCGGTGCGGCCAAGGCAGGAGCCCTGTCGTGAGCACGAACGTCGAGACCACCGAGACCGCGCCGACCACGGTGCCCACCCACATCGAGTCGCGTGAGGCGCGCCAGCAGCGCATCTCCACCTCCGTGCTGATCCTCGTCGTCGGGGCGCTGCTGGCGCTCCTGACGCTGTCGACCCGCGGCGACGCCCGCTTCGCGTTGTCCGACGCGTTCGACGAGGTCCAGTTGCCGACGCTGGCGCTGCCGGGCCTGCCGACGGTCCTGGTCTGCGCGCTGTTGTGCCTGGCCGCCGGGGCGGCGCTCCTGTCGGGGCGCCTGCGCGGGCGTACGCCGGCCCTCGCGGGCACTGTCGCCGGGGTGGCCGTCGTCCTGGGCTTCCTGGCCTGGGCCGCCGCCGGCCGCGACCTGCCGTTCCCCGTGTCGAACCAGTTCGCCGGCACGCTCTCGGTCGCCACCCCGCTGATCCTCGGCGCCCTGTGCGGCGTGCTGTGCGAGCGGTCCGGCGTCGTCAACGTCGCCATCGAGGGCCAGCTGCTGACCGCGGCGTTCGCCGCCGCCATCGTCGGCTCTGTCACCAAGTCGATCCCGATCGCGCTCGTCGCCGCCGTCCTCGCCGGCGTGCTGATGGCCGCCATGCTCGCGCTGTTCGCGATCAAGTACCTGGTCGACCAGGTCGTCCTCGGCGTCGTCATCAACCTGTTCGCCGCGGGCCTCACGGGCTTCCTGTTCGACCAGCTCGTGCAGCCGAACTCGACGCAGTTCAACTCCTCGCCGATCATGCAGGCCCTCGAGATCCCGGTGCTGGGCAAGATCCCGTTCTTCGGCGCCATCCTGTTTCGGCAAACGATCCTCGCGTACCTCGCCGTCGTGTCGGTCTTCGTCGTCTGGTTCCTGCTCTACCGCACCAAGTGGGGACTGCGCGTACGCGCCGTCGGCGAGCACCCCGAGGCCGCCGACACCGTCGGCATCTCCGTGCGCCGGGTCCGGTGGGGCGCCGTGCTGGCCGGTGGCGTCTTCGCCGGTCTCGGCGGCGCGTTCTTCACGATCGGCTCGACAGGCTCGTTCTCGAAGGAGCTCACCGTCGGCAACGGCTTCATCGCACTCGCCGCGCTCATCATGGGCCGCTGGCACCCGGTGTGGGCGACGGTCATGGCGCTGTTCTTCGGCTTCGTGACCCAGATGGCCTCCCAGCTCCAGACGCTGTCGACGCCCGTGCCGTCGCAGTTCCTGCTGCTCCTGCCCTACGTGGCGACGATCATCGCCGTCGCCGGTCTCGTCGGACGCGTACGCGCGCCCGCGGCAGACGGCGTGCCCTACTCCAAGCCCTGATCGGAGGACCCGTGGACGCATCCGAGGTCGACTGGGAGGCGCTGCGTCACGCCGCCCGCGACGTGTCGCAGCACGCGTACGTCCCGCAGTCGAGGTTCCCCGTGGGGGCCGCCGCGCTCGTCGACGACGGCCGCGTGGTCGTTGGCTGCAACGTCGAGAACGCCGCGTACGGGGCGACGCTGTGCGCCGAATGCGGTGTGGTGTCGGCGCTCCACTCCGGCGGCGGGGGACGCTTGGTCGCGTTCGCGTGCGTGGACGCCACCGGTGGCCCGCTGATGCCGTGCGGCCGTTGTCGCCAGCTGCTGTGGGAGAACGGTGGCCCGGAGCTGCTCGTCGACACCCCTCAGGGCGTTTGGACGATGGAGGAGGTGCTGCCGCAGGCGTTCGGCAGCCACGACCTCGAGCGCGTCCTCGGCTCGCCGACGGCCTGAGCCGCCTGCTCCGCCCCAGGCATCGACCGCAGCGTCGACTTCGACACCGCCGACCCGCCGTTCGGCGGCTACCGGCGTGGCCGGCCTTTCCCGGCAGTCGAGTCACCGGTCTCAGAGTGCATCTGGGACGTCCATCTCGTGGTCGGCGACGTCCACGCGTATGGCGACCGGGTGCGTGAGCTGGGCTGCTCGACCCACGACGTGGTCGAGATGTCGCTGGTGGGGGACTTCGTCACGGCCACGACGCCCACCGGAGCGAGGCTGCAGCTGTTCTGGCCGACTCCGCTGCCCGGCACGACCGGCGCAGACAGCGTGCTCGATCGTCCCTTCCTGGCGCCTCGTGCCCTCCGCAGCGGCATGACGCGATCAGGAAGGGACAATCGGGCACGGGCGCGCCACGAGGGGACGATCGCGCACGGGCGCGCCACGAGGGGACGATCGCGCACGGGTGTGCGAGGAGGGGATGATCGGGAATGACCCCACGAGGGGATCGGGCACGGTGGGACGATCGGGCACGGTGGGACGACCGGGCACGGTGGGGACGACCGGGCACGGTGGGGACGACCGGGCACGGTGCGTGAGAATGGGCGGATGACCACGCTCGACCACGCAACGATCCGCCTCCTGCCCAAGGTGGCCCTTCACGACCACCTCGACGGGGGCGTACGCGCCGCCACGGTCCTCGACATCGCCCACCGCATCGGTCACGAGGTCCCGGCTGACACCCCCGAGGCCCTGGCTGACTGGTTCTTCGACGCCGCCGACTCGGGCTCGCTGGAGCGCTACCTGTCGACGTTCAGTCACACCATCGCCGTGATGCAGACCGCCGACGACCTGCGCCGCATCGCCCGCGAGTTCGTGGAGGACATGGCCGCCGATGGTGTCGTGTACGCCGAGTCGCGATGGGCGCCCGAGCAGCACCTCCAGCAGGGACTCACCCTCGACCAGGCGGTCGAGGCGGTCCAGGCCGGCCTCGACGAGGGCATGGGGCTGTCGCGTGAGCAGGGCACGCCCGTCGTGGCCCGTCAGATTCTGTCGGGCATGCGTCAGGCCGGGCGTACGCGGGAGATCGCCGAGCTCGCCGTCGCCCACCGGGACCGCGGCGTTGCGGGTTTCGACATCGCGGGGCCCGAGGCAGGCTTTCCCGCCGACGACCACCGCGAGGCTTTCGCCCTGGTGCGCGGCGCGAACGGCTCCGTCACGATCCACGCCGGCGAGGCCGACGGGCCGGCCTCGATCCATGCCGCGCTCCAGACCTGTGGGGCCCACCGGCTGGGCCACGGCGTACGCATCGCCGAGGACATCACCCGTGACGGTGACGGCTGGAGGCTCGGCCGCATCGCCGCGTACATCCGCGACCACCGCGTCCCGCTCGAGGTGTGCCCGACGTCGAACCTTCAGACGGGCATCGCCGCGTCGTACGCCGAGCACCCCGTCGGCCTGCTTGAGGAGCTCGGCTTCACGATCACGCTGTCGTGCGACAACCGGCTGATGTCGCGGACCACGCTCAGCGAGGAGTTTCTCCACCTGCACGAGGCGTTCGGCTTCGACACGGACGTGCTCGGGGCCTGGACCATGAACGCGCTGGACGCCGCCTTCTGGGATCTCGACGGACGCCAGACGCTCATGGACGAGGTCATGGACGCGTACGCCTGATCGCTCCTGGAAATCCTCGCCGTCGCCGAGCCCGTGGGAGTCGGCCACACCTCGAACCTCGGTGGTGATCCATTCGACAACCTTCCGACCGTCAGCCACACGGCGGTGACCTCGCTTACATGCTATGGCAAGGTAGTATGTAAAACATACAACCCGGGATGCCTATCGAAGACGCGAGGATGACCATGGCCGACGAGTCCACCCAGCTCCGCAAAGGGGCGCTGGAGATCGCCGTGCTCGCCATCCTCCGGGGCGGCCCCCGCTACGGCGGCGAGCTCGTCGCCCGACTGTCCGGGCTGCCCGGCCTCGACGCGGGCACCGGCACGGTCTACCCGTTGCTGACCCGCCTCAGGACGGCGGGCTCGGTCGACACCCACTGGGAGGAGTCCCCGTCCGGGCCGCCGCGCAAGTACTACTCGCTGACCCCGGCCGGCCACGCCCGCCTTGATGCGCTCGGCGCGGCCTGGCGCGAGCTGTCGGCGTCCCTGACCTCACTCCTGGGGGAATGATGCACGACTACACCCGCCTCGTGGCCGCCCACCTCCGCGGCCTCACGCCGGCCCAGCGCCGCGCCGCGCTCGACGACCTCGACCAGCTGATGGCCGATGGCGTCGACCCGTCTGAGCTGGGTGATCCCGCCGCGTATGCCGCCGCGCTGCGCCCCGAGGGTCCCGAGCCCGATCCCGGGGTGTGGGCGCCGCAGAGCCCGATGTTCCTCGTCCGCCGCGCGTTCGGCTGGGGCTGGCGGGTCAACGCGGGTGCGGTGGCCGTGCGCCTCGGCTGGCTGCGTCCCGACGACCTCGACGACGACGTCGCCGCGGCGGTGCCCGGGCGCGTACGCCGGCTCACGCGAGTCGTACCGGCCGCCTGTGCCGTGGTGACGGCCACAGCTGCCGCGAACGCGATCCGGCGTGGTCGACCCGTGGCGATGAACGTCGACCTCGCCGGCCGGGTCACTCGCACCATGGACCCCCGCTGGTTGATGGTCCCGACCGCGGTGGCGGCCGGGGCGGCGGCCTGGGGTGCCCGGGGGGAGGGCACGCAGGCCGTCACGCGCCCGGCACTGGCGGCGTCCGCGGCCGGCACCTCCGCACTGCTGGCCGGCCTCGCTGCGAGGGCTCGCGCCGACCGCGCCCTCCCATGGGCGGGCCCGCTGGTCGTCGTCGCACCGGTCGCCATCGAGCTCGCCATGACGGTCCTGCCGATCCGCGCGGGCGTACGCCACGTCGCCGAGGCGCGGCGATGAGCGGCTGGCGCTCGATCGCCGCGTACGTCGTCGGTGCGTACGCCCTGGCCTGGCTCGTCGCGCTGCCGCTGTGGCTCGACCCGCGCCACCTCGCCTCGCCGTGGGTGATGCCGGCGCTCGTGCTGATGATGTTCACGCCGCTGCTCGCCACGCTGGGCGTGCGCCGGCTCGAAGGGACGCCGCTGAGGCAGGTCGCCGCCGAGGTGTTCGCGATCCGCGGCGACCGTGGCCTGACGGTGGGGTTGGCGTACGCCGTCGGCCTGATCCTGCTGGTCGTGCTCGGCGGGCTGGCGACGTCGGTCGCGTTCGGGACCTACACCGCGGACCTCCGTGACTTCTCCGGACTGCGGGCGATCCTCGAGGCGCAGGCCCACGGCCAGCCGATGCCGCCGATGCCGCTGGGGCTGCTCGCGGTCGTCTCGATCGTGCAGACCATCCCGCTGGGCCTGGTCAACACCATCCCCGCGATGGGGGAGGAGGTCGGCTGGCGCGGCTTCCTGTTCCCGAGGCTCGCCGACCGCCTGGGCGTGTGGATGGCGGCGGTGGTCTCGGGCGTCGTCTGGGGCTGCTGGCACGCGCCGGTGATCCTGCTGGGCTACAACTACCCCCAGGGGCCGCGCTGGCTGGCCCTGCTGGCCATGTCGGCGACGTGCACATTCATCGGGGTGGTCTTCACCTGGGTGCGCCACGTGTCGCGCAGCACGTGGGCCGCCGCCTACGGCCACGGGTTGTTCAACGCCCTCGTCGGCAGCAGCGCGATGGCGTTGTCGAGCGCGTCGGCGCCCACCGACATGCGCCAGGGGACCGTCATGGGCTGGGGTGGCTGGCCGGTCGCGGCCGTCGTGGCCGTGGTCGTCCTGCTGGTGCTCCAGCGCCGGGCCCGCGTGTCCGGGGGCGCGCTCGAGATGGAGGCCGTCGGGCCCCGGCGATAGGGTGAGCACCATGTGCTCAAACGTTCTGACCGCCGTCGCCTGGCCGTACGCCAACGGCCCGCGACACATCGGTCACGTCTCCGGTTTCGGTGTCCCCTCCGACGTGTTCTCCCGCTTCATGCGGATGTCGGGCCACGACGTGCTCATGGTCTCGGGAACCGACGAGCACGGCACACCGATCTCCGTCCAGGCCGAGAACGAGGGCATCACCCCGCGCCAGCTCGCGGACAAATACAACCGCGTCATCGTCGAGGACCTCCACGGGCTCGGCCTGAGCTACGACCTGTTCACGCGTACGACGACGCAGAACCACTACAAGGTCGTTCAGGACCTCTTCCTTGCGCTCTACAAGAACGGCTACGTCGTCGCCAAGCCCGCCAAGGGCGCGATCTCGCCGTCGACGGGGCGTACGCTTCCCGACCGCTACATCGAGGGCACCTGCCCGATCTGCGGCTACGACGGCGCGCGCGGCGACCAGTGCGACAACTGCGGCAACCAGCTCGACCCGATCGACCTCAAGAACCCGCGCTCGCGCATCAACGGCGAGGCCCCGAAGTTCGTCGAGACCGAACACTTCTTCCTCGACCTGCCGGCACTGGCCGAGGAGCTCGGACGCTGGGTCTCGGCGCGCACCGACTGGCGCCCCAACGTGCTGAAATATTCCACCAACCTGATCGACGACCTGCGCCCGCGCGCCATCACGCGCGACCTCGACTGGGGCGTCCCGATCCCGCTCGACGAGTGGCGCGACCAGCCGATGAAGCGCCTGTACGTGTGGTTCGACGCGGTCATCGGCTACCTGTCCGCGTCGATCGAGTGGTCGCGGCGAACCGGCGAGCCCGACGCCTGGAAGAAGTGGTGGCTCGACCCCGAGTCGAAGTCCTACTACTTCCTCGGCAAGGACAACATCGTCTTTCACTCCGTCATCTGGCCGGGCCTGCTCCTGGGCCAGAACGGCAGGGGCTCGCGTGGCGGCTCGAACGAGATGTTCGGCGAGCTCAACCTGCCCACCGAGGTCGTCAGCTCCGAATACCTGACGATGTCGGGCTCGAAGTTCTCCACCTCGCGCGGCAAGGTCATCTACGTCGGCGACTTCCTCAAGGAGTTCGGCCCCGACGCGCTGCGCTACTTCATCGCGATCGCCGGCCCCGAGAACAACGACACCGACTTCACGTGGGACGAGTTCGTGCGCCGCACCAACTCCGAGCTCGCCAACGAGTGGGGCAACCTCGTCAACCGCTCGATCTCGATGGCACACAAGAACAACGGCGAGATTCCCGCCCTCGGCGAGGTCCACGACATCGACGCCCGCCTGCTCGAGGCGTCGAAGAAGGGCTTCGACACCGTCGGCGAGCTGCTGGCCCACAACAAGTTCAAGAACGCCATCACCGAGGCGATGCGCGTCGCCTCGCTGGCCAACCGCTACCTGTCTGAGGTCGAACCCTGGAAGCTCAAGGACGACCCGGCCCGCCGTGACACCGTGCTCCACACCGCGCTCCAGGTGGTCTCCGACGTCAACACGATGATGACGCCGTTCCTGCCACACTCGGCCCAGAAGGTGTTCGAGGCGCTCGGCGGCGAGGGTGTCTGGGCCGCCCAGCCCGAGATCCACGAGGTCTCCGAGGAGGGCAACACCGACTACCCCGTCCTCATGGGCGAGTACGCCTCGGAGCAGGCCCGCTGGGAGCACCGCCCGATCAAGGTCGGCCAGCCGCTGGTCAAGCCGACCCCGCTGTTCGCCAAGCTCGACGACAAGCTGGGTCAGACCGGCCCCGAGTGGGCCCCGATCGAAGGAGCCTGACATGGGCATCTGGTTCGGCGACCCAACCCCGGAGAAGATCAACCACGCCAGCGCCGACTCGCTCGTCGGTCACCTCGGCATCGAGCTCGTCGAGTTCCGCGAGAGCTCCTTGGTCGGTCGCATGCCGGTCGACCCGCGCACCCACCAGCCGTTCGGCGTGCTCCACGGCGGCGCCTCGGTGGCGTTCGCCGAGACGCTCGCGTCGTGGGCCGCCGTCTGCACCCTCGACCCCGAGAAGACCCACGCCGTCGGCATGGAAATCAACGCCAACCACATCCGCCCCGTCAGTGACGGCTGGGTGACCGGCGAGGCCACCGCGGTGAACCTGGGGCGGCGTACGCAGGTCTGGGACATCCGCATCACCAATCCCGACGGCAAACTGGTCTGCATCTCCCGCTGCACGATGGCCGTGGTCGAGGCCGCCGCACCGCGTCAGGGCTGAGCGGTCAGCCCCAGGCGATCAGAGCCCCAGCGCAGCGGCGATCCCGGCCTGCAGTTGCGTGATCCTGGCGTCGGCCCGGTCTCGGGCCGCAGCGAGGTCGGCGCGGGTCTCCTCGACGCCCTCGCGGGCTTCGAGGTAGCACTTCAGCTTCGGCTCGGTGCCCGACGGACGGACGGTCACCGTCACCGAGTCGCCGCGCAGCTGGACGCCGTCGGTGGCCGGCAGCATGTCCGAGCCCTCGGCCAGGTCGGCGTACGCGACGGACTCGCCCGCGAGCTCGGCCGGCGGGTTCGCGCGCAGGCGGTCCATCGCCTGCGTGATGAGGGACAGGTCGTCGACGCGTACGGCCCACTGGGCGTTCTTGTGGACACCGGTGGCCAGCGCGATGTCGTCGAGCCGGTCGGCGATGGTGCGGCCCTCGGCCTTGAGCCGGGCGGTCAGCGCCAGCACGGTGACCAGCGCGGAGACGCCGTCCTTGTCGGCCACGGTCTCGGGGTCGCAGCAGTAGCCGATGGCTTCCTCGTAGCCGAACGCCAGGCCGGGGACGCGGCCGATCCACTTGAACCCGGTCAGCGTCGTCACGTGCTGTTGTCCCGCGGCCTCGGCGATGCGGGCGAGCTGGGAGCCGGAGACGACCGAGCTGGCGTACACGCCTTGGACGCCGCGACGGCAGAAGTCGTCGGCGAGCAGGGCGCCGAGCTCGTCGCCGTGGAGGATGCGCCAGCCGTCGAGACCGTTGTCGGCCACGCGCGGGTCCCGGATCGCCACGGCGCAACGGTCGGCGTCGGGGTCGTTGGCGAGGACGACGTCGACGTCCTCGCGGCGGGCCAGCTCGAGCGCGAGGTCGATCGCGCCGGGCTCCTCGGGGTTGGGGAATGAGACGGTCGGGAAGTCGGGGTCGGGCTCGGCCTGCTCGGCGACCTCGCACGCCGCGGGGAAGCCCGCCGCCTCGACGACCCGGCGGACCGTCGCGGAGCCGACGCCGTGCATGGCGGTGTGGACCCAGCGCACGTCCTTCGGGCCGTCGCCGGCCAGGCCCGAGACCCGGCGCACGTAGGAATCGACGAGGTCGTCGCCCATCGTGAGGTAATCGTCGGAGCGCGGCAGGTCGGCCACGTCGACGGAGTCGAACTCCGCGATCGCGGCGGCGATCAGCACGTCGTTCGGCGGGATGATCTGGGAGCCGTCGCCCAGGTAGACCTTGTAGCCGTTGTCCTCAGGCGGGTTGTGGGAGGCCGTGACGACGATTCCGGCGACGCAGTGGGCCTTGCGGATGCCGTACGCCACTAGGGGCGTCGGCACGGGGTGGGGCGCCAGGATCGGGCGGAAGCCGAGAGCGACGAAGATCTCGGCCGTGTCGCGGGCGAAGATCTCGGAGTTGTGGCGGGCGTCGTAACCGATGAGCACGCTGCCGGTCATGCCGTGGCGGTAGAGGTGGGTGGCGAACCCGGCGGCGGTGCGGCACACCACGACGCGGTTCATGCGGGCGGGGCCGGGGCCGAGCGGGCCGCGCAGGCCCGCGGTGCCGAACTCGAGCGGGCCGGCGAACGCCGACTCGATCTCGGCGGTCGCACCGGCGTCGCCGCCCTCGGCACGGGCCAGCAGGCCGGTGAGCTGCTCCTTGGTCTGCGGGTCGATGTCGGTGGCCGCCCAGGCGCGGGCGGCGTCGGCGGTGGCGGACGACAGCATCACAGCACCTCCGCCAGGCCGCGGAGCAGCGCACGCAGCTTCGGTGCCGCGTCCTTGCCCGCCTGAATGACCTCGGCGTGGTCGAGCGGGGTGGGGGAGATGCCGGCGGCCAGGTTGGTGGCCAGCGAGATGCCGAGCACCTCGAGGCCCGCCTCTCGCGCGGCGATGGTCTCCAGGGTCGTGGACATGCCGACGAGGTCGCCGCCCAGCACCTTGGCCATGCGGACCTCGGCCGGGGTCTCGTACTGGGGCCCGCGGAACTGGACGTAGACGCCCTCGGGCAGGTCGGGCGTGACCTGGCGGGCGAGATCGCGCAGCCGCGAGGAGTAGGCCTCCGACATGTCGATGAACGCCGCGCCGCGCAGGGGGGTGTCGGCGGTCAGGTTGATGTGGTCGCTGATCAAGACCGGCGTACCCGGCCCCCACTCGGTGCGCAGCGAACCGCAGCCGTTGGTCAGCACGAGCGTACGTGCGCCGGCCGCCGCGACCGTGCGTACGCCGTGGACGACCGCGTCGACGCCGCGCCCCTCGTAGAAGTGCGTACGCCCGGTCAGGACGAGGGCGACCTTGCCGGCGGGGGTGCGCACGGCGCGTACCTGACCGCCGTGGCCGGCGACGACAGGCTGGTGGAACCCCGGCAGATCGGCCAGGTTGACGGCGGCCATTGGCTCGCCGAGGTCGTCGGCGGCGGCCGACCAGCCGGAACCCAGGACGAGGGCGAGGTCGGCGTGGTCGATGCCCAGACGCGCACGCAGCGCGTCCGCCGCGTCGGCGGCGAGGGTACGGGGGTCGGGGGACGGGGTCTGGTTGCTCACCCGGCCAGCGTAATGGGACCGGACGTGCCAGAATGGCCCCGTGACTCGAGTCGTGATCATTGGTGGAGGACCCGGCGGATATGAGGCGGCCCTGGTGGCCAACCAGCTGGGCGGTGACGTGACCCTCATCGAGAGCGACGGCATGGGCGGTTCCGCGGTCCTCACCGACTGCGTCCCCTCGAAGACGCTCATCGCGACCGCCGAGGTCATGACGACGATCCAGAACGCCGAGAAGCTCGGCATCAACATCGACGACGACGACGCCACCGACAACGCCGAGGGCGTACGCGTCGACCTCGGCAAGGTCAACCGCCGCGTGCTCGAGCTGGCCCGCGCCCAGTCGCGGGACATCCGCGACAACCTGCGTGCCCAAGGCATCAACGTCGTCGTGGGCCGCGGTCGCATGATCGGCCCCCACACCGTCGTCGCCCGCACCGAGGACGACGAGCAGACGTTCGAGGCCGAGGCCGTCTTGATCGCGACCGGCACGACGCCGCGCGAGCTGACCGACGCCCGCCCCGACGGCGAGCGCATCCTCACCTGGACCCAGGTCTACAACCTCACCGAGCTGCCCGAGAAGCTCATCGTCGTCGGCTCCGGTGTCACGGGTGCCGAGTTCGCCAACGCGTACGACGCCCTCGGCGTCGACGTCGTGCTGGTCTCCTCGCGCGACACCGTGCTGCCGGGCGAGGACGCCGACGCCGCGAAGGTCCTTCAGGACGTCTTCGAGCGCCGCGGCATGGACATCCGCTCGCGGTCGCGCGCCGTCAAGGTCGAGCGCCGGGGCGACAAGGTCGTCTGCCACCTCGAGGGCGGTGAGACGGTCGAGGGCTCCCACTGCCTGATGGCGGTCGGCTCAATCCCCAACACGCGCGGCATCGGCCTCGAGGACGCGGGCGTGGAGGTCGACGAGCGCGGCTATATCAAGGTCGACAAGGTCTCGCGCACCTCCCAGTGGGGCGTTTACGCCGCCGGCGACTGCACGGGCGTGTTCGCTCTGGCCTCGGTCGCGGCCATGCAGGGCCGCATCGCCATGTGGCACGCGCTCGGTGACGCCGTCGCGCCGCTCGACACCTCCAGCGTGTCGTCCAACGTCTTCACGGCCCCCGAGATCGCCACCGTCGGCGTGACCCAGAAGCAGGTCGACTCCGGCGACGTGCAGGCGCTCTGCGTGAACCTCCCGCTCGCGACCAACGCGCGCGCCAAGATGATGGGCCTGTCCGACGGCTTCGTGAAGCTGTTCTGCCTGCCCACGACGGGCATCATCGTGGGCGGCGTGGTCGTCGCCCCGAAGGCGTCGGAGCTGATCCACCCGATCGCGCTGGCGGTGTCGGAGAAGATCACGGTCGACAACTTCGCCCAGGACTTCACGGTCTACCCGTCGCTGTCGGGGTCCATCGCCGAGGCGGCCCGCCGCCTCCACGGCCACTCGACCCAGAAGCTCGACCACCGCGCCCAGCCGACCCAGGCCCAGAAGCAGGGCTGATCCCCACGTGAGTGCGCGCCTGACCGGGCTGATCGGCGGGGTCTGCGTATTGTCCGGGGCCGGGATGTCCACCGACTCGGGCATCCCCGACTACCGCGGGCCGAACGCACCCCGCGCGAACCCGATGCTGTACGCCGAGTTCGTGCGCTCCGCCGAGAACCGGCGGCGCTACTGGGCGCGGTCGTACCACGGCTGGGCACGCATGGGCGAGGCCGAGCCGAACGAGGGACACCGGGCGCTGGCGCGTCTCGGCGCGACGGCCGGGGGTCCGGTGACGGGTGTCATCACCCAGAACGTCGACGGGCTCCACGAGGCGGCGGGGTCGTCACCCGTCGTCGCGCTCCACGGCCGGCTGTCCGACGTCATCTGTCTCGACTGCGGGGCCACGTCGTCGCGTGCGGCGCTGCAGGCCCGCCTGGCCGCCATGAACCCCGGCCGCGCGCCGGGTGCGGAGGACATTGCCGCGGGTCAGGCCGAGCTGCGGCCCGACGGCGATGCCGTGGTGGACGCGTGGGAGGACTTCGTCGTCCCCGAGTGCGTGCGCTGCGGGGGAGTGCTCAAGCCCGACGTCGTCTTCTTCGGCGAGTCGGTGCCGAAGCCGCGCGTGGAGCGCTGCTTCGCCATGGTCGAGGCCGCCGACTCGCTGCTGGTCCTCGGCTCGTCGCTCACGGTGATGTCGGGCCTGCGGTTCGTACGCGCCGCCGCGAAGCGTGGCACCCCGGTCACGATCGTGAACCGGGGTGCCACGCGCGGCGACGAGCTGGCCGCGCTCAGGCTCGAGGAGGGCTGCAGCGAGTTCCTGCTCGAATGGGAGCTGTCGCTCAGCCGTTGAGCTTCGCCCAGGTCTTCGGGCCGACGATGCCGTCAGCGGCCAGGCCGTGGGAGCGCTGGAAGGAACGGACCGCGGCGTCGGTCTTCGGGCCGAACTTGCCGTCGACCACGAGCTTGTGACCGCGCGCGTTCAGCCGGCACTGGACCTCCTTGACCGAGGCGGCGTCGTTGCGCGAGTTCTTCTGCCAGACCTTCTGGTCGGTCTTGGCGAAGTCACAGCTGGCCGGGGTGGTCGGCTTGGAGGTCGGCTTCGTCGTGGGCTTCGGGCCGTTCTTGCCGCGCAGCGCGTTGAGCTTGCCCTGGACGGCCGAGGGCGGGAGGACGTACTCGAAGTGCATGGCGTCGGGACGACCCGAGTAGCGGCCGCCCCAGTAGAAGCCTGCCTCCTCCCACATCTTCACGACCGCCGGCGGGATGTCGGACACGAACTTGCTGCCCATCGGGTTCTTGTCCCAGTTGATGTCGACGGCCTTGCCCTTCGAGTGGTTCGAGGGGATCGTCTTCGAGCCGCGGATCGGTCGGCAGTTGAAGCCGCCGGACATCCGGATGTTGTAGCCCATGGCCTCGGTGCGGGTCATCAGCTCGGACACCAGCGGGGCGAGCTCCCTGCGCACGACGGCCTTGTCGCCGGACTTCGACTGGGCGGTCGCCATCTGGGAGGCGGAGGGGCAATTGGGCCACGCGGCAGGGCCCCAGCCGTTCTGGGCGTTCGGGTTCTTGCCCGCGTGCGGGTTCGAGCCGTAGGCGGAACGTGAGTAGTTCTTGGCCGCGGCCGAGTCGATCAGGCCGGGCACGGTCGCGGTGGCGACTCCGCCACCGACGGCGAGGGCGAGGGCGGCGGCGCCGGCGACGAGCTGCTTCTTCATGTCTACTCCTGGGAGGTCTCTGCGCGGGGGGAGCGGGAACACCTCAGAAGTTAGGGGTCGGCGACGCCACGGGAAACGGCCGGAAGGGTGGAAGGTTCCTCGGAGAATTCCGTCCGGGGAACATCCTTGGGGAGGGCGCTCTCAGGCGCTCTGGTAACCCTCGGCGTACGCCTCGAACGCGGGGCCGGCGGCCCAGTAGGGGAGTCTCTCGACGCCCACGGGGACGGTGCGGATGTTCGGCAGCGCGCCCTCGCTGACCCGCGCGGCGTCGGCCGCGCAAGCGGGCACCATGCGGGGCGCGTCCTCGCCGGCGGGGGCCCAGAGGACCTCGGCGGTCGACGGGCCGTGGGCCGGGTTGAAGAAGCAGGGGGTGCAGCGCTCGGGTCGCGGGCCGCCGCGCAGTCGCGACCTCGCGTACGCCAAGGCGAAACGGCCCTCGGCGAGCGTGCGGGTGACGAGCGCGAGGTCTTCGGGCCGGGCGACCCGGTCGAGGGCGCTGCGTGCCTCGCCGCAGGCGCGTCGGGCGCGCCACAGCGCGCGGGCCGCGGACTCGTCGAGGCGCCGCTGCTCGACCTCGACCTGGGCGGTGTCGAGCTCCTCGGTGAACAGGGTGACGTCCTCGGACGCGGCGCGGGAGGCGGCGGCGAGCTGGTCGGCAAGCTCGGCCTCGGTGACGCGAACGCGCCGCGTCGCCAGGTGCCACCGCACCACGAGGACGCAGGCTGCGATCGCCACGAGGGCAGCAAGCATCACGAATCCCGTCACGCCCGCCATCTTCCTGCGCCCGACCGCAGAAAGACAGCGATGGGCCGCTTTCACAGGAGATTCTTGAATCTGGGAAAGCGGCCCGGGGTCAGATTCGCCGAGGGGTCAGCCCTCCGCGTCCACGATCTCGCAGATGACCGCGCCGCTGGAGACCGTCACACCGACCTCGGCGGCCAGCTTGGTGACCTTGCCGGAGCGGTGGGCGTTCAGCGGTTGCTCCATCTTCATGGCCTCGAGGACGACGATCTGGTCGCCCTCGTTGACCATGTCGCCGTCGCTGACGGCGACCTTGACGATGGTGCCCTGCATCGGGGACGTGAGCGACTCCGAGGAGGCGGCCGAGGCGGCCGAGCCGGAGCGTCGGCGCTTCGGCGGCTTCTTGCCGCTCGCCTTGCCGGCGGTCATCGAGCCGAGGCTCGCGGGGAGCTTGACCTCGACACGCTTGCCGTTGACCTCGACGACGACGGACGTCTTCTCCTCGGCCTCGGGAGCCCCGGTGCCGCCGCCGGCGTACGGCTCGATCTGGTTGTCGAACTCGGTCTCGATCCAGCGGGTGTGGACCTTGAAGTCGCCGTCGGCCGCGACGTAGGCCGGGTCCTCGAGCACCGCCTTGTGGAACGGGACGACCGTGGGCATGCCATCGATGATCGTCTCGGCCAGAGCGCGGCGGGAGCGCTGGATGGCCTGCTCGCGGGTCGCGCCGCTGACGATGACCTTCGCCACGAGCGAGTCGAACGAGCCGGGGACGGTCATGCCGGTGAGGTAGCCCTCGTCGACGCGGACGCCCGGTCCGGCCGGCGCGTGCCAATCGGTCAGGGTGCCCGGGGCGGGCATGAAGTTGCGGCCGGCGTCCTCGGCGTTGATGCGGAACTCGATCGAGTGGCCGCGGACCTCCGGGTCGTCGTAGCCGAGCTCCTCGCCGTCGGCGATGCGGAACATCTCGCGGACGAGGTCGAGCCCGGTCACCTCCTCGGAGACGGGGTGCTCGACCTGGAGGCGCGTGTTGACCTCGAGGAACGAGATCGTGCCATCCTGGCCGACGAGGAACTCGCACGTGCCGGCGCCGACGTAGCCAGCCTCCTTCAGGATGGCCTTCGACGACTCGTAGAGGGTCTTCATCTGGTCGTCGGACAGGAATGGCGCGGGGGCCTCCTCGACGAGCTTCTGGTGGCGGCGCTGCAGCGAGCAGTCACGGGTCGAGACGACCACGACGTTGCCGTGCTGGTCGGCGAGGCACTGGGTCTCGACGTGGCGGGGCTTGTCGAGGTAGCGCTCGACGAAGCACTCGCCGCGGCCGAACGCGGTGACGGCCTCGCGCGTGGCCGACTCGAAGAGCTCGGCGACCTCGTTCAACTCGCGGGCGACCTTCAGACCGCGGCCGCCGCCGCCGAAGGCGGCCTTGATGGCGATCGGCAGGCCGTGCTCCTCGGCGAACTTCACGACCTCGTCGGCGTCCTTGACCGGGTCGGGCGTGCCGGGGACCAGCGGGGCACCGGCCTTCTGGGCGATGTGGCGGGCCTTGACCTTGTCGCCGAGGCCGTCGATGGCCGACGGGGGCGGGCCGATCCAGACGAGGTCGGCGTCGAGGACGGCCTGGGCGAAGTCGGCGTTCTCGGCGAGGAAGCCGTAGCCGGGGTGGACCGCGTCGGCGCCGGACTGCTTGGCGACGTCGAGGATCTTCTGCACGTCGAGGTAGGTCTCGGCGGGCGTGGCGCCGTTCAGCGCGTACGCCTCGTCGGCGAGCTTCACGAACAGCGAGTCGGCGTCGGGGTCGGCGTAGACGGCCACGGAGCCGATACCGGCGTCGCGCGCCGCGCGGATGACGCGGACGGCGATCTCGCCGCGGTTGGCGATGAGCACCTTGGACAGGGCCATGGATCCTCCTTGATCGGGGTTGCTCTCGTCACTCTAGGGCGCGTACGCGGCGACACGCAGGAGAACGGGTTGACTTTTAGTGACCGAAGGAGTCAATTGGTCACAACGAAGGTGCTCAGGAGGTGTCCGATGGAACGACGGGTGGTCCCGCTCGACCGGGCGGCGGTCTCGTACCTCGTCGCCGAACCCGCCGGCACCCCGCGCGGGCGGCTGGTGCTCCTGCACGGCGGCGGCGCCGACTCCGCCGAGCTCTCCTGGGGCGGCCTGCTCGACCCGCTCGCCGAGCGGGGCTATGCCGCGTACGCACCCGACGCCCCCGGGTACGGCCACAGCGGGCCGCCGAAGGGCCGCCAGGGCCAGGCGGAGCTGGAGGCCCGCGCGGCCGAGTTCGTCGACGCCCTCGGGCTTGAGGACGCCGTCGTCGGCGGGCTGTCGATGGGCGGCGGGGTGTCCCTGGGACTTGCGCTGCGGCGCGCCGCGGCCGGGCGGCCGGTGCCCGGGCTGGTCCTGCTGGGCAGCTATGGCCTCATGCCCGGGATGGGGCGGTGGGCGCAGGGCGCGGCCGCGCTGTGGGTGTGGTCGCGGCTCGGGCCCTGGGCCACCCGGACGATCGCGCGCAGCCCCCGGCTGGTGCGGGCGTCCATGTCGTCGCTGGTGCGTGACCCGGCTGCCTTCCCCGCCGGTTTCGACGAGCTGCTGGTCGGGGCCCTGCGCGGCGACTCGGCGAAGTACTTCCAGCAGTGGCAGCTGGGCGAGGTGACCTTCCGCGGGCTGCGTACCGACTATCGGGACCGCCTGGGCGAGCTGGGCTGCCCCGTGCTGCTCGTGCACGGGGAGAAGGATCCCGGCGTCCCGCTGCGCTGGGCGCGCCAGGCGGCCGACCGGCTCGCCGATGCCGAGCTGGTGGTCGTCCCGGGCGGACGGCACTGGGTGCAGCGTGACGCCCCCCGCGAGACGCTCGAGGCTGTCTCGACCTTCCTGGGGCGCGTGTGCCGCGTCCGCTGATTCCCGAACGGCGCCGCCGCATCCTCGACGTGGCCGAGGCGATGGTGCTCGACGTCGGCTTCGACGCGATGACCGTCGCCGAGGTCGCGGCCCGGGTGGGCATCGGCAAGGGCGCGGTCTACCTGGAGTTCGAGTCGAAGGACGCCATCGTCGACGAGCTGCTGCGGCGCTCGATGCGGCGGCTGGCGGGCCGCGTACGCCGGGCCGGGCCTCCGCCCGGATTGGGGGAGGCCTACCGGCGGATGGTCGTCGCCATGGTCACCGACCGGCTGATGTCGGCGGCGCTGCTCGACGACCGCGCGGTCCTGGGCTCCTACGTGGCGCAGGTCGAGGACAACCGCTACCGGGCGCGGCACGTGGCGCTGGTGGCCTACGTGGTGGCGCTGCAGGAGGGCGGCGCACTGCGGCCCGACGTCGACCCGGGGGCGGTCGCGCTCGCGCTGTCGGCGGCCATGACGGGATTCCTCACGATCGGCCGCATCGTCGGCGTCGACGACCCCGAGCACCTCGAGGGCGCCGCCGACGCCCTTGCGCTCATGGTCTCCTCCCTCGAGACCGGCCAGGGCGAGGTCGACCCGGGCGCCTGGATGGAGCTGGTGGCCCTGCTGGGCCGGTGAGTGCCGTGCCCGATTGTCCGCTCGTGGCCGCGGCACGCCCCAAGACCCGGGATGGGTCTGTATCGGGGGCGATTGGACACGTCCGGGAGTGACTGTGCGCCGCGGGGTTGGGCGGCTGGTGGCAGCGCTCGAGGCCCGGGGCGTGCTCGATCGTCCCCGATCCGGAGATCCCAGCAGGTCTGCGGGCTCGTCGCGGCCGAGAACGGACGATCGAGCACGGCGCGCCGGGCAACGGCGGGCGAAGCGTGGGGGGCGGAGGCGGGAGGCGCGGAAGCGGCGTGAAGACGGCGCGAACCCACGGGACCAGCGGGCCGCCGGTGCGCCGTCCCAGCCGCGGAGCGTCACCCGCGCAGCCCCCGCGCGCCGGTTTGGCCCCGCGTGCCGGTTTGGCCCCGCTCGCCGGTTTGGCCAGCGCCGGCGGCGCGGCGGGTCAGGCCTTCAGCAGGCCGGCGACGCGGGCAGCGTTGGCCGCCGTCACGTGGACGGTCTGGACGCGCCCACGCTTCGCGGCGGCGACGGCGGCCGCGGGGTCGGGCGTCGCCTCCACCTCGCGCTGGACGGGCAGGTCGCGCGCGGTGGCGGCGCGGGTGTACGCGTCCGAGGCGGTGAGCAGCACCAGCTTCGGGTCGTAGCCGGCTACCGCGGCGACGACCGCCTCGACCTGGGCCTTGTCGGTGGTGGTGCCCAGCGCCCCGGCCAGCCGCACGGCGCTGAGGTTGCCGCCGGCGACGAGCGCGAGCCCGTCGAGGGCGCCCAGCTGGTAGACGACCTCGGCGGCGAGCTCGTCGGGGGCCACGTCGAGGAACCGGTTGCCGAAGCCGGCCAGATCGCGGTAGCCGACCAGGCCGCACAGCCGCAGGTCGTGCTCCACGATCCGGTCGACGCACCGCCGCATGGTCGGTGCGTCGCCGGCGTGGAAGCCGCACGCGACGGCGGCGGTCGTCACGTGCTTCCACAGCGCGTCGTCGTCACCCCGGGACCAGATGCCGAACGACTCGCCGACGTTCGCGTTCACGTCGATGCCCATCCCGTCACTGTAGGCGCTGGTCGGCCCACCGTCACCGGTCGGGATCGATCAGACCCTCCTGGTAGGCGCGCACCAGCCGCCGGGGCACGCGGATCTCCTTGCCCTGCACGCGGATCGGGACCAGGTCGGGGGCCTTGGCCTTCCACTGGGCCCGGCGGTGGCGGGTGTTGGAGCGGGACATCTTGCGCTTGGGGACGGCCATGGGATCACCAGCTCGACTTCGTGATGCCCGGCAGCTCGCCCCGGTGGGCCATCTCGCGGAACCGCACGCGGGAGATGCCCGCCTTGCGGATGTACGCGCGGGGGCGCCCGTCGACGGAGTCGCGGTTGCGCAGGCGCGTGGGGGAGGAGTTGCGCGGCAGTTTCGACAGCTTGTGTACCGCCTCCATGCGCTCGTCCCACGGGGTGTCGGGCGCGTCGATGACGGCCTTGAGCCGGGCGCGGCGGGCGGCGTACCGCTCCACGAGCGCGGCTCGTTGCTGGTTGCGCGCGATCTTGGACTTCTTGGCCATCAGCGCTGCTCCTTGAACTCGACGTGCCGTCGGACGATCGGGCCGTACTTCATGAGCACGAGGCGGTCGGGGTCGTTGCGGCGGTTCTTCTTGGTGACGTAGGTGTAACCGGTCCCGGCGGTGGACCGGAGCTTGATGATGGGGCGGACGTCGGAGCGCTTGGCCATCAGATTTTCTCCCCTCGGGCGATGAGCTCACGGGCGACGGCGTCGATGCCGCGCTGGTCGATGGTCTTGATGCCGCGGGCCGACACGGTGAGCGTGACGTTGCGGCCCAGGCTGGGTACGAAGTAGCGCTTGCGCTGGATGTTCGGGTCGAAGCGACGCTTGGTCCTCTTCTTCGACCACGGCACGTTGTGGCCGAACCCCGGCACGGCGCCGGTGACCTGGCAACGGGCGGACATGGTCCTCCTCGGTGGTTCGTAGGGATACAGGTTGCACGGACAGAAAGGCTAATGATAATCAGATTCACAAAGATTCCCAAACCCCAGAGGCGTCGTCGACCCGTTCACCGTCTTCGACGACGTCTTCGGCGACGACCTGCCGACGCGTCCCCAGCAGGTCTGTGTGTGGGGCGGCTCGGGCGGCCAGCTGTCGCTCGGCTCGGCGGGCATGTGGGGGAGCGGCACGCCGCACACGCGGCTGGTCATCACCGGCATCGACCCCGATGAGCGCGGCCGCATCGAGCGGGCCCTCGCCGATGTCGTGATGACCGACTTCGAGGCCACGCGCGTGGCCGAGTGGATCGGCCGCGAGGACGGCTTCGCGCCGTGGCTGGGTGACGGGTCGGAGCGGGACGCGGGCTGAGCCGGTGCTTGTCGTGACGCGCACGACCGAGCCGTACGACGCCGCCCAGTCGGCGCTCGGGCGTGAGGTCGGCCCGCGGATGTGCACCGCGAGCGATGAGTGAACGGGTGCAGACTGGTCGGGTGAGTGCACGCGTACGCATCGTCGCATGGCGCGACGGCCACCAGGTCGACTGCCCCCAGGAGATCGAGGCCGTCCATGGCCTGGTGACCGATCCCGAGACCCTTGTCTGGGTCGACCTGGACGACTCCGACCCGGCACAGCTGGCGGTGCTGGCCGACCAGCTGGGGCTCGACCGCCATGCGCTGGAGGACGCGGTGGCCCCGGGGGAGCGGCCCAAGGCCACTCGCCACCGCTCCCACACGTTCTTCACTGCGTACGGGACGCGGCTGGGTGATCCCGGCGGCGGGGGCGAGGCGCACGACTCGCGCCTCCACGTCGCGCGTGTCTCGGGGTTCGTCCTGCCGACCGCCCTGCTGACGATCCGTCCCGAGACCGACGGGGCCCACTTCGACACGGCGCCGGTGGAGGCCCGCTGGGCCGAGGACCCGGCCCTGCTGGGGCTCGGCCCGGGAGCGCTGGTCCACGGATTGCTCGACGTCGTCGTCGACGGACACTTCGACACCATCCAACAGATGGACGACGCCGCGGAGGACCTCGAGGACGAGCTCTTCGCGCCCGGGGCGCGCTCGCGCAGGCAGATCCAGCAGCGCGTCTACCGGCTGCGCAAGGAGCTCGTCGAGCTCCGGCGGGTCGTCCTGCCGATGCGTGAGGTCGTCAACGCCGTGATGCGGTTCGGCGGCGAGCACGCCCACGGGCACGAGCTCGACGGCTACTACCAGGACCTCTACGACCACGTGATGCGCGCCTCGGAGTGGACCGAGTCGCTGCGCGACGTGGTCGGGTCGATCTTCGAGACCAACCTGTCGCTCCAGGACGCCCAGCTCAACCTGGTCATGAAGAAGCTCGCCGGATGGGCCGCCGTCATCGCCGTGCCCACCGCCATCACCGGGTGGTTCGGCCAGAACGTGCCGTTCCCGGGCGACGGCCAGCCGATCGGCGTCTACTTCTCGCTCGGCGCGATCCTGGTGTCCACCGTCCTCATGTATGCGGCGCTGAAGAAGGCCGACTGGATCTGACCGGCTCAGACCCGGACTTGCGAACCCATCACGATCGTGCGGTCCGGAGGCAGGCTGAACACCTGCGTGCGCCGGGCCGAGTTCGCCGAGAGCGTCAGGAAGATGCGCTCCTGCCACAGCGGCATCGGGCTGTCGGGGTCGGGCCGCAGGTCGGCGACCGACAGGAGGAAGTGCACCTGCAACGGGTCGAAGTCGAGCTCGGGGAACTGCCGCGTGGCCCACTCGACCGCCGCGGGGATGTGGGGGCTGTCGTTGAACCCCACGTGGTAGGAAACCTGCCACACACCGTCGCGCGGGTCGCCCAGGTCGCTGACCTCGACGCGGTCGACGTGGCGGATGTGGGGGACTGGCTCCTGGACGATCGAGACGAGCACGACGGTCTCCGGCAGGGTGCCGAAGACCTCGACCGAGGTCTTGAGCGCCAGCGGAGTGGTCGTGCTGTTCGGGTGGGGCACGACCGCCACGCCCGGGATGCGGTCGACGCCACCGCGACGGACCTTCTCGAGGAAGCCCGGCAGCGGTCCCTCGACGGCCTCGCGGCGCTGGGTGGCGATGGCGGCTCCTCGGCGCCACGTGAGCATGATGGTGATCGCGACGCCGGCGATGACCAGCGGGACCCAGCCGCCGGAGAACAGCTTCATGAGGTTGGCGGCGAAGAACACGGCCTCCATGCCGCCGATGAACACGCCGACCAGGGCGATCTTCCACCAGGCCCACTCCCACACGTGGTGGGCGAGGAAAAGGAACAGCAGCATCTCGAGGATGAGCGTGCCGGTCACCGACAGGCCATACGCCGACGCGAGGTGGGCCGAGGTGCCGAAGACGAGGATGAGCGTGAGGACGCCGGCGAACAGGATCCAGTTCACCGCCGGCACGTAGATCTGGCCGCCCTCCTCCCTCGACGTGTGCTTGATGGTCAGGCGCGGCAGCAGCGACAGGCGCTGGGCCTGCTGGGCGACCGAGAAGGCGCCTGAGATGACCGCCTGAGACGCGATGACCGTGGCGACGGTCGCCAGCACGACGATCGGCACCTGCGCCCAGGCGGGGGCGAGATGGAAGAACGGGCTGTCGATCTTGCGGGGATCATCCAGCAGCATGGCGCCCTGGCCCAGGTAGTTCACCAGCAGTGCCGGGAGTACCATCGCGAACCACGCGCGGCGGATGGGCGTACGCCCGAAGTGGCCCATGTCGGCGTACAGGGCCTCGGCGCCGGTGATCGTGAGGACGACCGCGCCCATGGCGATGAAGGCCACCCACGGGCGGGAGATCATGAAGACCCACGCGTGGTGGGGCGACAGTGCGCCGAGGATCTGCGGGTGGGCGATCACCTGCGGCAGGCCGAGGGCGAACAGGGTGAGGAACCACAGAGCCATGACGGGGCCGAAGGCTCGACCGACCCGACCCGTGCCCCAGCGCTGGGCGACGAAGAGGACGACCAGGATCGCGATCGAGACGGGCATGACGATGCCCTCGAGGCCCGGGTGGCCGACCGTGATGCCCTCCACGGCCGACATGACCGAGATGGCGGGGGTGATCATGCTGTCGCCCAGGAACAGCGAGGCGCCGACGATGCCCATCATCAGGGCGATGCCCGCGAGCTTCTTGGTGTCGCCCAGCTTGTCGCGAAGCAGCCACACGAGGGCGAGAATGCCGCCCTCGCCCTCGTTGTCGGCGCGCATGACCAGCGCGAGGTATTTCACGGTGACGATGAGCACGATCGCCCACACCGCCATCGAGATGACGCCGTACACGTCACCGGGGGAGGGGTCGACGGTGTTGTGCTCGATGCTGAACACCGTCTGCAGCGAATAGAGGGGGCTGGTGCCGATGTCGCCGAAGACGACGCCGAGCGCGGCGAGCGCGAGACCGAAGCCCTTACCCTGCGGATTGTGGCGGGAGGACGCCGCGGGGGTGTTGGAGGGCGACGGCGCGGGTGCCTCGGTCTGCGTACTCACCTGCTCAGTATGCGCCCGCCGCTGACCATCTGGAAGAAAGGTCGGCCTTTTCCTGCACCCGATTTCGGGGGTTGTCAGAAATACTAGGACACCCTACGTTTTCTCCGAGGTGAGCCACATCACGCGCTGAACCGGCGTCACCTGTCGACCCAAGGAGCACCAGCATGTCCGAGCCCTCGTTCCAGCTCTCGCAGGAGCACAACGACTTCCGCGAGTCCGTCGCCGACTTCGCGCGTACGCAGGTCGCCCCCCACTGCGCCAAGTGGGACGCCGAGGGCCGTTTCCCCCTCGAGGTCGTCAAGCAGATGGGCGAGATGGGCCTGTTCGGCCTCCACGCCCCCGAGGAGTTCGGCGGCGGCGGCGACTTCACGTCGCTCTGCGTCGCGATCGAGGAGCTCGGCAAGGTCGACCAAGCGCTCGGCATCACGCTCGAGGCCGCCGTCGGCCTCGGCATCAACCCGATCGCGACCTTCGGCTCGCAGGAGCAGAAGGAGCGCTGGCTGCCCGATCTGATCGCCGGCAAGACGCTCGCAGGCTTCGGCCTCACCGAGCCCGAGGCGGGCTCCGACGCCGGCGCGACGAAGACGCGCGCCGACGTCGTCGACGGCCAGTGGGTCATCAACGGCTCGAAGCAGTTCATCACCAACTCCGGCACCGACATCACCTCGGTCGTCACCGTCACCGCTCGCACCGGCACGCGCGAGGACGGCAAGCCCGAGATCTCGGCCATCACGGTCCCCAACGGCACCGAGGGCTTCACGGTGGAGCCGGCGTACCACAAGCTCGGCTGGCACAGCTCCGACACCCACCCGCTCACGTTCGAGAACTGCCGCGTCCCCGAGGAGAACCTGCTCGGCGCCCGCGGCAAGGGCTACGGACAGTTCCTGTCGACGCTCGACGACGGCCGCGTCGCCATCTCGGCGCTCGCCCTGGGCTGCATCCGCGCCTGCCGCGACATGGCGCTGGAATACGCGCTGGACCGCAAGAGCTTCGGCGCGCCCATCGGCCGCAAGCAGGGCGTGGCCTTCCAGCTGGCCGACCTCGACGTCATGGTCCACACGGCCCACCTGCTGACCTACTCTGCCGCCGCCCAGAAGGATGCCATCGATCACGGCTCCAAGACCCAGGCCCAGATCGCCTCCTTCAAGCGTGCCGCCGCCATCGCAAAGCTCTACACGTCCGAGGCGGCCGTCTCCGCGACGCGCATCGCGACGCAGATCTTCGGCGGCTACGGCTTCATGGAGGAATACCCGGTCGCGCGCTTCTACCGCGACGCCAAGATCCTCGAGATCGGCGAGGGCACCTCCGAGGTCCAGCGCATGCTCATCGCCCGCGGCATGGGCCTGCCGGTCGAATGATTGGATCAGTCCTGTGATCGAGACCCGGCCCGCCGGCATCAGTGATGCCGCCTCCATCCGCGCTGCCCGAGAGCTGACACTCGCCCCGCCGGCGAAGGCCGCCGAGAAGCTGGCGTCGCAGAACAAGCTGTTCGTCCGCGACCGCATCAACATCCTGTTCGACGAGGGCACCTTCGTCGAGGACGGCCAGCTCGCCAACGCCCAGGCCAAGGGACTGCCCGCGGACGGCGTGCTGACCGGTCGCGGCCTCGTCGACGGCCGCCCGGCCCTCGTGGTGGCCAACGACCCGTCGGTCAAGGCCGGCTCGTGGGGTGCGCGCACGGTCGAGAAGATCATCCGCATCACCGAGGTCGCGCTGCGCGACGAGCTGCCGATCTTCTGGTTCATCGACTCCGCCGGCGCCCGCATCACCGATCAGGTCGAGCTGTTCCCGGGCCGCCGTGGTGCCGGCAAGATCTTCAAGAACCAGGTCCGCCTGTCGGGCAAGGTGCCGCAGATCTGCTGCCTGTTCGGCCCGTCGGCCGCGGGCGGCGCGTACATCCCGGCCTTCACCGATGTCGTGATCATGGTCGAGGCGAACGCGTCGATGTACCTGGGCTCGCCCCGCATGGCCGAGATGGTCGTCGGCGAGAAGGTGACGCTCGAGGAGATGGGCGGCGCGCGCATGCACGCGTCGGTGTCGGGTTGTGGCGACCTGCTCGCCTCCGACGACGAGGACGCCATCGAGCAGGCCAAGCACTACTTCACCTACATGCCCCAGAACTGGCGCGAACGCCCGCCGTCCTACGACGCGGGGCAGGCCGCCCGCCCGTTCGCCGACGACCTGGTGCCGATGTCGGAGTCGGTGGGCTACGACATCAACACGGTCATCGAGGCGATCATCGACGAGGACTCGTTCTTCGAGATGAAGCCGTTGTTCGCGCCCGAGCTCGTCACCGGCTTCGGCCTCCTGGAGGGCCAGCCCGTCGGCATCGTCGCCAACCAGCCGGCGGTCAAAGGTGGCGTCCTGTTCGTCGACTCCGCCGACAAGGCCGCGCGCTTCATCTGGCTGTGCGACGCGTTCAACATTCCGCTGCTCTACCTGGCCGACGTGCCGGGCTTCATGATCGGCTCCGAGGTCGAGAAGCAGGGCATCATCCGCCACGGCGCGAAGATGATCACCGCGATGGCCCAGGCCACCGTGCCCAGCATCTCGCTGGTGGTGCGCAAGGCCTACGGCGCCGGCCTGTACGCCATGTGCGGTCCGGGGTTCGAGCCCGACGCCTGCCTCGCGCTGCCGACGGCCAAGATCGCCGTCATGGGCCCCGAGGCCGCCGTCAACGCCGTCTACGCCAACAAGATCCAGGCGATCGACGACCCGGCCGAGCGGGACGCGTACGTCGAGCAGCTGCGCCGCGATTATGAGGTCGACATCGACGTGCTGCGTCTGGCCGCCGACCTCGTCATCGACGGGATCATCGAGCCGGGTGAGGTGCGCGGCGAGCTCGTCGCCCGCTTCGCGGCCGCCGCGACCAAGGACCGTCACTTCTCGACCCGTCACCACGGGGTGCCCCCGGTGTGATGTGCCAGACTTGATCAGGTGCTGAACCGAACCAGACCGCGCGCCCTTGCCTGGGGTTGCGCGGTCTTGTTCGTCGTGGCCGGGTGCTCGGTGACCAGCACCGGCACGGTCACCGTCGACGGCTCCAGTCGGCGCGCCACGTCGGTGCGCTGCACCGTGGTCGGCTACGACAACACCATCGACCTGCGCACCCCCGGGGGCACCGCCCGAGTCGTCGTCCGGGACCAGATGCTCGCGGAGGCGGTCGAGGTACGCGTCGCCGAGGACGGCCGGGCCGCCTGGGTGGCGAGCACCGAGCGCGGTCTCGGGACGACCGCCACGACCCGCGAGGGCCTGCGGTTCATGGTCAACGCAGAGGTCGTCGAGGTCGACGGGCGGGGTGCGCCCACAGGGCAGGGCGGCGTCAGGCCGGTGTCGATCGACGTCACCTGCGCCCAGCTGCACTGAGCATCGTCGTTGATGATCGCCAGGTGTCCTGATCGGATGGCTGGCCGAGGCCCCGGGAACTCAGGCGAACAGCCGGTGACCCACATACTCGCCCTCGCGTACGCCCGGCGGGATCGCCCACAGGCTCGAGCCGGTGTGCTGGAGGTATTCCTGCAGCAGGTCCGACTTCGCCATGCGGTTCTGCATGGGCACGTAGTGGGTCTGTGGATCGGTGACGTAGGCGATGAAGAACAGGCCGGCGTTCATGCGGCCCAGCTCGTTGGAGCCGTCGACGAAGTTGTAGCCGCGGCGCAGCATGCGTACGCCGTCGTTGTTTGCCGGATGGGCCAGTGCGACGTGAGACGCCGGGTCGATGAGGGGCTTGTTGCCGCGCCCGGCGCGCTGGAAGTCGGGCATGTCGAACTCCGTGCCCCCCGACATGGGGGCGCCCTCGAGCTTGGTGCGGCCGATGATCCGTTCCTGGCCGCGCAGCGACTCGCGGTCCCACGTCTCCATGTGCATGTTGATGCGGCGGGCGACCATGTAGGTGCCGCCGGCGAGCCAGTCCTCGCGCGGGTCGCGCCCGGCCGGCACCCACAGGTGCTTCGCCAGCCCGTCGGTCTCCTCGGCCTTGAGGTTGGCCGTGCCGTCCTTGAAGCCGAACAGATTGCGTGGGGTCTGCTGGGTCTGGGACGTCGACGAGGTGCGCCCGAAGCCGAGCTGCGACCACCGAAGGCCGGCGGTGCCCATCGCGATTCGGGCGAGGTTGTGGATGGCGTGGACGGCGACCTGCGGGTCGTGGGCGCACGCCTGGACGCACAGGTCTCCGTCGCTCTGGCGCGGGTCGAGGTTGTCCCCGGGGAACTTCGGCAACCGCTGGAGCCGTTCGGGCTGCCTCGCCGCCAGCCCGAAGCGGTCGCGGCCGTCGGCGGTGGTGAACAGGCTCGGGCCGAACCCGAATGTCAGCGTCAGGCCGGAGGCGGGCAGGCCGATCGTCTCGCCGGTGTCGTCCGGCGGCAGGTCGTACCCGCCGGACGTGGGGCCCTTGGGGCCGGCGTACCCGCCCTGGGTGAGGCGGGCGGCGGCCTCGGTCCAGCGCTGCAGCAGGCGGACGACGCGGTCACGGGAGTCGGTCGTCAGGTCGAAAGACGCGAAGTGGAGGCGGTCCTGGGCCTCGGTGACGATGCCGGCCTGATGCTCGCCGTGGAAGGGGTACGCCGGAGCGGGGCCGGGAGGGGTGGCCGGTGCGGCGTCCGTGGCGCGCGAGGTGGCGAACCCGCCGCCGAACGCTGCACCGGCCACGGCGAGCCCACCGGCCGCCGCACCGATCACCCCGCGTCGCGAGACGCGGGACGGGTTGGTGGGGGACCCGGTGGGCTCGTCGCTCATGGTCAGATCACCGCCGCGGTGAGCTTCGACAGCGGCTCGGACAGGGCGTTGACGGCGTCGGAGAGCTCCTTGACCTCGTCCTCGCTCAGCTTGTCGTAGGTCTTGAAGCCGGTTCCCTGCTTGTGCTTGTCGAGCAGCTTCTGAAGGTTGTCGAAGTCGGAGGCGATCTGTCCGTCGAGCTCGGCGTCCTTCTTCTTCAGCAGCGGCTGCAGCCCCTGCCAGGCGACGCGGGCGCCGTCGACGTTGGCCTGGAAGTCCCACAGGTCGGTACGCGACCAGTACTCCTCCTCGCCGGTGACCTTGCCGGTGGCGACCTCGTCCAGGAGGCCCTTCGCGCCGTTGGCGATCGAGTCGGCGGTGAACGTCAGCGTCCGCGTGCGCTCGTAGAGGTCCCTGGTGTTCTTGACCAGATCATCGGCGAACTTCGCGCGCTCCTCGGGCGTGAGAGCCTTGTAGCCCTCGGCGCGCTGGGGCCACAGGTCCTTCTCCATGCGGTGCCAGCCGGTCCACTCCTGGCCCTCCTCGAGATCGGCCTCGCGGGCGTCCACCATCGGGTCGAGGTCGCCGAAGCTCTCGGCGACGGTCTCGATGCGCTCCCAGTGGGTGCGGGCGTCGGGGTACATCGTGCGTGCCTCGTCGTCCTTGCCCGACTTGTACGCCGCCGCGAACGCCTCGGTCTTGCCCAGCAGCTGCTCGGTCTGGTCCTTGACGTAGAGCTGGTACTGCTGGTTGGCCTGGTCGACCAGCCCCTGGTCGTCGGAGCTGGTGACCTGCTCGCCCGACTCGGTGACCTCGAAGGGGGCACGGATCCCGTCGCCGACCATGCCGGGCTTGCAGGCGGTGAAGTACTTCCCGGCCGGGGCGGCCAGCACGAGCTCACGGGTCAGCCCGGGGCCGATGTTCTCGACCTCGCCGATGATGCGCAGCCCGTCGGCGCCGAGCAGATAGAACTCGTTGACCTTCGTGCCGCTGTTCTTGACAGTGAACGTCAGCTTGCCCGACGGGGCGGTGGCTGCGCTCACCGTGCACTCGGTGTCGGAGGCGGCGACGGTGAATGCGCGCGGGTCGCCCGCCGCGGGCTTCGAGGCGGCCGTGTTGTCGGTGCAGCCGGTGAGGATCAGGCCGGCGCAGGCCATGGCCGCGACGGTCGTGGTGGTGCGGATCATGCGTGGTCTCCAGCGGGGACGGGCGCCGGCTTGGGCGCGGGACGGGACCTGAGCCAGAACGCGATCGTGCAGGGGACGGCGTACGCCACCCATGCGATCGCCTCGAGCCAGGTGGTGGCGGGCGAGAAGTTGAACACGCCCTTGAGGAGGGTGCCCAGCACGGAGCCGGGCTGGATGATGTGCGAGACGTCGAAGGCCAGGTGGTTGAGGCCGGGCAGGAAGCGGGCCTCCTGCAGGTCGTGGACGCCGTACGCGAGCACGCCGGCGGCGACGAGGATCAGGAACGCGCCGGTCCAGGTGAAGAACTTCGACAGGTTGATGCGGATGGCGCCGCGGTAGATGAGCCAGCCCAGCAGGACGGCCACCGCCAGCCCGAGGGCCGCGCCGACGAGGGGTTCGACGGTCGACTCGCTGTCGGCGGCGGCGGCCTTGGTCGCCGCCCACAGGAACAGGGCCGTCTCGAGGCCCTCGCGTCCCACGGCGAGGACGGCGACGAGCACCAGAGCCATGCGGCCGCCCTCGGCCGCGGCGTCGATCCTGCCGCGCAGCTCCGACGTCAGGGCCTTGGCGGCGGTGGCCATCCAGAAGATCATCCACGTCACGAAGCCGACGGCAATGATCGACAGCCCACCGCCGATCAACTCCTGGGCCTCGAACGTGAGGCCCTTCGGGCCGAAGGTGAGGGCGGCGCCGAACGCCAGGGAGATGGCGACGGCGAGGCTGACTCCGGCCCAGATGCGGGGGAGGAGCTGGCGGCGATCGGACTTCACCAGGTAGGCCACGAGGATGCTGACGACCAAGGACGCCTCCAGCCCCTCGCGCAGTCCGATGAGGAAGTTCCCGAGCACCATTGCCTCCTAAGGTCAGGCTCGCCTAAATAAGGCTTGCCTAAGGTAGAGCGCGGGAGGCTGCTGTGCAAGCGCGGTTCCCGTCTCGCGTACGACATCTCGGCCGATCCCCACCTTCTGGGGGCCCGCGTGGTCGATCAGCGCGCCAAGGGCCGGATCGACAGCTCCTCGACCGCGCCGTTGTCGGGGGTGTCCACGGCGAGGCGGACGGCCGCGGCCACGGCAGCGGGCGAGAGGTAGCGCGCCCCGTCGTAGGCGGCGTTGCCGAGTTCGGCCTGGATCTCGCGCTGCATGTCGGTGTCGACGCGGCCGGGGTGGATGGAGGTGACGCGTACGCCGTGGGGGCGCTCCTCCTCGCGCAACGCGGCGGTCAGGGCGCGCAGGGCGAACTTGGACGCGGCGTACGCGCCCCCGCCCGGCCCCGCGGTGAACCCGGCTCCGGAGTTCAGCGCGACGACGAGCCCGGAGGCGGTGCGCAGCGCCGGCAGCAGCGCGCGGGTGAGGTCGGCGACGGCCACGACGTTGACGGCGAGCGTGCGGACCCACTGGTCGTGGGTCAGGTCGGCCACGGTGCCGAGCTGGGAGATCCCGGCGCTGTGGACGAGGACGTCGAGGCGTGCGACGGTGGCCGCGGCACCGGCGACGGCCAGAGGATCGGTCAGGTCGCAGGCCCACGGCTCCGCATCGGGCAGCCCGGCGGCGACCCGCGCGCAGTCCCGGGGCGAGCGGCCGCCGACCAGCACGTGGTGATCGCGGCCGAGGTCGTCGGCGACGGCGCGGCCGATGCCGCGGGTGGCTCCGGTGATGAGGGCGACAGGTCGGTCCATGGGGGAACCCTACGCGGCCCTTCTTCACCGAGGACGACGGCGCGCGCGTACTTCCTCCTCACCCCGACGCCATCGCTGCGGGGCGCTTCGACGAGGTGGTCGCCGGCTACGACTCCCCGTGAGACGCAGCGATCCCGCCCGGAGGGCCGGGCGGGATCGTGGTGGTGGTGCTGGGTTCGACGGTCAGCGAGCGAAGACGGCGACGGCCACGATGGCCAGCCAGATGACGCCGATGATCTGCAGCGCGCGGTGGTTGAGCACCACGTCCTCGGGCTCGCCGGCGTCGCCCTTGTCGACCTCCATCGCGTACTGGAGCAGGCCGATCGTCAGCGGGGCGATCGAGAGGACCGTCCACGGCACACCCCACAGGCCGGGGTGGAGTCGCGACTGCTCGAAGGCCCACAGACAGTAAGACACGAGCGTGACCGCCGCCGACAGGTGCCAGGCGAAGCGCAGGTAGGACACCGTGTAGGCCTGCAGCGAGCGGCGCGTGCCGGCGTCGGCACCCAGCGCGACCATCTCGGAGTAGCGCTTGCCGGCCACCATGAACAGCGAGCCGAACGAGGCGACCAGGAGGAACCACGACGACAGCTCGATGCCGGCGGCGACGCCGCCCGCGATGGCGCGCAGGAGGAAGCCGGACGCGACCATGGCGAGGTCGATGATCGGCTGGTGCTTGAGGAACTGCGTGTACATGATCTGTAGCACCAGATAGACGATGATCGTCACGCCGAGCATCTTCGCGGTCCAGAAGCCGAGACCCAGCGAGATCGCCGCGGTCACGACCGACAGCGCCCACGCCGTGGGGACCTTGAGCTCGCCGGCCGCGATGGGACGGAACCGTTTGCGCGGGTGCAGGCGGTCCTCGGCGACGTCCATGATGTCGTTGATCAAATAGATCGTCGCGCTCGCCATCGAGAACGCGAAGAAGGCCAGAATGCACTTGAGCACAACGTTGACGTCGAGCAGTGCGCCGGCGGACAGGGGAGCGGCGAAGACGAGGACGTTCTTGATCCACTGCCGCGGACGCATGGCGCGGATCGCGGCGGGGAGATACGTCTTGGGGCGCTCGGCTTCACCTGGGGGCGCGGGAACGCTGGGCTGAGTAGTCATGACGATCCGAGGCTACCGCCACTACGGTGGGATCCGTGCATTTGCAGCGAACGCCGGGTCATCGTGTCAAGGGTCTCACCGCCGTCGCCGTCGCCGGGGCTGTCTCGCTCGCCCTGGCTGGCTGTGGGCGGGCCGCCGGGCCGGTGCTGCCGACGACGCGTCAGTCGCCCGTCGCGGTCCCCCGGGTGGAGGGTTCCCACACCCTCGCCGAGCTGGGTTTCGTGAACGGCCCGTCGGAGTTCGCGCTGCCGGCGTCGACCCGCCTCGTGCAGCGCGTCGACCAGCCGAACGTGGTCACGCTCGTCTTCGCCGCACCTGCGGCCGACGTCTTGGGGCCCTGGGTCGCGGAGCGGGCCCTGGAGGGCCGGTGGCAGGTCGTCGTCGAGGGCGACGGTTCGCTCGTGGTGCGACGCGCGGCCGGGGGAGCGACCTGGGAGGGGGCGTACGCGTCGGGTCCGACCCCTGCTCTGACGTTCCGACGGGTCGGCTAGCGCCACAGGGTGTGCCAGGCGACGCCGAGGTCGGCGGCCATGGTGCGCACGAGCGGCAGGCTCAGCCCGATCACGTTGTGGTGGTCGCCCTCGATGTGGGTGACGTACGCGCCGCCCAGCCCGTCGATCGTGAACGCGCCAGCGACCTGGAGGGGTTCGCCGGTGGCGACGTACGCCTCGATCTCCGCGTCGTCGACGTCCGCGAAGTGGATGTTCGTGGAGGCGGTTCGGGTGACCGCGTCGCGGCAGCCCTGGTGGAGGCGTACGAGGTGGTGGCCGGTGTGGAGGACACCGGAGCGTCCGCGCATGGCCCGCCACCGTTCCACGGCCACCGCGGGCTCGTAGGGCTTGCCGTGGGCCTGGCCGTCGAGCTCGAGCACCGAGTCGCACCCGATGACGAGCACGTCGTCGGTGGTTGCGAGCCGATCGGCGACCGCGGACCCCTTGCGCTCGGCCAGGATCCCGGCCAGCTCGACGGGGGAGTGGTGGCCCACCCCGTCCTCGTCGACGCCGGAGACGACGACGTCTGGCTCCACGCCCGCGCGCTGCAGGATGGACAGGCGCGCGGGCGAGGCCGAGGCGAGGACGAGGCGGGTCATCGTGGGGTCAGCGTCGGCCGCCGCCGAGCATGCCCTTGAGGATCTCGGCGAGGATGTCGCCGCCGAGGGACCCGGCCTGCGACTGCTGGGCCTGCGGCTGCTCGACGTCAATCGTCTGCGGCGCGTCGCCGGTCGGCTGGGCCGGGGCCTGCTGGAGGCCGCCGCCCTGCGGCTGCGGGGCCTGCTGGGTCTGCGGGGCCTGATGGGTCTGGGGGGCCCGCCGGCCGCCCAGAACCTGTCCGAGGATGTCGGGGAGGGAAAAGCCGCCGGACTGCGGGGCCTGATGCTGGGTCTGGGCCTGCCCGCCCAGGGCACCGCCGAGGATCTGGCCGAGGACGTCGCCGTAGGGGCTGTTGCTCTGCGACAGGCGCTTGCCGAGGTAGGCGAGCACGATAGGGGCGAGGATCGGCAGGAGCTTGCCGATGAGGTCGGAGCTGCCCTTGGGGGACGCCTGGCCGAGCGTCTGCACGACGTTGCCGGTCTGGGCACCGAAGATGTGGCGCACGATCGCCTCGCCGTCGGCGGGGTCGACGGCGGCGAGGTCGACGCCGCGGCCGATGACCGGGCTCTGTGCGTGCTCGGCGAGGGCCTGGGCCAGCGAGGCCTCGCCGTTGGGGTCCTCGGCGTTGGCGGACATGCCGTGGAGCAGGGTCTGCACGACCTCACCGGCCACGGCCTCGGTGGTCGCGGGATCTTCGCCCACCTGATCGGCGAGCTGGTCCATCGGGATCTGGCGGAGGATGTCGTCAACGGCACTCATGGTCGTCCTAACGGTTGCGGCCACCGGAGCCACTCCCGGCAGCCTGCGTCATCCCAAGGTACCGGGCGCCCGCAACGCGCCTCGGATGCCCCCAACTCGGGACGCCGAGGGCCGTACGCCACCCCGGCCGGCGGATTGCGACAGATCTGCCCCGGGACGGACCGGTGGCCGCCAGATCGACCGGCCGCGTCTGCCGTGCGGCGGAACAGTCGCAACCTGTCGTACGCCGGCGCCGGTTGCGACCGTTCCCCGTCTTGCTGGCGTTCGCTCGCGGGACGAGTCCCGCTCCCGGGACGTGAGCGCGCAGGAGGCGGACTCCCAGGCGGGCGTCGCGCGCGCCGGGACTACCCGCGCCGGATCGCGTGCCTCCAGGCGGCGGGGCCGGGGCGGTGCTCACGGCGCACGACGCGCCAGTAGGACTTCCAGCCGCCGGCGCGGGGGAGGTCGGTGGTGCGGCTGCGACCGTCGGCGGACGACGCGGCGGACAGCACGGTGATGATCGCGGCCAGCTCCTCCTCGGTGGGCGAGCCGGAGACGACTTCCACGACGGGCTTGGTGGGCTCGGTGGGTTCGCTCATGCGGTTTCCTTCTGCCTGATTCGTACGCCGGTCACAGCGGGATGTTGCCGTGCTTCTTGGGCGGCAGGGTCTGGCGCTTGGTGCGCAGGAGGCGCAGCATGCGGATGATCTCGGAGCGGGTCTCGTGGGGGTGGATGACCTGGTCGACGTAGCCGCGCTCGGCGGCGACGTACGGGTTGGCGAGCTCGTCCTCGTACTCCTGGACCAGCCGGGCGCGCAGCGCGTCGGGGTCGTCGGCGCCAGCGAGTTCCTTGCGGTACAGGATGTTGACCGCGCCCTGGGCGCCCATGACGGCGATCTGGGCGGTGGGCCAGGCGAGGTTGATGTCGGCGCCGAGGTGCTTGGACCCCATGACGTCGTACGCACCGCCGTAGGCCTTGCGGGTGATCACGGTGACGAGGGGGACGGTGGCCTCGGCGTAGGCGTAGATGAGCTTGGCGCCGCGGCGGATGATGCCTTGGTGCTCCTGCTCGACGCCGGGCAGGAACCCGGGGACGTCGACGAAGGTGAGGACGGGGATGTTGAAGGCGTCGCAGGTGCGGACGAAGCGGGCGGCCTTCTCGGACGCGTCGATGTCGAGGCAGCCGGCGAAGTGCATGGGCTGGTTGGCGACGACGCCAATGGTGCGGCCCTCGACGCGGCCGTAACCGGTGATGATGTTCGGCGCGAACAGCGGGGAGGTCTCGAGGAACTCATCGTCGTCCATGACGGTCTCGATGACCGTGAGCATGTCGTACGGCTGGTTGGGAGAGTCGGGGATGAGAGTGTCGAGCGTGCGGTCGTGGTCGGTGATCGACAGGTCGAACTCGTCGTCGCCGTAGATCGGCGGGTCCTCGAGGTTGTTCTGGGGGAGGTGGGACAACAGGTCGCGCACGTAGTCGATCGCGTCGGCCTCGTCGGCGGCGAGGTAGTGGGAGTTGCCCGACTTGGTGTTGTGGGTGCGGCCGCCGCCGAGGTCTTCCATCGAGACGTCCTCGCCGGTGACGGTCTTGATGACGTCGGGGCCGGTGATGAACATCTGGGAGGTCTGGTCGACCATCACGACGAAGTCGGTGAGCGCCGGGGAGTAGACGTGGCCGCCGGCCGCGGCGCCCATGATCAGGGAGATCTGCGGGATGACGCCGGAGGCGAGCGTGTTGCGGCGGAAGATCTCGCCGTAGAGGCCGAGTGAGACGACGCCTTCCTGGATGCGCGCGCCGCCGCCCTCGTTGATGCCGACGAGCGGGCAGCCGGTCTTGAGGGCGAAGTCGATGATCTTGACGATCTTCTCGCCGTAGACCTGGCCCAGCGAACCGCCGAACACGGTGGCGTCCTGGGAGAACACGCAGACGGGGCGGCCGTGGATGGCGCCGACACCGGTGACGACGCCGTCACCGTAGGGACGCTTCTTCTCCATGCCGAAGGCGACCGAGCGGTGTCGCGAGAACTCGTCGAGCTCTGCGAACGTGCCTTCGTCGAGCAGGGCATCGATGCGCTCGCGGGCCGTGAGGCGGCCCTTCGCGTGCTGCTTCTCGATGGCGGCCTCCGACAATGCGTGGACGGCCTCTTCGGTGCGCCGATCCAGATCGGCCAGCTTCCCCGCCGTGGTGTGGATGTCGATGTCCATGACCCGACAGTAGCGCCGCATCACGCCTCCCGACAGGGAAACCGATGGGTAAGGTCTGCGACGTGCCTCTCACTCCTCCGCCCAGCGCCCCAGCCCTCGCCGAGCGTCTCGTGCGCCCGGGTTCTATGTGGTCGAGGGTCGACGTGCTGGCGTCGACCGGCTCGACGAACGCCGACCTCGCGGCGCTCGCCCAGGCGGGTGCGCCGCACGGCACGGTGCTCGTCACCGACAACCAGACGGCGGGCCGCGGGAGGTTCGCGCGGGCGTGGACGACACCGCCGGGGGTCTCGGCGGCCGTGTCGGTCCTGCTGCGGCCCGAGGTGCCGCTCAAGCGCTGGAGTTGGATCCCGCTGATGACGGGGGTCGCCGTGCTGGAGGGCGTACGCCGGGCCTCCGGGCTGGACGTGGGCCTGAAGTGGCCCAACGACGTCCTGGTCGGGGACCGGAAGCTGTGCGGCCTGCTGGCCGAGCGCGTGGAGACGCCCACGGGTCCGACGGTGGTGGCCGGGTGGGGCATCAACGTGTCGATGGGCCGCGACGAGCTCCCGGTGCCGACGGCGACGTCGCTGCTGTTGGAGGGGGTTGACGTCGACAAGACCGCGCTGGTCGGTGACGTCCTCGAGGCGTACGCGGCGGCGTACGCCCTGTGGGTCGACGATCCCCAGGCTCTGGTGGAGCGGTACGAGGCCGTTTGCGTGACGCTGGGGCGTGAGGTGCGGGTCATCCGCAGCGAGACCGACGTGGTGGAGGGCGTCGCGACCGGTATCGACACCGATGGCGCGCTCGTGGTGCGCACCGCCGCCGGTGAGCAACCGTTCGCCGCCGGTGACGTGATGCACCTGCGTCCGGCCTGATCGGCTGCTAACTTCCGGACCATGGTCAAGGCTTCCGGGATCGCACCCGACGAGCGCGTCGTGCACCACCTGCGCACCCATCCGAAGGCGTTCTACGTCCCGTTGCTGTCGGTGCTGGCCCTGTGCGTCATCGGGATCGCGGTCGGCGTTCTGCTGCCGGCGGAGTACGCGACGGTCGGCTGGATCGTCATCGGTGTGGTCTGCGCCGCGGCGCTGCTGTGGTTCCTGGTGGGGCCGTTCATGCGCTGGCGCTCGAGGACCTACACGATCACCGATCGTCGCATCATCACCCGCGCGGGCGTGCTGAATCGTACGGGTCACGACATCCAGCTGCGGAAGGTGAACGCAGTCTCCTACGAGAAGAGCGTCACCGATCGGCTGTTCGGTTGTGGCACGCTGAAGCTGGACACGGCGTCGGAGGCCGGCGTCGTGGTGCTGCCCGACATCCCAGGGGTCGAGCAGGTCCACCTGGACATCAACGAGCTGTTGCACGACTCGGAGTCCGATCCGCGCGAGGGAAGGATCTCCGAATGATCGAGTCGGTACGCCACGGCGAGCACGTCGTCGAGCTCGTCATGAACCGCCCCGAGGCGATGAATGCCCTGTCGACGCGGCAGGCGCGTGCCATCGCCGCAGCGTGCGAGGAGCTGGCCGCCGATCGCACGGTGCGTGCCGTGGTCCTGTCGAGCGCGTTGGAGAAGGCCTACTGCGTGGGCGCCGACCTCAAGGAGCGCAATTGTTTCACCGACGACCAGCTGCGCGAACAGCGCGAGGTGTTCCGTGCGTGCTTCGGGGGCGTGGGTGCGCTGCCGATGCCGACGGTGGCCGCGGTCGAGGGATTCGCGATGGGTGGCGGCTTCGAGCTGGCGCTGATGTGCGACCTGGTGGTCGCCTCCGAGACGGCGGTCTTCGCGCTGCCGGAGCTGGGGGTGGGGGTGATCCCCGGTGGCGGGGGTACGCAGACCCTGTCGCGTCGGGTCGGGCGCAACAGGGCGGCCGACGTGATCTTCACCGGCCGGCGCCTGGACGTGGCCGAGGGGGAGACGATGGGCTTCGTCGACCGGCGCGTGGCCGCCGGCTCGGCGCGGACGGCCGCCGTCGAGCTCGCCCGGGTGATCGCGACGAAGTCGCCGATCGGCGCCCGCAACGCGAAGCGCGCGCTGGTCGAGGGGTTCGACCTGCCGATCTCGGAGGGCCTCGACCTCGAGCACGAAGGATGGGTCGCGACCGCGTTCTCGCCCGACCGCGTCGAGGGCATCGCCGCGTTCAACGAGAAGCGCGCGCCGCGCTGGAGCTGAACGCCACCTCGTGGTGGCCAGCGCCGGAGGTCCCACGGGCGTCTGTCCGTTCTTCCTGCTGAGGGGCGGAATCTTCCGCTTCAGAGGGCGGAAGAATCCACCTCCACGGAGGGTGCGGAAGGAGCCTCGGTGGGACAGGGTTGGTCTCGAACAGGCCCCGTCCCCCCAGACCAATGGAGAACTGCCATGGCCATCAAGAACAAGCTCGTCGCCCTCGCCGGTGCCACCGTCCTCTCCTTCGGAGTCACGGCCGGCCTCGCGCTCAACAGCGCGGAGGCCGCGCCCGTCGCGACGATGTCGACCTCCCAGACCTCGGTCCTCCCCGTCCTGAAGCAGGGCTCGAAGGGCGAGGGCGTCAAGGTCCTGCAGCGCTTCTTGAAGATCAAGGTCGACGGGTCGTTCGGCCCCGACACGCTGAAGGCCGTCAAGGCCTTCCAGAAGTCCAAGGGCCTTGCCCAGGACGGCTCGGTCGGCCCGGCGACGTGGTCGAAGCTGGTGCCCGTTCTGCAGTACGGCGCCAAGGGTGACCAGGTCAAGGTGCTCCAGCAGACGCTGAACGCCCGCGGCCACAAGGTCTCTGTCGACGGCTCCTTCGGTCCCGCCACCCAGAGCGCCGTCAGGGCCTTCCAGAAGTCCAAGGGGCTCGTGGCCGACGGCGTCGTCGGCCCGAACACCTGGCGTGCGCTCATGGGCGCCTCCAGCGGCGGCCCTGTGACCCCGCCCGCGCCCGGTCAGGGCGGTCCCGACAAGCGCTACGCGCACCCCAAGAAGAGCGGCAAGTACAAGAACGGTCAACTCCCGAACAACGTCCTGTGCACCGTGCCCTTCTCGCCGAAGGACCGCGCGGCCTGCTACATGCTGCCCGACCTGATCGCCTTCAACAACGCGTACCGTGCGAAGTTCGGCTCGAACATCCCGATCACGGGCAACAACAACGCGTACCGCACCCTGGCCGTCCAGGAGCACTACTGGAGGACGCTGCCCCGCGGCCAGGCCGCCCGCCCCGGCACCTCGAACCACGGCTGGGGCCTCGCGATCGACATCGCCAACGTCGGCGGGCACGGCACGGCCAAGTACCGCTGGCTGAACTCCAACGCCGGCCGCTTCGGCTTCGACGACAATGTCTCCCACGAGGCGTGGCACTGGGAGTACGAGCGCTGATCCACCGCTGTGAGGCCGCCCCGACGTCTGTCGGGGCGGCCTCCTGCGTTCTCCTGACGCCACGGGGCCCCGCGCCGTTTCGCTAGAATCCCCGCGTGACGACACCGCCCCACGGCCATCCCGACCAGCTCCCGCATAACATCGAGCTGCCGCTCGAGGACCGTGAGCCCAGCGGCGACCTCAAGCAGCAGCTCGTGCGGTTCATTGCCACCGGCGTGCTCTCGGCGATCGTCGACTTCGGCCTGCTGCTGATCCTGACCCATTTCTTCGGCGCGTCGCAGGCGCTCGGCAAGGCCATCTCGTTCATCGCGGGCACGACCACCGCGTACATGATCAACCGTCGCTGGACCTTCAAGGCCGAGCCGTCGACCAAGCGGCTGATCGCCGTGTGGGCGACCTACGGGCTCACGTTCGTCCTGCAGGTCGGCCTGTACGCGCTGTTGTTCCGCCTGCTCGACGGCCAGGTGCCGGGCCTGCTCGGCCTGAGCGGCCTCGTGATCGTCCAGACCATCTGCTTCGTGATCGCCCAGGGCGTCGCGACCGTCTGCAATTTCGTCGTCCAGCGCGTCATCTTCGCCAAGCTGGACCAGTGAGGAGCGCCATGCCGTCCGATCCCACGCAGCCCGCGCGCCCGTTCGTCGTCGGCGTCATCGGCGGCGGCCAGCTCGCCCGCATGATGTACGCCGCGTCCGTGCGGCTCGGCATCACCCTCCGCGTCCTCGCCGAGGGCCCGGACGTGAGCGCCGCGCAGGTCGCCCACGACGTCGTCGTGGGTGACCACACCGACCCCGCCACGGTCCAGGAGTTCGCCGCCGGCTGCGACGTCATCACCTTCGACCACGAGCACGTGCCCACCGACATCCTCCACGACCTCGAGGACGCGGGCATCGCCGTACGCCCGGGCCCGGACGCGCTCGTCCACGCCCAGGACAAGGCCGTCATGCGCGAGCGTCTGGCGCGGTACGCGCCCGCGTACCGGATCTGCACCGGCGCCGACGAGCTCGTCGGCTTCGGCGACGAGCAGGGCTGGCCGATCATCGCGAAGACCGCGCGCGGCGGTTACGACGGCAAAGGCGTGTGGAAGCTCGGCTCGGCCGACGAGGCGCGCGCCCTGTACGCCGAGGTCGGCAACGGCACCCGCCTGGTGGGGGAGGAGCTCGTCGACTTCGCCCGCGAGCTGTCGGCGCTCGTCGTGCGCTCGCCGTCGGGCCAAGCGGTGGCCTACCCGGTCTCGGAGTCGATCCAGGTCGATGGGATCTGCTCGGAGACCATCACCCCGGCCCCCGGGCACACCGACGAACAGGCGACCGCGGCTCAGGTGCTCGCGCTCGGCGTCGCCCACGAGCTCGGCACCGTCGGCGTGCTCGCCGTGGAGCTGATGGAGCGCCGCGACGGCTCGGTGGTCATCAACGAGCTGGCGATGCGGCCCCACAACACCGGTCACTGGACCATCGACGGCTCCCATACGAGCCAGTTCGAGAACCATCTGCGCGCCGTGCTCGATCTGCCGCTCGGTGACCCGGGCACGCGTGCCCCCTGGGTCGTCATGCAGAACGTGCTCGGCGGTAGCGTCGACGACCTGCCCAGCGCGCTGCTGCACTGCTTCGCCCGCGACCGACGGCTCGGGGTCGAGCTCTACGGCAAGGAGGTCCGGCCGCGCCGCAAGGTCGGTCACGTCAACGCGTACGGCGACGACCTCGGCGAGGTGCGCCGCCGGGCCGAGCACGCCGCCAACTACCTGATGGGGGTCGAGGGACATGACTGAGCAGAAGCCACGCGTGGGCATCGTGATGGGGTCCGACTCGGACTGGCCGACGATGGAGGCCGCGGCGCTGGCGTGCCGCGAGTTCGACGTCGCGTACGAGGCCGACGTCGTCTCGGCCCACCGCATGCCCGACGCGATGGTCGACTACGGGCGCACCGCCCACAAGCGCGGGCTGGAGGTCATCATCGCTGGCGCCGGCGGAGCGGCTCACCTGCCGGGCATGCTCGCCGCGCTGACGCCGCTGCCGGTGATCGGCGTGCCGGTGCCGCTGAAATACCTCGACGGCATGGACTCGCTCTTGTCGATCGTGCAGATGCCCGCCGGCGTACCCGTCGCGACGGTCGCGATCGGCAACGCGCGCAACGCCGGCCTGCTCGCCGTGCGCATCCTCGCCGCCGGCGACCCGGACCTCACCGCGAAGATGGTCGAGTTCCAGGCCGGGCTGAAGGCCGCGGCCGAGGCCAGGGGCGCGAAGATCCGGGGGAGCTGATCGTGGAAGGGCTGTCCGACCTCGGCCGCGGCATCGCCATGGTCGCGCGCCGTCCGCGTGCGGTGGGGCTCGGGCTCATCCCGCCCCTGGTCTGTTCGGTGCTGCTCATCGGCCTGCTGGTCGCGCTGGGCGTCTACGTCGATGACCTCGCGAACGCCTTGACCCCCTTCGCCCGCGGCTGGTCGGAGTCGGTGCGCGGGTTCGTCCGCGCCCTGCTCATGGTGATCCTGTACGCAGTGGCCGTCCTCGTGGCCGTCCTCACGTTCTCATCGATCACGCTGGCCATCGGCGCGCCCGTGTACGAGCGCATCGCGGCCGGCATCGACGACGCCGTCTCGGTCGTCCCGCCGGCACGGGTGGCAGAACGCGCCCACCAGATGGTGGGGCGCGTCATCGGTCAGGTGCTCGTGACGGTCGCGCTGTCGCTGGCCGGTGCGGTCGCCTGCTTCGCGCTCGGGCTGGTTCCGCTCGTCGGTGCGGTGCTGGGGGCGGTGGCGTCCGCGGTGTTCGGGGGCTGGATGATGGCCCGCGAGCTCGTGGGGCCGGCCATGGAGCGCCGCGGGCTGCTGAAGCTCGCCGAGCGCGGACGGGTGCTGCGTGCGCGTCCGCTGACCGTGCTCAGCTTCGGCATCCCGGCTTTCTGGCTGCTCGCCATCCCGTTCGTGTCGGTGGCGTTCTTCCCCGGTGCCGTGGCGGGCGGGACGCTCCTGACGCGTCGCCTGCTGGGGGAGCCGACCCGACCGGTGGGTCAGGAACGACCAGCTGTTACTGACGGGTAGTCGACCGTTGACAACGCCGCTACTGTGAGGCTGTGACCGACTTCACCGACATGTACCGCCCGACGGAAGACCACGACGCCTTCCGTGAAGCCATCCGCGACGTGTGCGACGCCAAGGTCGCCCCCAACGCGTCCGAAGCCGACGAGAAGGCCGAGTTCCCGCAGGCCTCCTTCGACGCCCTGTTCGCCACCGACTTCCACGCCCCGCACATTCCCGAGGCGTACGGCGGCGTCGGTGCCGACGCGCTGGCGACCGTGATCATCATCGAGGAGGTCGCCCGTGCGTGCGCCTCGTCGTCGCTGATCCCCGCCGTGAACAAGCTGGCGACGGTCCCGCTGCTCATCTCCGCGTCCGAGGAGATCAAGCAGAAGTACCTGTCGCGCATGGCCAATGACGGCCAGCTCGCGTCGTACTGCCTGTCCGAGCCCGAGGCCGGCTCCGACGTGGCGTCGATGAAGACCCGCGCAGTGCGCGAGGGCGACGAGTTCGTCATCAACGGCGTGAAGCGCTGGATCTCCAACGCCGGCACGGCCGATTTCTACACCGTCTTCGCAGTCACCGACCCCGAGAAGCGCACCAAGGGCATCTCGTGCTTCGTCGTGGAGAAGTCCGACGAGGGCGTCTCCTTCGGCGCGCCGGAGAAGAAGCTCGGCATCAAGGGCTCGCCCACGCGCGAGGTCTACTTCGACAACGTCCGCATCCCCGCCGACCGCATGGTGGGCGAGGAGGGCACCGGCTTCATCACCGCCATGAAGACCCTCGACCACACCCGCGTCACGATCGCCGCGCAGGCCATCGGCATCGCCCAGGGCGCGCTCGACTACTGCCTCGGCTACGTCAAGGAGCGCGAGCAGTTCGGCAAGCCGATCGCCGAGTTCCAGGGCCTGCAGTGGATGCTGGCCGACATGGGCATGAAGATCGAGGCCGCGCGCCAGCTGACGTACGCCGCCGCGTGCCGCTCCGAGCGCGTCGACGCCGACCTCACCTACTTCGGTGCCGCCGCCAAGTGCTTCGCCTCCGACGTCGCCATGGAGGTCACCACCAACGCGGTGCAGATCCTGGGCGGCTACGGCTATACCCACGACTACCCGGTCGAGCGCATGATGCGCGACGCCAAAATCACCCAGATCTACGAGGGCACCAACCAGGTGCAGCGCATCGTCATGGCCCGCCAGCTGCTGGCCGGCCTGCCCGACAACCGCTGACCCGACGACGTCCGCCGACGCGACGACGTCCCCGGCGCCGGCCACCTTACGGGTGGCCGGCGCCGTCGTGTCCACGGACCGACGCTCCCGACCGGCGGTAGCATCCGGGGCATGCAGTGCAGATGGCAGGCGGCGGCGCTGGGAGTGGCGGCGACGATCCTGGGTGGGTGCTCGATCATCGCCGGCGGGTCGGGCCAGTTCGTCATCGAGGGGCGCACCTACAAGGTGACCGGGGTGACCTGCACCGTCGAGAACCAGCAGCTCGACGTGCGGGTCAGGGCTGGCAACGCCCTGCTCGAGCTGACCCTCGAAGAGCCGGCCCACGAGACCGGACGGGTGCTGCTCGGCGGTTTCGGAACGGCGACCTACGCCTCCGAGTCGGGCGAGTTCGAGGTCGTCCAGGAGGGCAACCGGTTCCGCGTGACGGGCAAGGCACGCGGGCTGGGCGGCGAGGCCGAGGGCCGCACGGACGAGCCCTTCACCGCCGACATCACCTGTCGCACCATCAAGCGCTGACGCGCCCGACTGGTCAGCCGCGGGCGTACACCTGCTCGCCGGCGATCCACGTGCCTGTCACGCGCGTGTCGGCCAGGCGGGCCGGGTCGATGGTGAACACGTCCTGACTGAGCGTCACGAACGACGCTTCCTTGCCCGGCTGGATCGAGCCGAGGTCGCCCAGGCCGAGCAGCCGCCGGGCGCGGTCGGTGTACAGCAACACCGCCTGCGGGACCGTCACCGCCTGGTCCGGTGCGATGGGCTCGCCGTTGTATGCCGCCCGGCTCACTGCGGCGTGGATCGACATGAACACGTCGTCGGGATCGGCCCACGTCGTCGCGGGGCAGTCCGAGCTCAGCGCCGCCGCGTCGAGGCCCGCGTAAAGGTCCTTGACCGGATAGGTGCGCGCATACTGCTCGGCGGACAGGTTGGTCGAGTAGGAGTCGTGCTCGGCGTAGAAGAAGTTCACGTTCGACGCGACGCCGAACCACATGCGTGCCTCGTGCGCGCGGCGGACCAGGTCAGCGTCCATGAGGGTCGCGTGCTCCAGCCGTACGCTCGGCCGGTCGGTCAGCCACGGCTCCTCGTCGCCGTAGCGGTCGAGGACCCACTCGATGGCCGCGTCGCCCATGGCGTGGAAGGCGATCTGTAACCGGTTCTCCCGCGCGTACGCCAGGGCCTCGGTCATCACCTCCTCGCTGGTCAGGCGCATGCCAAAGCGGTCGGACGTGCCGGGGTAGGGGTCGCGCATCCAAGCGGTGCGGTTCGATATCGACCCGTCGGCGAACAGCTTGATGCCGGCCACGGCAACGCGGCCGGTACGGTCGGCATCGGTGAACCGGATGTCGGTCTCGCGCAGTGCGGCGTAGTCGTAGTAGATCCGTACCGCCTGCCGCAGCCCTCTGGCGGCTGCCTCCCGGAACAGCTCGCGGTGGTCGTACGCGTCGGTGGGCACCACGAACATGTCGGTGACCGCGACCAGTCCGCGCTCGGCGAAGTGGTGGGTCGTCGCGGCGAGCGCCTCGGCCTCGGCCTCGAGTCCGGCGGATCCCATGGCCCGCATGACGGCCTGGTTGGCGCCGTGCTCGACCAGGACGCCGTTGGGCGTACCGTCGTCGTCACGTCCGAACTCCGCACCCTCCGGGTCGAGGGTGGCGGGGGTGATCCCGGCGATCTCGAGCGCGCGGGAGTTGCAGATCCCGGAGTGGCAGTCGGAGCGCAGCACGTGGATCGGCTGGGTGGTCGAGACCTGGTCGAGGTCGTGGCGGGTCGGCGTACGCCCCTCGGCGAGCTTCGACTCGTCGTAGCCCCAGCCGCGGATCCACGCGTCGGGCCCGTGGCCGTACGCGCGGTGGCCTCGCAACGCCTCGAGCATGCCGGGGATGTCGTGGACCATCGGGACGGTGCAGGCCACGGCGTCGTTGATCAGCGCCACGTAGGTCGCATGGGTGTGAACGTCCAGCAGGCCGGGCAGCACTGTGCCCCCAAGACGCACCGGGTCGGCGTCGGCCGGAACGTCAGCGGCGTCGCCCACCCACGTGAACCGCCCATCGGAGACGGCGAATGCGGTGGTGAAGGACGTCTCGTCTGTGCCGAGGAAGACCTTGTCGGCGGTGAAGTAGGTCGGGCTCACACCCGTCAAGGTTTCATGAACCGCTCGAGGCGGGAAGTGTCCCCCCTCGCGATCTCACCGAACATCTCCTTGGCCTTCGCCTCGTCCCACACCATCGACGACCCGACCCTCGTGGTGGCGTTCGGGTTGGAGACCGGGACCATCAGAGCGAGGCCCTGGCCGCTGGAGACCTGCTTCATCGGTCCGGCCAGACCCATCAGTGTGAGGACGCCCGAGCCCTCGTCGGTGCGCAGGGCCTGAGCCGCGCCGTGGTTGACGTTCCACCAGCGGAACGGGTCGAGGACCGTCATGGGGGTCGCGGCCTTGTTGACCATGGCACCGATCATCTCGCGCTGGCGACCCATGCGGCCGAGGTCGCCGGTGGGGTCGGCGTAGCGCATGCGCGAGTAGCCGAGCGCCGTCGCGCCGTTCATGTTCTGGCAGCCCGCCTGGATGTCGAGGTGGGCGAACTTGTCCTTGATCGCCTTCTTCGGGCAGATCTCGACGCCGCCGAGCGCGTCGATCACGCCCGCGAAGCCGCCGAAGCCGATCTCGGCGTAGTGGTCGACCCGCAGGCCGGTGTTGGCCTCGATGGTCTGGACCAGCAACTTCTCGCCACCGAAGGCGTACGAGGCGTTGATCTTGTTCTTGCCCTTGCCGGGGATGTTGACGTAGGAGTCGCGCGGCACGGAGATCAGCGCGGGCTTCCCGCTCGGCGGGATGTAGAGCAGCATGATCGAGTCGGTGCGCTTGCCCTCGATCGAGCCGGTGCCGAGCTCCTTTTTCTCCTCCTCGGTCATTCCCTCGCGGGAATCGGAGCCCACCAACAGCCACAGTTCACCCGGCTGGTCCGCGGGGCGCTGTCCGCCGGGAAAGGCGTCGATCTTCGTCGACGAGCCCCAGGCGTGCACGGGCGTGGCCACGAGGAACACCAGCCACCCGACCAGCAGCAGGCCGAGGACCCCCACCAGCTTGCGCAGGGGGCGGCGGCGCCTCGGCCAGCGGCCGCCGGTGGACGGCTGGGGAGGTCGCGCGGGAGGGGACGCCGGGGGCTGCGCGGTGGCGGGTCGTCGCGACGCCGGCTGGGGAGCGGTCTGGGGCTGTGGGTGGCCCTGGGCGGGCTGTGCCTGCGTACGCGGGGCCCGGCGCGGCGGTGCGACGTCGTCCTCGGAGAACGTCGCGCGTCGGCGCGCCGGCTGTTCGGCCGGGGCATCGGTCGGCGTCATGCGTACGTGGGTGGGTTCGCCCGCCGGATCAGCCGGAGCCGGTCCGTCGTTGCGATAGAGCCAGTCCATGTCCTCGTCGCGAGCGGGCATGTGGTCAAAGTTACCGGCTGCGGGGCAATCGGCGTGGCGTGCGGCGGCCCGGCGGCGTACGGATCAATACTGGGACCGTCTTTCCGAAGGCCGACTTCCCCCGATTCCGATCGAAAGGCCCCTCCGGTGACCCCAGAAGGATCTCCTACGCGCTTCACCTCGACCGAGGACGACCTCCACGGTGGCTCGTCCATCCCCGACAGGCCTGAGGCGCGTCGACGGCTCGAGATGCTGCGCCTGCGCCGTGGTCTCGGCAATCTGGGCCTCACTCTGGTGGTCCCGGGCTCCGCCCAGCTGCTCCACGGCGACCGCCGCGTCGGCCGCGGCGCGGTGCGCGTGTGGGGCGTCCTGGTGGGTTGCCTGGTGGCGTTCGTCCTGCTGGCGCTGATCAACCGCGGTGTGGCGATGACGATCCTGGCGTTCACGCCGCTGGCGTGGCTCCTCGCCGTCGTGATCGGTGCCGCTGGTCTCGCGTGGGCGGCCCTGATGATCGACGCGTGGCGCCTGTCGAACCCGCCGTCGCTGGCCCGCCAGCACCGGCTGGCGTTCGGCGGTCTGTCCGGTGCGCTGGCGCTGGCGCTCGGCTTCGGCGGCATCGCCTCGGCCGGGGTGGTCCAGGCCCAGGGGGATTTCTTCGGCACCGTGTTCTCCGGCGGCGGTGACACCCAGGTCAAGAACGGGCGCTACAACGTGCTGCTGCTCGGCGGCGACGCGGGCACCGGCCGCGAGGGCCTGCGGCCCGACTCCATGACCGTCGCGTCCGTCGACGCCGCCACAGGCAAGACCGTGCTGTTCTCGCTGCCGCGCAACCTCGAGGACATCGAGTTCCCGGCCGACTCGCCGATGAAGAAGCTCTACCCCGAAAAGTTCTCCTGCCCCAACCACGAGTGCCTGCTCAACGCGGTCTACACCAAGGCCATGGAGCACAAGGAGCTGTACCCGGGCGTCAACGACCCGGGGGCGATCGCCACCAAGGAGGCCATCGAGTGGGTGACCGGCCTCGACATCAACTACTACGCGCTCATCGACCTCAATGGCTTCAAGTCGCTCATCGACGCCGTCGGCGGCGTGAAGATCGACGTCATGAAGCGGGTTCCCGTCGGCGGCGGCTCGACCCAGGTCCACCGCTACATCGAGCCGGGCAAGGCCGTCCACATGGACGGCAACAACGCCCTCTGGTACGCCCGCTCCCGCCACGACGCCACTGACTACGAGCGCATGGCCCGGCAGAAGTGCGTGATGAACGCCATGCTCAACCAGCTCGAGCCGGTCACGGTCGTCACCAAGTTCCAGGCCATCGCCGGCGCCGGCAAGGAGATCGTCGAGACCGACGTGCCGACCAGCGAGATGGACCGCCTGATGACGCTGGCGATGAAGACCCGCCAGACCAAGGTCGCGTCCGTGTCGTTCGTGCCGCCGCTCATCCAGCCGGGCCAGCCCGACTTCGCGGTGATCCGCGAGACGGTGCGGACGAAGATCGCCGCCTCGTCCGGGACCCCGCTGCCGCCGGCGCCCGCGCCGACCCAAGGGGCCGCGCCCCCGGCGTCCGCCCCCGAGACGCAGCAGCCGACCGCCGCGGCCTCGCCGACCGCGAAGGGCAAGAAGTCCACCCCGACGCCGTCGAGGGCGACGAAGACTCCGACGCGTACGGTCGCTCCCGCCCCGGCACCCAGCGATGTCCAGAAGGCCGGCACCGACGACCTCGGCGAGGTCTGCCACGCGGCCTGAGCCGCGCCCGAGAACGGGGCCACGCAGCAGGTCCCGCCCGACCTGGTGCGTGGCTCTCGGCCTTCCCTGGCCGTTCGGGCCCCTCAGGCGCGGCTGGTGTCGACCGTGTCGCCGCCGCCGCGCACCATGCCGGTCCACCAGCCTGCACCCCACGACAGGTGCATGACGGCCAGCGCCCGCACCAGGTCGGCACGCTCGGCGGCCTGTGCGCCGGAGCGGGTGGCGTACGCGGCCAGCAGCGCCAGATAGCTCAACGGACCCGCATAGGCCGTCCGCAGCAGCCGCGCCGGGCCGCGAAGCCCGCCGCACGCGTCGACCGCGGCCACACCAGCAGCGATGGCCGTGCCGGCGACCAGGGCCCCCGGGGCGTAGAACCGGGGCGGCGTCTTGTGCCACGTCGAACGCATGAGCTGGCCGCGCCACACGCCCGTCGACCAGAACTGGCGCGCGACCTTCTCGGCGGTGTCGCGCGGCCAGTAGGTGACCTTCAGGTCGGGTGTGAACCACACGAGGTGGCCCGCCTCGCGGATGCGCAGGTTGAGCTCCCAGTCCTCGCCGCGGCGTACGGACTCGTCGTAGCCGCCGACCTCCTCGAGGGCTTCGCGCCGGAACGCGCCCAGGTAGGCGGACTCGCACGGGCCGGCCACCGTGCCGTGGTGGTAGGTGCCGCCCCCCAGTCCGATGGGGGAGTTGTACGCCGTGGCGACCGCCCGTTGGAACCGCGTGCGTCCGCGGGCGACCATCAGCCCCCCGACGTTCGCCGCGCCCCTCTCGCGCAGGGTGGCCACCGCCACGCGCGTGTAGTCGGGCGGGAGCTCGGAGTGCGCGTCGACGCGGATCACGACGGGGTGCCGCGAGGCGGCGATCGCGAGGTTCAGCCCCGCCGGGATGTGGGCGGTGGGGTTGCGGACGACCCGTACGCGGTCGTCGGCCGCGGCGACGGACTCGGCCAGCTGGGTCGTGCGGTCGCGCGAGGGTCCCAGCGCCAGCACGAGCTCAAAGCCGCCCGGATAGTCCTGGTCGATGACCGTGGCGATCGCGTCGGCGAGGTAGGACTCCTCGTTGAGCACCGGCATGACGTAGGAGACCGGCGGCCACTCCTCGTGGGGCCAGGGCATCGCCCCGGCGGCGACCTGCGTGCTCACAGCTCCTCCTGGGCGATGCGCTCGCGGTCGGCGTCCGCGATGTCTGCGGTGACGACGACCGTGGAACCGCCGCCGACCAGCGGCGCGGCGAGCGCCTGCTGGACGGTGGTGTACGCGTCGGTGGCGACGACCAACGCGCGTGTGGCGCGCCCGGCGACCCGGGCCAGGTCGCCATGGGTCAGGGTGTGGCCGGCGACGTCCCAGGCCACGTCGGCGTCCGCGGCGCCCGTGCCGAGCCAGGCGTCGGGTTGCGCGAGCGCCTCGGACGAGAAGTCGGTGACCCCGGCGGGCAGGTCGCGCAGGCCCAGGCCGAGCGGGTGCAGCGAGCACGCGTACGACCCCTGCCCACCGTCGGCGGCGGGCCCGGTGACGACCAGGTCGGCGTCACCGTCGGTCACGACCACCCCGGCGCGCCAGGCGGCCATGACCCACACCAGCGTCATCCAGTGGCCGGGACGGGTGGCGAGCAACTCGAGGCGTACGCGGTCGCCGGGGGACAGGTCGGCGTCGTCGACGAGGAGGTTGCCGGTCTTGGCGACCCAGTTCGCGAACGTGCGCGCGGACAGCTCAGTGCGTTCGGTGGCGGACGCATAGCACGTCAGGAATGGCGCCGAAGGGTCGATGCGTACGCGGGTGTCGAGGAGATCGGGCAGCTGGGTCACGTCGTTCATCCTAGGAGCGCCCGGGATGGATAGGGTCGGCCCCATGCGTTACGTGGTGATCATGGCCGGTGGGTCGGGCAAGCGTCTGTGGCCGCTGTCGCGGCAGGGGATGCCCAAGCAGATGCTGCACCTGGTGGGCGACAAGAGCCTCCTGCGGATGGCGTTCGAGCGGGTGGTCGACGTGGTCGGCGCCGAGAACGTGTGGGTCTGCACCGGAGGCCAGTATGCGGCGACCGTCCGCGAGGAGCTGCCCGAGATGCCCGGTGACCAGGTCCTCGGCGAGCCCGTGGGCCGCGACTCGCTGAACGCGGTCGCCTGGCCCGCCGCGGTGTTGGCCAAGGCCGACCCGGACGCGGTGGTCGCGATGGTGACCGCCGACCAGATCATGCAGCCGGTCGAGGTGTTCAAGAAGGCGCTGCGGCGCGGGTTCGAGGTTGCCGAGGCCGACGAGAGCGCGCTGGTGACGTTCGGGGTCGTGCCGAACACGCCCCACACCGGCTACGGCTACCTCCACCAGGGCGGTGCGGTCGACGGCGACGACAACGTGCGCGAGGTGCTGGAGTTCAAGGAGAAGCCCGACCGCGTCACGGCGGAGCGCTACGTGGCCTCGGGCGAGTACTGGTGGAACGCCGGCATGTTCGTCTGGCGAGCCGAGACGCTGCTCGCCCAGCTCGAGAAGCTCGTCCCGGACTGCCACTCCACGGTGCGTGAGCTCGCGGACGAGCCGGGCAAGCTCGTCGAGCTGTTCCCGACCCTGCCGAAGATTTCGGTCGACTACGCGATCATGGAGCCGGTCTCGCTCGGGCGCGGCACCCAGGGATCCCACGTCGTCGCCGTGCGCCTGCCCATCACGTGGCACGACGTGGGCGGTTTCCCGGCGCTGGCCGAGCACCTGCCCCACGACGACGAGGGCAACGCCCGCGAGGGCCAGACGATCATGATGGACGCGGTGAACAACCTCGTCATCAACAAGTCCGACGACGGCCGCCTCGTGGCGGTGCTCGGCATGTCCGACACCATCGTCGTCCAGACCGACGACATCACCCTCGTGTGCCCCTCCGGTCGCGCCGAGCAGGTCAAGGCCCTCGTGGCGAAGGTCTCCGAGGACCTGGGCGAGGCGTACGCCTGAGTCCGGCGTGGTGTGCGTCGACGCACAGCGCGGGTGGCGTCCGCGTCAGCGGGGGACGTCCTCGACGGGGGACTCGACCAGCGCGCGCAGTGCGGCGACGTGGCCGTCGAAGGCGGTCCGGCCCTGCTTGGTGAGGCGGGCCCAGGTCCGCACCCGGCCCCGGCCGGTGGGCTTGTCGAGGACGACGTAGCCCGCCTCGACGAGCACCTTGAGGTGCTTGCTGAGCACCGAGTCGGCGATCCCCAGGTCGTCGCGCAGGGCGCCGAACTCGGCCGACTCGACGCGGCGCAGGGCCGCGCACACCTTGAGCCGCACCGGCGCGTGGACGGTCTCGTCGAAGCCGCTCATCGCTGCGTGGCGTGGGCCGTGCCGGAGCGGATCTCGTCGCGGAGTGCGGCGTCGACGGCCCGGCCGAGGACGATGGTGCCGACCAGCGCCACCGCTGCGGCGGCCCAGGGGAGCCAGGCCAGGGTGGGGTGTCCCCCCGACCCGAACGCGGCGACGAGCACCACGATCGTGAGCCCCGAGTGGGCGAGCCACAGGGCGCGCGAGCGCGGGCCGGTCTGGGCGGGGCCCACCCACAGGCCGGTGCGGCGGCGGTAGACGCCGACGAGCAGTGCGCTGACCAGCGCGACGCCGGCCCCGGCCATGACGGCGAGCAGCGGCGACTCCACCACCCGGCCGCTGACCAGGCAGAGCGCGCCCAGCGCCAGGCCGAGGACGGGGTGGTACCACCACGGCGTGACGAGGCGCTCGGCGATCGCGGCGTTGCTGCCGTCGACGTCGGCGAGGGCGGAGACGGGATCGTACGAGTTTGTTTCCATAACGGAAACTCTAGTAATGCCTTTCCGTTTCCGCAAGGGAAAGTCGATCGTCGGCGTCAGTCGGCCAGCAGGCGGGTGATCCAGGCGGCGTCGGCGGTGGGGGCGCCGGCAGCCACCGCCGCGACCAGCTCGGCGCCGTCGAGCTCGACGAGCTCGTCCCAGCGGTCGAGTTGGCCCGTGGCCCGCAGCACGGCCTCCAGCACGGCCTCGCGGCGACCCAGCCTGAAGAAGTCCTTCGCCTCCTCGCGCAGCAGGGGAGCGCTCGACCCGTCGTCGTCGGTCACGAGGTGGGACAGGCCGCGCACCACCGCGACCGGGCGCCCGCCCAGCTTGGTCTTGGCCAGGTCGGCCGCCGCCGCGATCTCGTCGGCGACGGCGATTTCGGTGACCCGCAGGTCGTTGCCGTATGCGTCGGTGCGGCCCACGTGCGAGTCGACGGGGACCACGCCCGCGGTGCCGATCGCCAGGTCGGTCTGGCCCGTCCGCCACGCGCGCCCGGAGGTGTCGGACACGACCACGCCGATGCGTACGCCGGTCCGCTCGCGGGCGGCCGCCCGGATGGCTCGCGCCGACGCGTCGGGGTCGAGCGGCAGGAGCAGGGCGGTGCCCGGCTCGACGTTCGAGGAGTCGATCCCGGCCGCCGCGTGGACCAGCCCGAGCCGGTGCTCGACGATCACCGTGCCGCCGCGCTTCGCCACCACCCGGCGCGATTCCGACCGCCGGGCCGCCTGCTTGTCGGCCTCGCCGATGTAGCGCCCCTCGGCCTTCGACACGATCTTCGATGTGACGACCCAGATGTCGCCCTCACGCGGCTCGGTGACGGCCAGGACCAGCGCGGCGAGGTCGTCGCCCGGGCGTACCTCGCCGATGCCCTCGGGTGCCTCGACGGTGATCATCGGGCGACGCCGGCGCGGATGAACTCCGCCGTGGCCTCCGGCGAGGTCATCAGGAGCTCGGTCGCCAGCGAGGGCAGCCCCTGCGCCTCGACCGACTCGACCGAAGCCGCGTCGCTGGTGTGCATGACCCAGGCGTCCAGCAGGCCGCCCGGCTTCGAGCGTGGCCCGTAGTGGAGCCCCACCGCCGCCGCGTCGACCTCCACGCCGATCGCCGGGAGGAGCTTGTCGGCCATGCCGAGCACCGGCGCGCCGCCGACGATGCCGGAGAAGCCCACGACCTTCGCGGCGGTCGCGCGCAGGGCCGGGCGTACGCCACCGGTGGCGAGGATCGGCCCGATCGACACGACCGGGTTCGACGGGCCGACGAGCACCAGGTCGGCGCCGCCGATCGCCTCCAGGACCTCGGGGGTCGCCTTCGCCTGATCGATGCCGACCTGCAGCACCTGCTCGACGGGCGCCTTGGCGTGCAACCGCACCCAGAACTCCTGGAAGTGCACCGCACGGCGGCCCGACGGCGCGTCGGGGTCGGTGATCACGACATGGGTCTCGACGCGGTCGTCGGTCATCGGCAGCACCCTCAGCAGCGGGTCGTGCGCCAGCCAGCGCGCCGCGAGCGCCTGCGTGATCTGGGTGGGCGTCGCGCCCGCCGTGACGAGCTGGTTGCGGATGAGGTGGGTGGCGATGTCGCGGTCACCGAGGGCGAACCAGGTCGGTTCGACGCCGTAGGTCTTGAGCTCCTCCATGATCGACCACGTCTCGTCGCGGCGGCCCCAGCCCTTCTCAGGGTCGATGCCGTCGCCGAGGGCGTACAGCATGGTGTCGATGTCGGGGCAGATGCGCAGGCCCTGCAGCGTTACGTCGTCGGCGGTGTTGGCCACGACGTCGATGCGCGCGTCGGGCCAGGCGGCGCGTACGCCACGGACGAAGCGGGAACCGCCGACCCCGCCGGCGAGGACGACAACATGGTCAGGTGTCTGGATGCTCACCCGCGCCATTGTCGCAGCCCTGGCAGACCCGGGCGTGATCCGACCGTTTGCCATCGTGGATGGACCATCTCGCCGACGAAGGAGCGCCAAGTCCCACCGGCCGCGGCACCGGCGCGGGCCACGACCTCACCCAGCGGCGAGGCGCTCGGGCGTACATATTCGTGACGACCTCGCGTCCCGCAGCGACGGCGGGCACGCCGGGATTGAACGCCATCATGTCCCAGAAGACGACGCCCCAACGGCGTAGCGGTTCAACGGCGGCTCCGTGGTTCCTGCTGCGCCTCAGCGACTTCACCGCACTCACGTGGCTCCTTCGTCAGGCGGCGGCCCGACAAGGTCTCGACCGAGCACGCCGCCACCTGGGACCACGGCGATGGCACGGTGCGCGTGGAGGGTGCAACGAGCGCGCCGGTGGACACCCCGGCGACCTACCCGGGCGTACGCGGAGCTCCTCGAGATCATCGGCCACCCGGTCACCGGCTCGTCGCTGGACGTGGAGGGGCTCTACGGGCCCGACGAACTCGGCGAGGGCTGAGCACGGCCTCCTGCGAATTGTCGGTGGGTGATCGTACGCTTTCTCCCATGGTCGAACCTCTGAAGAAGGCCCGCACCCCCATCGCCTGGCTGGTCCTGGTGGGCGTCGGTATCGCCCTCCTGTCCAAGGTCGTCACGCTGGCGATGTCGCTGTCGGCGCCGACGGAGTACGGCGCAACACCCACGGAGTTCTCGATGGGCTTCGCGGCGCTGGTCCTCGTGGTTGTGGCGGCGAACGTCTTGGGGGAGCGTTCGCCGCATGCGAACGTGCTCGCTTGGGTGGGCGCGGGCGAACTCGGCCTGTCCCTGCTGCTCGACCTCGTCTTCTCGGTCATGCTCATGGTGCGTGTGATGCCTCACATCGGCGGGGCCGCGGCCGTGCTCCAGATCCTCAGCTTCCTCGTGGGTCCGCTCGTGTTGGGTGGCTGCGTCTGGGCGCTCGTGGCCATGGCGCGTGCGGGCGCGCCGGCCCCGGCCGCCCAGCCCGCGCTGGAGGCCCCCCACCCCCAGGATCCGAACGCCACGACGTGGCAGCCCGACCATGCCGCCGGGGCAGCCTGGTCGACGGCCTCTGGCGCGGCGTCGGGTGCCCAGGCCAGCGGTTGGGGCGTCCCCGGCAAGCCCGGCGGTGGGTGGCAGCCCAACCAGGGCCAGCCCCAGCAGGCGCTGGGCCAGGGGACACACGACCAGGGGCACCAGCCGGCCTACGGGCAGCCGGCGTACGGCCAGCCTTCGGGCCAGTCCCAGCCCTCCGCCGAGCCCGCCGCCGAGTCCCAACCGTCGGCCCAGTCCCAGTACCCCCAACAGGGTGGGCCCGGGCCCCAGATCATCTACCCGGGCGAGGCGACGGACACCACACAGTTCCGTGGGAAGTGGGACCCGACGCCCCGAGAATGAGTGATCGCTCATGCCAAGCTACATGCCCGGGCTTGACTTAGGCGTGACAACAAGCATGTAATTCCATCAACGTAGTTCGCGCCCGGGCGGGGTCGCGGACGGGTCGAGGAGGCAGCATGCAGGATTGGCTGGAGGTCGTGGCCGGCGACGACGAGGGTGTTCTCGCGTGGCAGGAGCAGGCGCTCTGCGCCCAGACCGACCCTGAGGCGTTCTTCCCCGAGAAGGGTGGATCGACTCGCGAGGCAAAGAAGGTGTGCCTCTCGTGCGACGTCCGCCGCGAGTGCCTGGAGTACGCCCTGGGGAACGACGAACGTTTCGGCATCTGGGGCGGGCTCAGCGAGCGCGAGCGACGCAAGCTGAAGAAGCGCGCGGTCTGAGCCGGTTACGATGAGGGGCGCTGCGGCGTCCCTCGTGTCGTTGTGGCGCCCTACCGACGACTGACGAACAGGTGACTCCCGCGCCATGACGACGACCAACGAGCTGTGGAGCTGGGCTCACCACGAGCCCGACGAAAAGCGCGTCGACGTCTCCGGCCTCCGCGTCACGGCCGTGCTGGTGGCCCACAACGCTGCCGCCTGGCTCCCGTCCACCCTCGCCTCGCTGCGGGCGCTCACAGTGCGGCCCACGCGGTGGATCGCCGTCGACGGCGGTTCCGACGACCAGACCCAGCAGCTGCTGCTGGAATCGGGCCTGTTCGACGTCCTCGTCGAGGGCGACCCGGCCGAGGGCTTCGGCCAGTCGGTCGCCGGCGCCCTGGAGGCGGTCGACGACCACGAGCCGCTGCTGTGGATGCTCCACGACGACGTCGTGGTCGAGCCCGACTCCCTCGAGCGGCTGCTGGCGGCCACGGTCACCGACGCCGAGGGCGACGTCTTCGGCCCCAAGCTCCTCCAGCCCGGCCGTGGCGAGCGGCGCATCGCCGAGCTCGGCCTCTCGATGGCCGACTCCGGGCGGCTCGTCACCTCGCTCGAGCCCGGCGAGATCGACCAGGGCCAACACACCCCCGCACAGGTACTTGGCGTCAGCGCCTGTGGCATGCTCGTCCGCCGGCCCGTCTGGGACGCCCTCGGCGGTCTGGCGCCCGAGCTGCCGCTGTTCCACGACGGCCTCGACTTCGGCTGGCGCGCCACCGCCGCCGGTCACCGCGTGGTCACCGTCCCCGACGCCGTGATCACCCATCGCAGCGCCGGACGCTCCGGCCTGCGCCGCTCCACCCTCATCGGGGCTGACCCCGAGTCCTACGACCGCGCCCTCGCCCTGCGCACGGTCGCCGCCCGGCGCGGTGGCGCGGGGCTCGTCGCCGGTTCGTACGCACGCGCCCTGGGCTTCCTGCTCGCCAAGGCGCCATCCCGCGCGGCGGGCGAGCTGCGCGCGGTCAAGACGTGGCGCAACGGGCCGGACAGCCTGCGTACGCGGGTGCCGAAGCCTTCGCCGGAGGTCGAGCAGCGCCTCGCCGCGCTGCGCCCGGGCCGGGGGGCCGGGTTGGTCTCCGTGGCCGACACGGTGTACGACTGGGCGGCCCAGCGCTGGGACGAGGCCTTCGGCACCGATCCCGAGACGACGATCGACGACCTCATCGGTGACGACTTCTCCGGGTCCGAGGCGCCCCGGCGCCGGTTCTGGTCGCGCCCCGTCCCCCTGGTGGGCCTCCTCCTGACGGTCCTCGCTCTCGTCGCGGGCCGCGGGCTGTTCGGCCTGGGCCAGCTAACCTCTGAGGCGCTGCTGCCGGCGCGCGACTCGCTCGCCGAGACATGGCGCGCCTACCTCGCGCCCATCCCGGGCGCCCCCGGCCTGTCATCACCGCCGTGGGAGGGCTGGGTGGCGCTCCTGTCGACACTGACGTTCGGCCGGCCCGAGTGGCTCGTGACGGGTCTCGCGCTGCTGTGCGTGCCCTTGGCGTACGCGTCGGCGCAGGTCCTGCTGCGCCGGGTCGTGGAGGGCACGGGGACGCGCGTGCTCGCCGGCACAGCGTACGCCCTGCTCCCGTTCTGGCTCGGCGCGCTGGGCCGCGGTGCGCTGGGGCTGTGGCTCGTCGCGATCGCACTGCCACTGCTCGCGGTCGGCCTGCGCGGCATCGCGCGCCGCCACCCCGACGCCCCCGAGCGCCTGCGTGCCGCCTGGTGGACGGGTCTGGCCGCCACCCTCGTCATCAGCTTCCACCCGGTGCTGCTCGGCGCCGGCCTCGTGGGGGCGCTCGCGGCGGCCGTCGCCTGGCGGTCCGACCGCACACGCCTCCTGCGTGTCGCGATCGCGGTCGGCGTCCCTCTGGTGCTGCTGGCGCCGTGGTGGCCGGCCGTGGCGCGCGGTGGCTCCCGCCTGCTGCTCGGTCCCGACGCCGGCACCGCCGGCCCCGCGTGGGCCGGGCTGCCCCCGACCTGGCTGCTCCTCGTCGTCGCTGTCGTGGCGGCCGTCCTGGCGCTGGCCGGGTTGGCTCGCCGGACCGCGTCGACCGGGGTGTGGGTGGCGTGGGCGACCGGTCTGCTGGCGTTGACCGGGGTCTACCTGCTCCATTCCCGCCTGGCCACGACGCTCCCGTTCGGCACGCGCGTACGCCCCGACGAGGCCTCGCTGCTACTCCTAGCCGGCGCGGCGTTCGTGCTGGCCGCCGCGATCGGGCTCGACCGGCTCACCCCGCGTCCGCTCGCCGTCGCGGCCGCCGTGCTCGCTGCCGCCGTGCTCCTCGGCTCGGCCGGGTGGTGGGTCTGGCAGGGCTCGGCCGGACCTCTCCATCGAGCGAAGATGGACGACATGCCGCCCTTCGTCCGCGTGGCCATGAAGTCGCCCGCGGCAACGCGCACGCTGGCGCTCCGCTTCGACCGTGGCCAGCTGTCGTGGTCGCTCGTCGCCGACGACCAGCTCCGCCTCGGCGACGCCGACCGGGGCCTGGCCTTCGGCGGCTCGAAGGTCATGCAGGACCGCACCCGCAGCGTCGTCGCCCGCCTCGTCGGCGGTGCGGGTGACGAACAGGTGGCCACCGATCTGCGTGCTCTCGGCATCGCCCACGTGTGGGTGGTCGGTGCCGACGAGGAGCAGCGCACGCGCATCACCAACGTGCCGGGCCTCGGTGCGGGCTCCGGCGACGAGCGCGGCCTCGTGTGGACCGTGCCCGGCACCACGGCGCGGCTGCTGGTGACGGGTCAGACCCCTGTCCCGCTCGATGGGCGGCCTGGCGCGTCACCCGCGGTCGACCTGCCGGCCGGATCGGGACGCACCCTGACGATGGCCGACCCCGCGGATTCCCGGCGGGTGGTCACCTACGCCGGGCAGCGGCTCGAGCCGCAATCGACGGGCGTCCAGAGCGTGTACGCGATCCCCGACGGCCCCGGGCGCCTCGAGGTGGACTGGCACACGCCCGTCCGCCCGTGGCTCGTCGGGCTGCAGGGCCTCGGCCTGCTGGCCGTGGCCATCCTCGCCGCGCCGTCGCTGGCGGGGGAGCGACGACGTCGCGCTGCCAGCCCGGCCACGCCCGCGCGTCGCACGACTGGAGGTGCCGCATGACAGAGCACGACCCGGCCACCGGACACCCGGGACACGGACCCGAGGGCCGCACGAACCCCTTGCCCCCGGAGCAGCCCGCCCAGCCCGGTGATCCCGCGGGGCACGCCCCGGCTGGACAGTCGTCCCCGGCGACCACTTCGCTGCCCGCGGTGGGGTCGCCCGGCCCGGCGAGCAGCGGCGAAGACGCGATCGGGGCGAGCCCCACGCCCGTGCGCCGCACACCGAGAGGTCCGGGTGCCGGCCGGCGCATCGGCGCGGTGGGTGCCGCCACCCTGGCGCTCGCGGCGCTCGTGGGTGGGGGAGCGGTCAGCCGACCGCCGACGATCCCGCCGCCCGACCCGGTCGACACGACGGGCCGCACGGTCACGGTCTGCCCACCGGCCCAGGTGGTCAACCTCATCACGGGCACCCGGGGCGGCGAGCTCGCGACGCGGGCGCTCGGCTCGGAGCGTGCCGACGTGGTCCCGTCGGGGCGTGGTGTGACGCTGGCGGCCGACCAGCCCACCCTGGTGGTCGCCGAGGGGCGTCAGTCGACCGCTTCGGCAGCGTCGTCGTTCTCCGCCGCCGCCCAGGGCGCCGAGCGTGGGCTCGCCACCGCCCGCTGCGTGGCTCCCAGCACCACCCAGTGGTTCACGGGCCTCTACTCCGGCGGTCAGGGGCCGGGCGGCCAGGCCACGACCCGCAGCGAGATCGTGCTCGTCAACACCGACTCGACCCGCGCCGACGTCGATCTGCGCCTGCTCGGGCCCGACGGACAGGTGTCGGCCCCCGGTGCCCGTGGTCTCACCGTTCCGGCACGGTCGTCGCGCGTCGTGGGGTTGGAGACGTTGACGACCCAGCTCGGACCGTTCGGTGTCCAGGTACGCGCCTCCCGTGGCCGTATCCATGCCACGGTCGTCCAGAAGGCGGCCTTCGGGGCGCTGCCAGGTGGCACGGACTGGCAGGTCCCCTCGGCCCCGCCGTCGCTCGTCCAGGTGGTGCCCGGGGTCCCTGACGGCAAGGGTGAGCGCACTCTGGTTGTTACCAATCCCGGCGAGCGCCGGACCACGGCGAAGATCGAGATCATGACGCCCGACGGCACGTTCGCCCCCGCCGAGGCCAGCCAGCTGGACATCAACGGGGCCTCCACAGCCCAGGTGTCGCTGACTCGTGGCCTCGCCGAGCAGCCTGCCGCCGTTCGGGTCAGCACCGACCAGCCGGTCACGGCCGCAGTCGTCTCCCACTCGGGCACCGACGCCGCCACCTCCGACGTGGCCTTTCAGCCCTCGGCGGAGGCCCTCGGTACGACCGGTGTCGGTGCCCTGGCTGTCGCGCCCGGCATCACCGGTGCCGCGCTGGTGACGAACGTCGGCCTCCAGGACACGATCGTCAGCCTTCGGCTGCTCGCGGCCGATGGGCGCGAGCTCAAGGCCGCCGAGCTGCCCGTGCGGGGCGGCACCACCCAGCTGTGGGAGATCGCGAAGGTCGACGAGCCGGCGGGTCTGGTCGTCCGGTCCCCGCGGGGGGCCACGGTGCATGCGGGCATCGTGCTCACCGGTGACGGCCGTCCCGGCCTGGCCACGACGCCCGTGTCGGCGCCGGAACCCGCGACCAGCGGCGCCGAGCCCGAGCACCGGCCCGGCCTGGGATCGGGGAACTGACGTGTCGAGCCGTCGTGACCGCCACGGCCGCGGGCTGCGTGGTCCGCTCGCCCTGCCCAACGCGTACGCGCGTCGTGCCCCCTTGGCCCGCCGGGAGCCCGCGGACGCCTACTTCTCCCGGGTGGTCGGTGAGGCCGTCGCCCGGATCGGCAGGGCCTGCCCGCGCGCCCTCGAGGGGGTCGTGATCGGCGTCGAGGAGGTGCCACACCTGCGTGTCGACTGGGCCGGTGACCAGGTGCCTCTGGCGGCCGCCGTCGAGCGCACCGAGACCCGCCCGGCGCGCATCATCGTCTATCGGCGCCCACTGGAGCACCGCGCCGCAACCCGGCGGGGGCTGGCCATCCTCGCCCATCGCATCGTCGTCGAGCAATTGGCCGCGCTGACGGGCATCGACGCCGACGAGATCGATCCCGAGGGCTACGGCGCCGACGACTGGTGAGCACGAAGGGCCGACCCGGGTGGGCAGGCGTGCGGAATCATCGAGAACTTCGCCCCGGCGGGCCGATGAGGACGGTCAGGGGCCAACTCCCTGATGATTCGGCACGGTCACCGGGCCTCACGGGTCCGCCGTCGGCGCGCCGCCGGCCCGGGCAGCCGCGCGCGAGGTAGCGTCGCCCCGTGACTCAACGGTTCTGCACGCGGACGGGGTGCTCGGCCCGGGCGATCGCCACGCTCACCTACGTGTACGCCGAGTCGACCGCCGTGCTCGGCCCGCTGGCCGGTCAGGCCGACCCGAACGCGTACGACCTGTGCCAGATCCACGCCCAGAACCTCACCCCGCCGCGCGGATGGGACGTCATCCGCCTGCCGATCGGTGACAGGCCGGTGCCGCAGCCCGCGGCCGACGACCTGCTGGCCCTGGCCGACGCGGTCCGCGAGGTGGGCTTCTCCCTCGACCCCGAGCCGGTCGCTCCCAAGCCGCTGCGCGGCGTGGTCGAGCTGGGACGCCGACGGCACCTCACCGTGCTCGCCGATCCTGACGTGTGAGCGGTCCACAGGGCGCTAGTGTGGTCCGCGATGCTGACTCAAGAGATCTTCAAGGCCAATGACATCCGCGGCCTCGCCGGCGGTGCGGATGCCCAGTGGGACGCCGACGGGGCGTACGCGCTGGGGGTGGCGTTCGTCGAGGCCCTCGGCCTGCAGCCGGGCAGCGCGTTCGTGCTCGGCCGCGACATGCGCGCCACCGGCGGCGAGCTGAGCACGGCCTTCGCCGAAGGCGCCATGAACCGTGGTGTCGACGTGATCGACATCGGCCTGTCGTCGACCGATCAGCTGTGGTTCGCGTCGGGACGTCTCGAGCTGCCGGGCGTCCAGTTCACGGCCTCCCACAACCCGGCGACCTACAACGGCATCAAGTTCTGTCTCGCCGAGGCGCGACCGGTCTCGCCGCAGCACCTCATCGAGATCGCCCGCCACGCGTTCGCGCTGGAGGCGTCCGGCGAGCGCCCCGTCGCCGACCAGCCGGGGACCCTGCGCCGTCAGGACCTGCTTCCGGCCTACGCGGAGCACCTCAACTCGTTGGTCGACCTGAGCGGCATCCGCCGGCTGAAGGTCGTCGTCGACGCCGGCAACGGCATGGCGGGACACACGGTGCCGACCGTCCTGCAGGGTGCCGACGTCGAGCTCGTCGGGCTGTTCATGGACCTCGACGGCTCGTTCCCGAACCACCAGCCCAACCCGCTGGAGCCCCAGAACCTCGTCGACGCCCAGCGCGCGGTCCGCGACAACGGCGCCGACCTGGCGCTGGTCTTCGACGGCGACGCCGACCGCTGCTTCATCATCGACGAGCGGGGTGACGTCGTGAGCCCGTCGGCCGTGACGGCCCTCATCGCCGCCCAAGAGCTCCATCGCGAGCCCGGTGGCACGGTCGTCGGCAACACCATCACCTCTCGCACGGTCCGTGAGGTCGTGGAGGAGTGCGGTGGCACCTACGTGATCTCGCGTGTCGGCCACACCTACGTGAAGGCCGCCATGGCCGAGCACGACGCCGTCTTCGGCGGGGAGCACTCGGCCCACTACTACTTCCGCGACTTCTGGTCGGCCGACACCGGCATGCTGGCCGGTCTGCACGTCCTGGCGATGCTCGGTCGGGTCGACCAGCCGCTTTCGGAACTCGTGCAGCGCTTCGACCGGTACGCGGCCTCCGGCGAGATCAACTCGACCGTCGCCGACGCGAAGGCGACGATGACGTGCGTGTCCGAGGCGCTCGACGGCCGCGGCGGCGAGACGTCGTTCGACGACGGCCTGCTGGTGGAGGGCCCCGACTGGTGGGTCAACCTGCGCCCGTCCAACACCGAGCCGCTGCTGCGGCTCAACGTCGAGGCCCGCGACCCCCGGCTGATGGCCTCGCTGCGCGACGAGGTCCTGGCCCTGGTCCGGGAGGAGCAGCGATGACGACGCCCCACCTGGAGCTGCCCCGCGAGGTCGTCGAGATCCTGGCCTGCCCGAGTTGTCACTCGGGGCTGGCCGTCGACCACGACAGCGGTGAGCTCGTCTGCACCAGCGGGCAGTGCGGCCTGGCCTACCCGGTGGTCGACGGCATCCCCGTGCTGCTCATCGACGAGGCCCGTCGCGCCTGAAAGATCCCTGATCCACGGCCCACAGAAAGGCACCCGATGGTCGACTTCGACGACTCCCGCCTGGAGGACCGTGAGGCCCTCGCGAGCGCTGATGGTGCGCTGCGTCATCTGGCGGGGGCGGGTGCCCGCGTACGCATCGAGGCCGGCCGTGCCGCCGACCCGCTGGGCGGCTTCGCGCCCGACCGTCCCCGCGCGGTGATCGCCGCGGGCACCGAGGCCCGTCTGGTGCGGGCGATGCTCGAGCCGACGTGTCCCGTGCCCTTCGTCGCGTGGCCCGCTGCCGGGCTGCCCGGGTGGGTGGGCCCGCTCGACCTGGTCGTCGTCATGGCCCCCGACGGAGGCAATCCCGATCTCGCCGCGTCCGTCGCCGAGGCCGTACGCCGTGGCGCGTCGCTGCTGGTCGCCTGCCCCGAGGCCTCGCCGGTGGGGGAGCAGGTCAGCCGCCGCACCGCCACGCTGATCCCGACCGCGACCGGAGACGCGCTGGCCGCCGCAGCGCTGGTGCTCCAGGCCCTCGCGTCCGCCGGGCTGGGCCCGGAGATCGATCCAGAGGAGATCGCCATCGCCATGGACGAGGTCGCCGAGGACTGCTCTCCGTTCGTCGACCTCGCCGCCAACCCGGCCAAGGACGTCGCCCTCGCGCTCGCCGACGCGCAGCCGCTGGTCTGGGGCGGGTCGGTGCTGGCGGCCCGCGCGTCACGCCGCATCGCGGAGGCCGTCCGCGCGTCCAGCGGTCGTGCCGCGCTCGCGGCCGACGCCCCGGCGCTGACCACGATCCTGCAGGGCACGCACGCCCGCGACCCGTTCGCCGACCCGTTCGACAACCCCGTCAGTGACCGGCGGCCGACACTGGTGCTGCTCGACGACGGCTCCGAGTCGGCACCGATCGTGGCCGCCCGGAGGTCCCTGGGGTCGCTCGCGGAGCGCCACGACGTCCGCGTCGCGCCGATCACGCGGACGCACGGCAGTGAGCTCGCCCGCTATGCCGCGCTGCTCCAGACGGGCTGCTTCGCCGCGGCCTACCTGGGCGTCGGTCTCGGACGGGAGGTGCAGTCGTGACGCGTGTACTGGTGCTCAACGGGCCGAACCTGGGGCGTCTGGGCCGACGCCAGCCGGAGGTCTACGGCGCCACGACGCATGCCGAGCTGGCCGATCGCCTGATGGAGGTCGGCCGCGAGCTCGGGCTCGAGGTCGAGGTGCGCCAGACCGATGCCGAGCATGAGATGATCGCATGGATCCACGAGGCCGCCGACGCCTCGCTGCCGGTCGTGCTGAACCCGGCCGCGTGGACCCACACGTCGGTGGCGATCGCCGACGCAGTCGCCCAGCGGACCGCCGACCTGATCGAGGTGCACATCTCGAACGTGCACGCGCGCGAGGACTTCCGCCGCCACTCCTATGTCACCCCGTACGCGACCGGCGTGATCGCCGGTCTGGGGTTGCGCGGCTACGAGCTTGCCCTGCGGTCGCTGGCGGCCTGATCAGCCGCGCGGGACCTCGTACGCCGCGAGGCGCCCTGAGCCGTCGGCCACCGCCGACCAGTCGCCGTCGAACTCGATGACGGCCATGGCCGACGTCGGGAAGCGTTCGGCGATCGACGCGAGCTGGGTGGCGGACACCTCGGGACGGGCCAGATGGGTCACGACATCACTGATTGCGGGGCAGTGGCCGACCACCATCAGGGTCTCGACGTCGCCGTCGGTACGCCGGATCAGGTCGGTGATCTCGCCGGGAGTGGCCTCGTAGAGGTCGTCGGTGTAGACGACGTCACCGAAGGAGGCGCCGCCGCTGACGGTGCGGTCGAACGTCTGCCGTGCGCGCTCGGCGGTGGAGCAGAGCACGAGGTCGGGGGCGAGACCACGCGAGGCGAGCAGCCGGCCGGCGGCCCTCCCATCGCGCCGGCCGCGGCTCGACAGCGGTCGCTCGTGGTCGTCGACGTCCTGCGTCCACGACGACTTGGCGTGCCTCATGAGCACCAGAACCCGCTGTCTTCCCCCGGTCACCGTTCCAGACTACGCGCGCCGGGGGAGGCATCCGCCCTTGTCGGGGCGTTACCCGGGGACGTCCGGGTGAGGCGGGACGCTCAGCCCTCGTCGCCGTCGTCGCCGCCCGGCTGCATCTGGCCCCAGATCTCCTTGCAGGAGGGGCAGACCGGGAAGCGGTCGGGGTTGCGAGAGGGCACCCACACCTTGCCGCACAGGGCGATGACGGGCGTACCCATCACCATGGCCTCGGTGAGCTTGTCCTTGGGGACGTAGTGGGAGAACCTCTCGTGGTCGCCCTCCTCGTAGCGGAGGTCACCTTCGACGCGCTCGTCGATGATCGTCTGCGATCCCGGGCTCAGCTGCTGGCTCATGGGGGCGAGTGTAGTCGCCGGGATCCAAGCCTGCGTACGCTCGGGCGATGTGCTAGGGATGGGGCGGTGAGCACCCCCGAGCCGAACCCGTCCCCGCCGCTGGCCCCGCTGGCGGTCGGCCTGATCGCCGGCATCTTCGCCACGGCGTTCGAGTCGATCGGCGTGGGCACCGCAATGCCGCGGGCGGCCGCCGAGCTCGACGGGATCTCCTGGTACGCGTGGGCGTTCTCGCTGTTCGTCATCGGCATGCTCGCCGGCAACGTCGCGGGCGGCCGCGACGCCGACCGTCACGGCCCGCTGCGGACGCTGGTCGCCGGCATGCTCGTCTTCGCTGTGGGCCTCGTCGTCTCCGGTGCGGCGCCGACCATGGCCCAGCTGCTCACCGGCCGCCTCGTCCAGGGGCTCGGCGCGGGCGCCCTGAACGTCGGCCTGTACGTCGTCGTGGCCCACGCGTTCCCCGAGGACAAACGACCGCTGATGATGACCGGGTTCTCGGCGGCCTGGGTGCTGCCCGCCTTCGTGGGCCCGCCCGCCGCGGCGTGGATCACCGAGCACCTGTCGTGGCACTGGGTCTTCTACGCGGTGCTGCCGCTGCTGGCGCTGGGGGCTGTCCTTGCCCTGCCGCCGCTGCTCGCGCTCCAGCGCGCGCGCACACCCCACGAGGAGGACTCCTCGCCCGTTCCGATGTGGGTGGGCCTGCTGCTGGCGCTCGCGGCGGTCGGGTTGCAGTACGCCGGCCAGCGTGCCGCCACGACGCCCGACGTGTGGGCGGCTCTGTGCGGTGCGGCCGGTCTGGCTCTGCTCGTGGTTGCGCTGCCTCGGATCATGCCGCGCGGCCTGCTGACCTTGGCGCCGGGGCTGCCGGCGGTGATGATGACCCGTGCGCTGATCGCGGGCACGTTCTTCGCCGCCGAGGCGTTCCTGCCGCTGATGCTCGTCGAGGCCCGCGGCCTGAGCATCGGTCGTGCGGGGTTGCTGCTCACCATCGGCTCGGTGGGTTGGTTCGTCGGCTCGTGGCTGCAGTCTCGGCCCTGGCTGCGGCTGGGCCGTCACCACGTCATCGTCGCGGGGACCGCCGCGACGACGCTCGGCATCCTGGGCTGTGCCCTGGTCGCCGGCTTCCCGCGCCTGCCGGTGCTGGTCGCCTGGATCGTGTGGACTTTCGCCGGGCTCGGCATGGGGCTGGTGATCGCGTCGACGGGCTTGGCGACCATGACCCTGTCGCGGGTGTCCGAGCAGGGCCGCAACGCCTCGGCGCTGCAGGCGGGGGAGTCGCTCGGCAACTCGCTGGTCGCCGCGCTGGCCGGCACCCTGTTCGCTCGTCTGCACGGCGGCGGCGACCTGGTGCTGACCTTCGGCGTGGTGCTGGGCTCGATGGTGGTGCTGGGGGTGTGGTCGACGCTCACCGCCCTGCGGATCGGCCCGGTCGTGGCCCCGTCGCGGGATTTCGGTTCCGTCGGTGGGGCGTCCTAACATTGCGCCAGTGACCGAGCCTGACCTGTTCTCCAGCGGAGACGTGCCCGATCTCCGCGCCAAGGGCCTGTCACCCGCGTTCCCCCAGAAGGCCGCGTGGGGCACCGTCAAGACGCTGCGCGCCTGGCAGGCGGCCGCCCTCCAGAAGTTCCGGGACGAGGACCCGCGCGACTTCATGGCGGTGGCCACGCCCGGCGCCGGCAAGACCTCGTTCGCGCTCACTCTGGCCGCCGACCTGCTCAACCGCCGCCGCATCGACCGCATCTGCGTCGTCGCGCCGACCGAACACCTGAAGACCCAGTGGGCCGAGGCCGCCCACCGCGTCGGCATCGCGATCGACCCCAACTTCGGCGCGAAGCAGGGCAAGACGTCGCGCGAGTTCGACGGCTACGCGCTGACGTACGCTGGCGTGGCGACCAACCCGTTGGCCCTGCGCATCCGCGTCGAGCAACACAAGACGCTGGTGATTCTCGACGAGGTCCATCACGCCGGAGACGCGCTCTCATGGGGCGAGTCGGTGCGCGAGGCGTTCGACCCGGCCGCGAAGCGTCTGATGCTGACGGGTACGCCGTTCCGCTCCGACTCCAACCCCATCCCGTTCGTGCGCTACGAGGACGACGGGAAGGGGGGGCTGCGTTCGGCGTCCGACTACGCGTACGGCTATGGCGAGGCCCTGGCCGACGGCATCGTCCGCCCGGTGCTGTTCTTGGCCTACTCCGGTGACATGCACTGGAAGACCCGAGCCGGCGACGAGATCGCGGCCCGGCTCGGCACCCCGTTGACCAAGGACATGGAGTCCCAGGCCCTGCGTACGGCCCTCGACCCGGAGGGGGCGTGGATCCCCGCGGTTCTCCAAGCGGCCGACAAGCGCCTCAGCGAGGTGCGCAACCACGTGCCCGACGCCGGTGGCCTGGTGATCGCGTCTGACCAGGAGAAGGCACGCGCGTACGCGGCCCACCTCAAGCGGATCACGGGCAGGACGCCGACCGTCGTGCTGTCCGACGAGCCGGGCTCGAGCAAGAAGATCACGAAGTTCTCCGAGTCCGACGACCGCTGGATGGTCGCGGTGCGCATGGTGTCCGAGGGCGTGGACGTGCCGCGCCTGTCGGTGGGGGTGTACGCGACCACGACCATGACGCCGCTGTTCTTCGCCCAGGCTGTGGGTCGCTTCGTGCGTGCCCGCGCCAAGGGCGAGACGGCGTCGGTGTTCGTGCCGTCGGTCTCGGGGCTGCTGCGCTTCGCCAACGAGATGGAGGTCCAGCGAGACCACGTGCTGAAGATCCGCGGCGGCGCCGACAACGAGGAGGACCTGCTGCTCGCCCAGGCCAACCGCGAGGAGCAGGCGTCCTCGGAGCTGCTGGAGGAGGAGCAGGGCTCGTTCACGGCGCTCGCGTCGGAGGCCGACTTCGACAAGGTCCTGTTCGACGGCACCGAGTTCGGCCTGCAGGCGATGGCGGGCTCCGAGGAAGAGGCCGACTACCTGGGCCTGCCGGGCCTGCTCGAACCCGACCAGGTCAAGGACCTGCTCCAGCGCCGCCAGCACGAGCACATGAGCCGCGAGTCGGCGAAGGGTGGCGAGGCCGAGGTACGCGCCGTCTCCCGGTCGACCCACCAGCGTCTGCGCGAGCTGCGCAAGGAGCTCAACTCGCTCGTCGGCGCCTGGCACCACCGCACGGGCCAGCCCCACGGCGTGATCCACAACGAGCTGCGCGGCGCGACCGGCGGGCCGCCGAGCGCCGCGGCCGACGAGGTCCAGCTGCAGGCGCGCATCGACCTGATCCGCGAGTGGGCGATCACCCGCAAGAGCTGAGGGTGGCTCAGCCGAGCACCTTCAGCACCACGAACAGGGTCACGCAGAACAGCACGACCGCACACGTCGAGATCAGCAGCCACTCGGCGGAGTTGTAGCCCCAGTAGCGCTTCTGTGCCGGCTGCTGGGGTGCCATCTGGGTCATCGGCGACATCGGATGGGGGCCCGTCGGCGGACCGTAGAGCTGCTGGGGCGGGATCGACTGCGGCGAGCCGTGGCCCGGGTAGTGGGTCGTGTAGCCGGGATGGGTGTGGGGCGACGGCGGCGGCACCTGGCCCGGGCCGGGGAAGCTCGTCGTCGGGGGCAGGAGCACGCCCGCCTCACGCGGCCGGGCGCGGGTGGCGATCATGGCCTCGTCCTGTGGCATCTGGTCGACGATCTCGTCGAGGACACGCGCGAACTCCGCGGCGGACGCGGGGCGCAGCCGCGGGTCGAGCGACAGCGCGGAGACGAGCAGGTCGTCAAGGAGCTTGGGTGCGCCCACACGGCGGGCGATCGGCTGCGGCAGCACGTCGGCGCCCCTTGAGATGAGCTCGCCGAGCGTCTTGACCTGGAACGGGGGTTTTCCGGTGAGGACCGCGTACACGACGCAGGCCATGGCGTACACGTCGGCGCGGGCGTCCATGGGGGCGCCCGAGGCCTGCTCGGGGGCCATGAAGGCCGGCGTGCCCGCCGTCATCGTCTGGCCCTGGTCCTCGAGCATCGACTTGGCCACGCCCAGGTCGGCCAGCTGGACCATCAGTGCGCCGTCGTCGCGACGGTCGAGCAGCAGGTTGCCGGGAGTGACGTCGCGGTGGATGACGTTGGCGCGGTGGATGGCCTCGAGCGCGAGGCAGGCGTCGGAGCACAGGCGCAGCGTCGCCGCGGGGGCGATCGGGTTGGCGCGCAGGTCGCTCATGGAGCCCGAGTCGCAGTAGTCCATGACGAAGTAGGGCCGGCCGTCGTCGAGCTCACCGATGTCGTAGACCCGGACCAGGCGCGGGTCGCGGATGCGACGCATGTGGCGAGCCTCGGCGATGAACCGGCTGCGGACGTCCTCGTTGTCGGCCCAGTTCTCGGCGAGGACCTTGACGGCGACGGTGACGTCGAGCTCGTCGTCCTCACCCAGCCACACGGTCGCGAACGTGCCCGCACCGAGGCGTCGCACGATGCGGTAGCGGCCGATCTGATCCATGGGGGACATTGTGTCCTATTCCGGGGCCTCCCACGGCTCGGCGTGCTGGACGAGCGCGTCCGTCCGGTAGGGGATCTGCTCGGAGAGCGCGATGACGGTCGCCGTACGCCGGATCGCGGACTGGGCCGACATGGCGTCGATGACGCGCTGGAGGTCGGCGTTGGAGCGGGCGACGGCGCGGCACCAGATGTCGCCCGAACCGGTGACCGACCAGCACTCCAGAATCTCGGGCACGTCACGCAGATGGGTGATCACGTCGCCCACGGGCACGGCCTGGTCGATCTCGCAGGTGATGAACGCGGTCACCCGGTAGCCGAGCGCCGCCGGGGCGATGGTCGGTGCCCACGTCGCGACGACCCCCTGCGCCTGGAGCCGGTCGAGGCGGGCCTGGACCGTGCCGCGGGCAACCTTGAGTCGGCGGCTCGCCTCGAGGACGCCGATGCGCGGCTCCGCCTCGAACAGGGCCAGCAGGCGGCGGTCGAGCTCGTCGAGAGTGACGGTGATCACATTGCCTCCCATGGCGGGGTGAACCGGCGTACATCTGGACAAGATGTCCAGTGGTCCAGGGGAGTGTTGCACACCTTGTCGCCCGAACTCCATGATCTGCGCCATGACTGACGTGCTGACCAATGAAGAGAAGCTCGCTGAGCTCAACCTCGACCAGCTCAAGCAACTGGTGGGCCTCGTCGAGTACGACGCAAACAACGACCCGTTCCCCGTCACCGGCTGGGACGCCATGGTCTGGGTGTGCGGCAACGCCACCCAGTCCGCCCACTACTTCCAGTCCGCGTACGGCATGGAGCTGATCGGCTACGTCGGCCCCGAGCAGGGCGTACGCGACCACAAGGCGTACGTGCTGAAGTCCGGCGCGATCCGCTTCGTGCTCAAGGGCGGCGTCTCGCCCGATTCGCCGCTGCACGACCGCCACCGCAAGCACGGTGACGGCGTCATGGACATCTCCCTCACCGTGCCGGACGTCGACAAGTGCATCGAGCACGCCCGCAAGATGGGCGCCGAGGTCGTCGTCGAGCCCCATGACCTCTCCGACGAGCACGGCACCGTGCGCCTCGGCACGATCAAGGCCTACGGCGACACCGTCCACACGCTGGTCGACCGTTCGAGGTACGACGGCGTCTACCTGCCCGGCTACGTCGAGATGTCATCGACGTACGAGAAGCGCGAGGGCCAGCCGAAGCGCTTCTTCCAGGCGCTCGACCACATCGTCGGCAACGTCGAGCTCGGCAAGATGGACGAGTGGGTCGAGTTCTACAACAAGGTCATGGGCTTCACGAACATGGCCGAGTTCATCGGCGACGACATCGCCACCGACTACTCGGCGCTCATGTCGAAGGTCGTCGCCAGCGGCAACCACCGCGTGAAATTCCCGCTCAACGAGCCAGCGCTGGGCAAGAAGAAGTCGCAGATCGACGAATACCTCGAGTTCTACGACGGGCCCGGCCCGCAGCACCTGGCGCTCGCGACCAACGACATCATCGCGTCGGTCGACCACATGCGCGCCATGGGCGTGGAGTTCCTGTCGACGCCGGACTCCTACTACGAGGACCCCGAGCTGCGCGCGCGCATCGGCGAGGTTCGCGTGCCGATCGAGGAGCTGCAGGCCCGCGGCATCCTCGTCGACCGCGACGAGGACGGCTACCTGTTGCAGATCTTCACCAAGCCGACCGGTGACCGCCCGACGGTCTTCTTCGAGCTCATCGAGCGCCACGGATCGCTCGGCTTCGGCAAGGGCAACTTCAAGGCCCTGTTCGAAGCCATCGAGCGCGAGCAGGAGCGCCGCGGCAACTTCTGATCGTCCGACACACCCACCCCTGAGACGTGCGAGCCGGTCCCGTGTCCGCCACCACGGGCCGGCTCGTCGTGCTTGTCGCGGCGGGACCGCCGTGGGGAGTAGCGTCACGGCCGTGGAGACCGTCGACCTCGCCCCACTCGTCCACGGCGCCGTGGAGCTCGCCCCGGCCCCCGGGGGTGGGCTGAAGCCCTGGCGCCTGCCGGAGTGGGCCCGCCGCCGCTGCCCCGACCCCCAGCTGCAGCGCGTCGTCGCGGAGACCTCCGGTGTACGCGTCGAGATGGTCACCACCGCCCGCCGTGTCGAGCTGGTCGTGGACCGTTCGCGGCTGCAGTACGCCGGCCTCGCCCCGCGCGCGGCGGGGGCCGTCGACATCGTCGTCGACGGCGAGGCGTACGGGAGCCGCGAGCTGTTCGCCGGCACCACGACGGTCGTCGACGTGACCACGGGCCACCCGGAGGTCGACGCGCGCGGGCCCGAACCGGTCGTCGTCGACCTCGACGGGGCCGAGCACCGCGTCGAGCTGTGGCTGCCGTGGAACGAGGCCACCGAGCTCCGCTCGCTGACCGCGGACGGGCCGATCGCGCCGGTGCCCGACGACCGGCCTCGCTGGGTCCACCACGGCAGCTCGATCAGCCACGGCTCGAACGCCACGACCCCCACGACGACGTGGGTGGCGCTGGCGGCCCGCGCGGCCGGTGTCGACGTGACGAACCTCGGGTTCGGCGGCTCGGCGCTGCTCGACCCGTTCGTCCCCCGCACCATCGGCGCCCTGCCGGCCGACGTGATCAGCGCCAAGCTCGGCATCAACGTCGTCAACTCCGACCTCATGCGACGCCGTGCGTTCGGCCCGGCCGTCCACGGCTTCCTGGACGCGGTCCGGGACGGTCATCCCGACGTCCCGTTGCTGCTCGTCACGCCCATCTGGTGTCCGCTGCACGAGACCACGCCCGGCCCCGGTGCCTTCGACCCCGAGGCGTTCGCCCGCGGCGAGATGGCGTTCACCACGACCGGTGACCCGGCCGCGGTGGCCGGGGGAGCGCTGACCCTCGAGGTCGTCCGCGAGGTGCTGGCCGAGGTCGTCGCCCAGCGCGACGACCCCCACCTCCACCTGATCAGCGGGTTGGACCTCTACGGCCCCGACGACGCTGCCACCCACCCCCTGCCCGACCGGCTCCACCCCGGGCCCGCGACCCACGCCGAGATCGGGGCCCGGTTCGCGCGGATCCTCCAGGAACTCCTGCGATGAAGGGCGCCCACTTCTACGCCGACGCCTCGATCGTCGACCTGTACGCCTGGTTCGCCGACGAGACCGCCGCCTCGTCGCCGACCTGGGAGCGGCTGTGCCGCTGGATCGCCGCCGACGCCGCGGCCGAGCCGCTGCGCGAGCGCCTGCACGGGCTGCCGGGCATGAAGCGCCAGCCCAACCTCTTCCTCGGCGCGGCCAAGATGCTCGGTGCCCCGCTCGAGCCGGGCACCGACCACCTCGCGTGGGTCGAGCGGCACTGGCCCGACGTCGAGGGGGTCGTGCTCACCCACGCCACCCAGACCAACGAGCCCGGCCGCTGCGCCACCCTCCTGCCGTACCTCGCGGGGGTGGGGGAGCGGCTCGCGCTGGTCGAGGTCGGCATGTCGGCGGGCCTGTGCCTCGTGCCCGACCGGTACGCGTACGCGTGGCGCCGCCCCGACGGGGTCGTCGACCGCCTCGGCGACGCGGGGGCGCCGCTGCTGGCGTGCGACGTCGACGACGAGGATCTGCCGCTGCCGGCGACGATGCCCGAGGTGGTCTGGCGCGCCGGCATCGACCTCAACCCCCTCGACCCGGCCGACGCCGACGACGCGGCCTGGCTGCGGGCCCTCGTGTGGCCGGGCGAGACCGAGCGCGAGCAGCGGCTGGCCGACTGCCTGGGCGCCGCGGCCGGCGTACCGGTGGAGCGGGTGGCGGGCGACGCGCTCGACCACCTGGCCGAGGTCGTCGGACGGGCCCCTCGGGACGCGACCGTGGTGGTGTTCCACTCGGCGGTGCTCGCGTACTTCTCCCGCGACGACCGGCGCCGCTTCGCCGACCTTGTCGGCGGCCTCGACGTGCGCTGGGTCGCGAACGAGGGCGAGCGGGTCGTGCCGGGCGTACGCGACCGCGTCCCGCCGTGGGGCGGCCCGCCGAGCTTCGTGCTCTCGGTCGACGGTCAACCCGTGGCCCGCACGGCCCCGCACGGGCAGTGGCTGGCGCCGCTGCGTGGCATGCTGGCGGTGTGAGCGACGAGATCCCCGTAGGCAGTCCGCCGGCCCCGCCCGGCCGACACGCGGCCCCCGCCGGGTGGTACGCCGACCCCGCGAAGGCCGGCCAGGAGCGCTACTGGGACGGCTGGAACTGGATGCGCCAGACGCGGCCCCTCGAGGGCGCCGTCGCGCCCCAGCCCGGCACGGGGACGTACGCCGGGCCCGGCCGGCCCGGGGGTCAGCCGTTCCAGCAGGCCCCGCAGCAACCCCAGTGGCAGAACCCGCAGCAGGGCTCGTGGCAGGGCCAGCAGCAACCCCCGTGGCAGGGCCAGGGCCAGTGGCCGGCCCAGGCGTACGGGCGAGCGGTGCCCGCCACGGCCGACGGCATGCCCCTGGCCGGCTGGTGGTTCCGCGTCCTGGCCATGGTCATCGACTCGTTCGTCGTCTCGGTCGTCGGCGAGGTGGTCGGCGCCGTGACCGGCTTCAGCGCCAAGGTCAGCGCCGCCACGACCGCGATGATGGCCGAGCTCCAGACCGGGCTCAGCGGCGGGGGACCCATCGACTACCAACAGCTCATATCGACGCTGATGGTGCCCGAGTACTACTGGATGCTGGCCATCAACGCCCTGCTGTTCGTGGTCTACCACGCCCTCATGCTCCGGTTCCGTGGCGCGACGCTCGGCAAGATGGCGTGCGGGCTCAGGGTCGTCCCCGCCGGCCTCGGTCGCCACACCGGCGGCCTGCCGTGGACCGTGTCGATCGTCCGGCCGCTGGTCTACCAGGTCTTCAACCAGCTGGGCGTCGTCCAGCTCGTCGACGTGCTGTTCCCGCTGTGGGACCGCGACAAGCAGTCGCTGCACGACAAGATCGTGAAGACCCAGGTGGTCCGCAGCCGCTGAGGGAGCGCCGGCTCACCGGCCAGCGGCACGGCCCGCCCAGCTGACCCGGGCCGTCCGTACCCTCTGTGGCGTGAGTCACCGCGTCGCCCCGACCCGCACCCCAGCCCGTCCGCGCTGGGTCGACACCTCCCTCGTGGCGGGTGCCGTTGCCGTCTCGCTGGTCGCCACGCTGGGCGCGCGACCGCCCGCGGGGGCCGACCTCGGCCCGCTCGACGCTTGGGTCGGACCCGACGGCCACCACGAGGTGACCGCGTCGGGCGAGGAACCCACGATCCTCGAGGTGACCCGCGCGACCGGTGGAGCGATCGGCAGCGACGCCGTGCCCTTCGCCGAGCTGTACGCGCCGCTGGTCGCCGCCCCCCACCAGGCCTGGGTGTTGCAGGCCGAGCGCACCGGTGTGCAGGAGCGGCTCGAGCTCGCTCGCCGGACCAACGAGGGGCTGGTGGTCGAGGCAGTCGTCGAGGAGGGGGTCGGCACGCGGTACGTGCCGGGTGCGGTGTCCTGGCCGGCTCGCGCCCTGGCGGGCGTCTCGTGGACCTCGACGGGCACCACCCGGCGCGACGGTGCCGAGGCGCCCTTCCGGCGCGTCGGCCGCCTGGAGCCCTCACCGCTGGGGCGGGGCTGCCTGCAGGCCGTGATCGAGGAGACCCGGGGCGCCGACACCGCGACCTCGCGCGAGACGCGCTGCCGGGGTCGGGGGCTGGTCGCCCGCGGCGCCGCGACCCCGCGTCCCGAGGCGCCGTCGACCAGCGGGGTCCCCGTCACGATCCAGCCCGTCACGATCCAGCCCGTCACGACCCAGCCCGTCACGACCCAGCCCGCCGAACCGCCGCGCTGGCCGGGCGCGCTGGCGCCGACGCCCCGCCAGGTCCACAACGGACTGATGCCCGTCACCCTCCAGGTACCGTTCGCCCCCGCCCCGGCCGGCCCCGGAGTCGCCATCGTGAACTCGCTCAGCCGCAACGTGCAGCTCCTGCTGAAGTACGAGGGCGAGTGGCGCATCCTGTGGCGGCGCCACCCCGGGGGCACGCCCACCGCGCTCGCCGTGGTCGACGGGGTCGTGCTGGTCGCGACCAGCCAGCGACGCCTCGTCGCCTACGACGTGTCCGGACGCTGGCTCTGGTCGGCGCGCACCGACGACATCGCAAACGCCAGCCCGGTCGGCGGCTGGCCCGGTGTGGTCGTCTCGTCGACCCTCGACGGCCGGGCCGTGGCCCACGACCTGGCGACGGGTCGGGAGCTGTGGCGCGGCAAGGCGCCGGCGGGCGGTGCGCTGGCCCCGGTCGTGGCGGCGGGGCGCGTGGTCGTCGCGGGGGAGTCCGACGTCGTGGCGCTCGACCGGTCCGGCCGGACCGCCTGGCAGGCACGGACGCCCGGCCGGGCCCGCGCGCTGGCGGCGGTCGCCGGGGATCGTGTCGTGCTGTCGACCGGCGAGGGCCGGCTGGTCGCCCTCGACGCGGACGGCCGCGTCGCCTGGGGCGCGGCTCGAGGCGCTCCCTGCCGGCAGGTGCATGCGCTGGACGACGTCGCGGTGTGCGTCGACGACGAGCGCGCCACCGCCTACGACCCCGCCACCGGCACGCGCCGCTGGGAGGTGGCGGTCCCGTCGCGCGGCTCGGGCACCGACGGGCACGACCTGCTGCTCCTCGGCGCGGACGAGGCCGTCCGCGTGGGCGCCGACGGGCGCGTGGTCGGCCGGTGGCCGGATCGTCCGCGCGTCGTCCACGACGTCTGGGTGGTGCCCACCCCGGGCGGGGTGCTGGTCGCGGACGCCGCCTCCGACCTGACCGACTGGGGGGCGCAGTGACCAACCGCACCCTTCCCCCCAACCCCACCCGACCCCTGGTCGGCAGGATCCTCGCCGAAGCCCTCACCCTCGCCCTGGTCGATCCCATCCGCCGGGGGGCGCCGCGCCCGCGGGAGTGGCCCGCCGGTGTGCGCACGATCGGCGTCGTCGCGCTGGCGGCGTACGCCCTCGTCGGACTCGCCATCTTCGCCGCGCCCCTGATCCGGCGGGTGGACCCAAGCGTGCAGGTCAGCGCCGGCGCGTTCCTCGGGGCCTGGTCGATCACCGGGCTGCTGTGGGCGACCACCCTCGCCCTCGCGCTGGCGACGACCGCGCTCCTGCACGTCCACCACGCCGCGCGCTGGCCGGGGCTGGTCCTGCTCACGTCGACCCTGATCACGTTCGTCGCCGGGCGGACCACCGGGGTCGGCCTGGCCCTGGGGGCCGTCGGGCTGGTCGGGGTCTGGGGGCTCGCCGTCGCCCGGGTCGGGCGGCGCTTCGCCCCCGCGGAGTTCGCCGTGGCCCTCGCACTCGAGTCGCTGGTGGTGCTCGCGCCCGGCGCGCCGGGGTCGGCCCTCGGCCTCGACCTGCGCGGCGCCACGCTCGGCCTCCTGCTGTCGAGCCTGTTCGTGCTCGCGATGCCGGCCCTGCTCATGGTGGGCCACGCGTTCACCGAGGTGCCGATCGCGGTGGCCGGACGGCTCGCCGAACGCTTCGCCGAGCACGGCCGGATGGTGCTGGTCCGCCTGCTCGCCCTCGTCGCCGGGGCCCTGGTGGCGTGGCGCGCGGTCAGCGGCGTGCTCGGCGGCGACTGGGGCTGGCGTACGCAGGCCTGGGTGCACACGGCCGCGGTCCTGGCCGTGGTGGCCGCCCTCACCGCGCTGCTGCTGCGGCTTCGACCAGGCGGCGGGCCCGCACCACGCCCCGCCGACCCGACCGCGCGCTGGGGAGGACTGGCGTGGGGCTTCGCGGTCCTGCTGGTCGCCAACGCCGTGCCCCTCCACGTCGCCGCCGCGGGCGAGACCGCGGCGAGGATGGCCGGGGGCGGGGGGTGGCCCGTGGTGGGGTGGCTCGGGTCGACGACCGCCGTCGTCGTGATCCGGCTCGCGGCCGTGACGGCGGGGCTCCTGCTTGCCTGGCGGGCCGCCCGGCGCGGGGACGCGCTGACGGCGTCCGTGCTGGCGGCCTTCGCCGTCGTCACGGGCGTCGCGACGTCGGGGATGCTCACGGGCGGCCGTTGGCTGGTCGACCTCGACGCGGGGGTCGCCGGCGTGTGGCTGGCCGCCGCCGCGCTCGCCGTCGCCGTGGCCCGGTGGCAGGTGCCCGCCGCGTGGACGGCCGCCCTCGGCGTACTCCTCGTCGTGCTCCTGCACCCCCTGCGCCAGCTCTTGTCCGAGCCGGCGGGCCTGGTGGCGGCGATCTCGGCGCCGATCGCGCTGTTCCTCGGCCTGCTCTGGACCGTCCTGACCGAGGGCGGCCAGTTCGCGCGGAAGGGGACGCGGGCCTTCCCCCACGCCTCCCGCGTGCTGCTCTACCTCGCGAACGCCCTCTTCGGCGCGATCGTGCTCGCCTACGTCGCGCTGGTGCGCACTCAGGACGGCACGGTCGACGTCAAGGGGTTCACGGCCCTGGGCGACCGCCTGCTCGGCGTACCCCTGTTCGTGGGCGTGGCGTGCGTCGGCATCGCCGTGGCCGCCACCGCGTCGCGGCCGCCCGTCCCCGCGGAGCCCGCAGACACGACCGATCCCACTGCCGCCGTCGGGTTACCGTCGGGGGCGGACGCCGGATAGGGTGCTGACGCCAGCCCGCACCCGCGCCGAACGGACCGTCTCGTGACCGCACCGTCCCCCGAGCTCGTCGAGCTCGCCCACGCCTTCGACATCGCCACCGAGTTCGTCGACTGGAAGGGCCGCACGACCCACGTGTCGACCGAGTCCCTCGTCGCCGTGCTGGCGGCGCTCGACGTCGACGCCTCCAGCCCCGAGGCCGCCCGCGCCGCCCTCGACGACCGCCGGACGGCACCGTGGCGCCGCGTCCTGCCGCCCTGCGTCGTGTGCGACGACACCGAGGAGCCCGAGTTCGTCGTGCACGTCCCGGCCGGCGAGGGCGTACGCGTCCACGTCGTCACCGAGGACGGCGTACGCCACGACGCGGTCCAGGTCGACAACTGGGAGCCCGACCGCGAGGTCGACGGGGTGATGGTCGGTGAGGCGAGCTTCCAGCTGCCGGCCGGCCTGCCGCTGGGCTACCACCACCTCGTGGCCGAGGTCGCCGGGGTGGAGCACACGTCGACGCTGATCGTGACCCCCCACTTCCTGGGCTTCCCCGACGGCATGGGCGATCGCCGCATCTGGGGTCTGGCCGCCCAGCTCTACTCGGTGCGCTCCCACGACTCGTGGGGTGTGGGTGACCTGACCGACCTGCGCGACCTGGCCGTCTGGTCGGCCGCCGAGCACGGCGCCGACTACGTGCTGGTCAACCCCATGCACGCCGCCGAGCCCGACGCGCCCATGGAGCCGTCGCCCTACCTGCCGACGACACGTCGCTTCTTCAACCCGCTGTACCTCCGCGTCGAGCGCATCGAGGAGTACGCGTCGGCCCCCGCCCCCGTCCGCCACCTGATCGACCAGCTCGCCGACCAGGCCCACGGCCAGCTCGACGCCGTCGACTTCATCGACCGCAACGCGTCCTGGACGCTGAAGCAACGCGCGCTGCGCGCCCTGTACGCGGTGCCGCGCAGCCCGGGCCGCGAAATCGCCTTCGGCGCCTACTGCGAGGGGGCGGGCGAGGGCCTGCTCAACCACGCCACGTGGGCGGCGCTCACCGCCGCGCTCGGCGCCGACTGGACGCAGTGGCCCGACGACTACCAGACCCCGGCCGCGCCCGCGGTGGCGCGCTTCCGCGACGAGAACGCCGACGAGGTCGACTTCCACCGCTGGCTGCAGTGGTGCCTCGACGACCAGCTCCGCGGCGCCCAGACCGCCGCCCAGGCCTCCGGCATGGCACTCGGTATCGTCCACGACCTCGCCGTCGGCGTGAACCCGCGCGGCTCCGACGGCTGGTCGCTCGGCAGCGCGTTCGCCCGCGGCGTCCACGTGGGCGCCCCGCCGGACCAGTTCACCCAGCTCGGCCAGGACTGGGGCCAGCCGCCGCTGCGTCCCGACCGGCTGCCCGAGCTGGCGTACGCGCCGTTCCGCGACATGGTGCGCACGATCCTGCGGCACTCGGGCGGCGTGCGCGTCGACCACATCATCGGCCTGTTCCGCCTGTGGTGGGTGCCGGAGGGCATGAAGCCGACCGAGGGCACCTACGTGCGCTACGACCACCGCGCGATGATCGGCGTGCTGGCGCTGGAGGCCCAGAGGGCGGGCGCGCTGGTCGTCGGCGAAGACCTCGGCACGGTCGAGCCGTGGGTGCGTGACTACCTGACGATGCGCGGCATCCTCGGCACGTCGATCCTGTGGTTCGAGCAGGACTGGGACGTCCCGGGCGGTCAGCCGCTGCGTCCCGACCAGTGGCGCGAGATGTGCCTGGCCTCGGTGACGACCCACGACCTGCCGCCGACCGCGGGCTACCTCGACGGCGTGCACGTCGAGCTGCGCCACCGTCTAGGGCTGCTGGCAGACGACCTCGCCGACGAGCTCGCCCGCGACGAGGCCGACCGGCGCCAGTGGCTGCAGTTCTTGGTCGAGCTCGGGCTGCTCGAGTCGGTCGACGCGCCCAACACGCGCGTGGTCGAGGCGCTGCACGCCTTCCTGCTGCGTACGCCGTCGCGCATGCTGAACCTCGCGCTCGTCGACGCGGTCGGCGACCGGCGTACGCAGAACCAGCCGGGCACGTCGAACGAATACCCGAACTGGCGGGTGCCGCTGGCCGGGCCCGACGGCACGCTGATGTGGCTGGAGGACGTGTTCGCCAGCGAGCGCGCCCGTTCGCTCAGCGCGCTGATGGGCCGCGTCGCGCGGTCCTGAGCGCATATCCGACGACGGCGACCGCGAGCAGCGGCCCCCACGCGAGGATCGGCACGTAGCAGGCCAGCTCGGTGGCCTTCGCGAACGCGCCCAGCGGGATGCGGTCGTGCACGCCGGCCACGATCTGGTGGGTCAGGTTCCAGGTGAACAGGTAGGTCACGGCCGCCGCGCCCAGGCCCCCTGCGAGCACGGGGAACCATCGTGGGATGCGTACGCCGGCCAGTCGCTCGCCCCACGGCCTGACCAGGCCCACGGCGAGGAAGCCGGTGACGACCTGCACGACGCTCAGGGCCACGACGTACGCGACGGCGGTCGCGCCCGACGTGGCCGAGCCGTCGGTGGGGTGGAGCGTCTCCTGCCGCAGGGCCTCTGCGCCGGGGATCAGTCCGGCGACCATGAGCAGGCGCCAGACCGCCGATGGGAGGGTGGCGGCGAACGCGGCGTACGCGGCGGCCCTGGCCCACCGCTGGGGTGCGGGGTTCATCGGTGCTCGGCCCGCCGCGCGAGCGCGGCGAGGATGTCGATGCGGATGAGCCCGGAGAACGGTCGGATGATCGTCCAGTAGGCCCGGAACCGGGTGCGGGCCCCGCGATCGGTCGCCTCGCACAGCGTTGCGGTCTCCACCAGGGTCCGGCCGTCGCCGAGGTCGGTGAAGGTCCAGTCCATGCCGTACTTCAGCCAGCCGGGCTCGGCGTACGCGGCGACCTCATCGAGGTCGTGGACGTCGACGTGGACGCCGGTGGGCGTCCAGGGCTTCCCGACCGTGGCGCTGGTCGAGTAGTGGGGCGGGTCCTGGTGGATCGGTGCGCCGGGGCTCGGCGGCTCGACGAGGCGGCGGTCGAGGTCGAGCGGAGTCCCCTTGGTGCGGCCGAACGCCCGTACGCCGAACAGTGGGCGGGTGAAGGTGAGGTCGCTCCAGCGGACGCTGTGGAGCGCGTCCCAGCAGGCGTCGACGGGGGCGTCGACGATCCGGTGGTGGTGCTCGGAGAACTGTGCCCCGGGGAGCGCAGAAGCGAGACGGCGACGTTTTAGGGATGACGTTCTAGTTGTCATGCTCTAAAACTAGCGGATAGGTTGGAGCCATGGCGAGGCCCCCCAAGTTCAGCGTCGAGACGATCCTCGACGGCGCGGGCGCGGCGGTCCTGGAGCACTGGCGCGAGGCGACGATCGCCCACGTCTCCGAGTTCACCGGCGCCCCCGTCGGGTCGATCTATCACCGCTTCGGATCGCGCGACGAGCTCTTCGCCGCGCTGTGGGTGCGCGCGATCAACCGCTTCCACGAGGCCCTGCTGGCCGCGTGCGACCACCCCGACCCGCAGGTCGCCCTCGAGCGCGCCGCCGTCTGCATCCCACGGTTCTGCCGCGACCACCCGGCCGACGCCAAGGTCATGACGCTGTATCGCCTGCAGGACCTCCTCGCGCTCGAGCTGTCGATGCACGACGAGCTCGCCACCATCAACGACAAGGTGTACGCGCGGCTGCGCGAGCTCGTCGCCCAGCGCTGGGGCGAGGTCACCGAGCGCCGCCTCACCCTCGTCGGGCTGGCCTGCCAGCTCGGCCCCTACGGGCTCATCCGCCCCTGGATCGGTGGCGACATCCCGCCCGAGGTCGACGAGGCCGTGCTGGCCTCCGCTCGCGGCGTCCTCGCGCTGGGCGACTGAGCGCCGCGTACGCTGCCCCCATGAACGGCGCGATCCGCCCGGTCCACCCGGCGCTGCGGGGCCTGCTGGCGGGACCCATGGTGGCCTACGACCTGCTGCTCGACCCGCGGGCGGTCCACCTCGGCGTGCCGTCGCCGACAGCGACCATGATCGTCGCCTTTGACGAGCCGCTCGACGTCGGCTGGCTCGCCGAGGGGGTCACGACGCGCCGCTGGGCGAGCCTGTCCGGGCTGCACCTGCGTCCGGCGCTGGTCCGCACGCACGGCGTCCAGCGCGGCATCCAGCTCGCCGTCACCCCGCGCGGCTGCCGTGAGCTGTTCGGCCTGCCCGCCGGCGCGGTCGCCCACGACACCGTCGACCTCGGCGACGCGCCGACCGGCATCAGCGACGCCGAGCACGCCGCGCTGGCCGCCATCGACGGCTGGGCCGCTCGGCTGGCCCGTCTCGAGGACATGCTCCTGCGCCGCCTGGACGCCACGCGACCAGGCGTTCCGGCCGACGTCGCGCACGCCTGGCGCCTGCTGTTGGGCGGCGACGGCGTCGAGGACGTCGCCCGTGCCGTCGGCTGGTCGCGGCGCCACCTGGGTTCACGCGTACGCGCCGAGCTCGGCGTGAACCCCAAGCAGGTCGTACGCCTGGGCCGGTATGCCCGGGCGCAGCGCTTCGTGGCGGCCGGCGTGCCGCTCGCCGACGTGGCGGTCCGGGCCGGATATTCCGACCAGTCCCACCTCAGCCGCGAGTTCGGCGAGCTCGGCGGGCGCCCGCCGAGCCGGGCCCACGATGTCTTCCCAATTCTTCAAGACGACGGGAGTCTCGGTCGGTGAGGCTGGTGCCATGACGAAACCGCAGCTGTTCCACTCGCTCACCTACGCCGACGCCGACCAGGGCATGGGCTTCCTCGAGGCGCTCGGGTTCACCCGCGTCCTCGTCGTCCCCGACGGCTCCGACCCGCTGAAGGTCGCCCACGCCGAATACCGGTGGCGCGACACCGGCGGCGTCATGTTCGGCTCGGTCCGCGACGACAACCCGCACGCGAGCGCCGACATGGTCGGCCGGGCGAAGTGCTACCTCGTCGTGGAGACCGACGCGGAGGTCGACGACGCGTACGACCGCGTGACCCAGGCCGGCGCGCGATCGGTCGAGGCACCCGAGGACCAGCCGTACGGCGGCCGTTCATGCACCGTCGCCGACCACGAGGGCAACCAGTGGAGCGTCGGCTCGTACGCGGGCGCCTGACCCCGTTCAGCGGTGGGCCGTACGCGCGGACGCGCCCAGGCCCGAGAACCCATCGCTATGGACGATCGCGGTGTTCCAGGTCTGGATGGCGTCGCCGTCGGCACGCAAGCGCAGCGTCAGCCGGAACGGGGTCTCGATGAACGCGAGGTCGACCACCAGCTGGTCGGCGGCCTCGACGGCGCGCGCGGCCACGCGTACCTCACCGGCGTCGCCGAACGCGACCACCGACTCCTGCCAGGTCGCGGCGCCGCACCCGATCTCGACGGGCCCGTCGTCGGAGGCGAACGTCAGCGTGCCGTCGGCCAGGCGTGGGTCGCGGACCGTCGGGTACTGCCACGGGATGCCCGCCACCGAGCGGTCGACCACGCGGGGGACCCCCGCGTACGCCACCTCGCGGGTGGGTGCGCCGCCCGCGACTATCGGCACCTCCAGCCCCTCGAGCGTCGTCGGCCCACCGGCGCTCTCGCGGCCCAGCGCGGGCACCAGCAGATTGTGGACGAGGTCGAGGATGATCTGCGTGGGGGCGTGGCCCGCGGTGATCGCGACGACGGCGTCGCGCTCGGGCATCACGAGCACGTACTGGCCGCCGGCGCCGTCGAGGCGGAACCCCTCGAGCCCTCGCCACACCTGGAAGCCGTAGCCGTTGGCGCTGTGCGGGTTCTCGCGGTAGTCGGTCGGGATGTGCGCGCGGGTCATCTGGGCGACCCAGCCGGGCGGGAGCACGCGCCGCCCCTCCCACTCGCCGTCGCGGACTTCGACACCGAGTGGACGATCTGGCGCACGTCAGGGCGCCACGGCGACCACGCGGCCTCGGCGACGACGTGGCCGTGTCGTACCACGACGAGCTCGTGGAGCTCGACACCGAAGTCGCCGGCCGCGCGGACGAGGTCGTCGACGCCGCGGGCGTCGACCTGCTGGGCGGCACAGGTGCTGCGGGGGAGGGTCATGGCCCGCACGATAGCCCGGAGACGGACGGCCCGCCCGGGGAACCCGGGCGGGCCGACGTGAGGGGTGCGGTCGGTCAGCGCAAGCGCGTGTACGCCGCGCGGCCCGGCGACCGCGGCAGGCGGTGCTGTGACCATGGGTCAGATGACTGGGCGGTCACCGCACGCCGCGGGGGCGGAACTGGATCGAGATGCGCGGGCCGACCGGGCGCGTGGTCTTGAGGATCGCGTGCTCCCACGTTCGCTGGCACGAGCCGCCCATGACGACCAGGTCGCCATGGCCGAGGGCGAAACGATGGGTGATGCGGCCGCCACGCGGGCGCAGCGAGAGGGTGCGCGCCGCCCCGACCGACAGGATCGCCACCATGGTGTCCTCGGTCTTCGACCGCCCGATGGTGTCGCCGTGCCACGCCACCGAGTCGTCGCCGTCGCGGTAGAGGCACAGTCCCGCGCTGGTGAAGGGCTCGCCCAGCTCGTGTGCGTAGTAGCGCGACAACATCTCGCGGGCGGTGTCGAGCATGGGGTGGGGCAGCGGCTCACCAGTGCCGTAGAACTTCGTGAGCCGCGGCACCGCCACCTCACGGTCGTACATCTGCCGCCGCTCAGCGTGCCAGGGCACGCGGTCGACCAGCGAGTGGAACAGCTCGTCGGAGCCCGAGAGCCACAGTGGCTGGTGGTCGACCCATGCGCCCGTGCCCAGCTCGGTGCGCTCGGGCGCGAGCTCGGCGTACGCCGGCCCGGTCACGTCGAACAACGAGGTCTGCAATTCGATCACGCGTTCGATGGTAGCGCATGGGAGTGACGCCTGCGCTGAGGACTCCGCGTCCTGCGCGAGCCGGCCTGTTATCCGTGGGCGACGCCGCCCTGGGCGAGCTCGGCGACGAGGGAGTCGTGGTCCTCGGGGCGGATAGCGGCGGACAGGGGCATGAGGACCGTGGTGACGAAGCCCTCGCGGGCGGCGTCGAGCGCGGTGGCCTTCACGCAGTAGTCGGTGGCGATGCCGCACACGTCGACCTCCTCGACGCCGTGGTCGCGCAGCCAGTCGGCCAGGCGCACGCCGTCGGCCGCGCCCTCGAAGCCGGAGTAGGCGGCTGCGTACTCACCCTTGTCGAAGACCGCCTCGAACCCGTCGGAGACGAGGTTCGGGTGGAGCTCGACACCGGGTGTGCCGACCACGCAGTGCGGGGGCCACGAGTCGACGAAGTCGGGCGTGTCGGAGAAGTGTGCGCCGGGGTCGATGTGGTGGTCGCGGGTGGCGACGACGTGGTCGTAGCCGTGGTCGCCGGCGAGGAGCTCGGAGATCTTCGTCGCGACCTCGGCGCCGCCGGTCACGGCCAGCGAGCCGCCCTCGCAGAAGTCGTTCTGGACGTCGACCACGACGAGGGCGCGTACGCCGGGCTCGCGCAGGGTGTCGAGATCGTCGCCGCCCTGGTCGGCGGGGATGTTCAGCGTCTGGTTCATCAGTTCCCCCTGGGGGCGCCGCCGGAGATGCTGGGGGCGGGGCCGGAGGTCTGGGCGTACGGGTTGTGCTTCTCATCGCCGTCGACCTCGAGGTAGATGGTGTCGATGGCGGCCTCGCCCTTCGACATCTTCAGCGCGGCCAGCGGAAGCTCGGCGCGCGCCTTCGTGTGGCGCTCGCGCGCGGCCGCAAGGTCTTCGCGGCCGACGATCTCGCCGTCGGCGACGAGTTGTTCGAGCAGCGGGCGGTCGTTCCAGTCGCCCTCCGGCTGCTTGCCGACGCCGATGACCTCGGCCTCGGCGATGCCGCGGTCGTTGAGGCGTCGCAGCGCGAACTTGCGTCCGCCGATAGAGACCTTGTTGGTGGCCTTCTTGGCGACCGGGACCATGGGGGCGTCCTTGTCGCTGTTCTCGGCGCGCGCGACGAGCTTGTAGACGAAGCCGCACGTCGGGTGGCCGGAGCCGGTGACGAGGGAGGTGCCGACGCCGTAGCCGTCGACCGGTGCCGCGGCGAGCATGGCGATCTGCCACTCGTCGAGGTCGGAGGTCACGATGATGCGGGTGTCCTTGGCGCCGAGCGAGTCGAGCAGCTTGCGGACGTCCTTGGCCACGACCGCGAGCTCGCCGGAGTCGAGGCGGATGGCCCCGAGCCTGCCGTCGGTGAGGCGTACGCCGGTGCGTACGGCGTTCTCGACGTCGTAGGTGTCGACCAGCAGCGTCGTCCTCTCGCCGAGGGTCTTCAGCTGGGCGGCGAACGCCTCCTCCTCCGACTCGTGGAGGAGGGTGAAGGAGTGGGCGGCGGTGCCGGCGGTGGGCACACCGTAGCGGAAGCCGGCCTCCAGGTTCGAGGTCGAGCCGAACCCGGCGATGTACGCGGCGCGCGCGGCGGCGACGGCCGAGGCCTCCTGCGTACGCCGCGACCCCATCTCGATGCACGGGCGACCCTGGGCCATCGCGGTCATGCGCGAAGCGGCCGAGGCGATCGCCGAGTCGTGGTTGTAGATGGACAGTAGGACCGTCTCGAGGAGGCACGCCTCGGCGAACGAGCCCTCGACGACCAGCAGGGGCGATCCTGGGAAGTAGATCTCGCCCTCGCGGTAGCCCCAGATGTTGCCCGAGAAGCGGTAGGTGGACAGCCACTGGGCCAGCTCGTCGTCGACGATGTCGTGCTCGCGCAGGAACGTGACGGTCTCGTCGTCGAAGCGGAAGTCCTCGATCGCGTCCAGGGCGCGCCCGACGCCGGCGACCACACCGTAGCGGCGTCCCTCGGGCAGGCGGCGGGGGAAGAGCTCGAACACGCTGTGCCGGAACGCCGTTCCGGACTGCATGGCGGCGCGCACCATGGTCAGCTCGTAGTGGTCGGTCAGCAGGGCCGTCGTGGGCCTGTGTGCGGTGGTGGTCACACGACGAGCGTAGAGGATGCCAAGATGGGGGCCATGTCCGCCGTGTTCTGTCGCCCCGTCGCCAGCGCCGCGCCGTTCGGGCCAGCGGGTGCCTCGGGGGGAGCCGCCGTCGCCGAGCGCCCCGCCGAGCAGGCGCAGGCCCAGACCCCGTGGGTCACCATCGTCTGGGACGACCCGGTCAACACCCAGGTCTACGTGACGCACGTTTTCACCAGCTATTTCAACTACCCGAGGGCGAAGGCCGAGCGGCTCATGCTGCAGGTCCACCACGAGGGGAAGGCCGTGGTGTCGACGGGCAGCCGCGAGGAGATGGAGCGCGACTGCAACGCGATGCACGAGTTCGGGCTCTGGGCGACCCTCGATCGGGCGGAGTGATAGTGGCACGCTTCGAGTTCGACGGCCAGGTCGCCTCTTTGTACCTGACGCAGGACAACATCAGGATCCTCCTGTCGCTGACCGAACAGCTCATCGAGCTGGTGGGGGACGGGGTGCCGGGGCCCGACCCCCACCCGGAGTCCGACGACCCGTTCGCGATGTGGGAGGCCGACCTGTCGGAATCGCCGGACGAGCCGGAGGTGCCCGAGGACCCGGCGCTGCAGCGCCTCTTCCCGAACCCTTACCCCCACGACCCGCAGTCGGCGTCCGACCACCGTCGCTTCACCGCGGGGGAGGGTCGTCGCCGCAAGCTCTCCGACGCCGAGGTCGTGCGGTCCGCGCTGGCCTCGGGCCACCCGCCCGTCCTCATCCCCGTCGCCGAGGTGACGGCGTGGCTCAAGACGACCAACGCCATGCGCCTGGTCATCGCGTCCCGTCTCGGCATCGACGACGAGGAGTCGATGGAGGCGCTCGACATGGTTCCCGAGACCGATCCGCGGGCGATGGGTGCCTACCTGATGGCCTTCCTCGCCGATCTCCAGATGGTCATCATCGAGCTGACGAGCCTCGACGACGACGATGCGGTCGAGGACTGACCGCACATCCGGGTCCCGGCCGAGTGTCTGGACTCACATCTTTGATGGTCCCACAAGGGTAGGCTAACCTAAGCCCCCGGCGTACAGTGGTCGTTCATGAGAACGATCGAGGCGGAGCGCACGGTGGCGCTCACCACTCTGGCCACCGCCACCTGCGCGACCATCGCGCGGGTCGATGGCGAGACACGCCTCGTCCGCCGTCTGGCCGCGCTCGGCGTACGCCCGGGCGTGCTCGTCACCGTCGGCCACCGCACGGCCGGGGGAGGGCGCGTCGTCACTGTCGCCGGCTCCCGCATCGCGCTCGACCGCGAGGTCCTCGCCGGGATCGAGGTCGTCGATGTCTGAGGTCCTCGGCGCCGTCCCCAGCTGCCACTCGGCAGGTGGAAGCGTCGGCGCGGGGACGGGTGCTCCGGTCGTCGCCCTGGTCGGTGCACCGAACGTCGGCAAGTCCACCCTGTTCAACGCGCTCACCGGCGCGAAGGTCACGATGGGCAACTGGCCCGGAACGACCGTCGAGGTCTCCCGCGGCGTCTGGAAGGTCCCCGGCGCCCACGGGACCACCCCGGCCACGCTCATCGACCTGCCCGGTGCGTACTCGCTCGACCCCATGTCGCCCGACGAGGCACTGACGCGCGCGCTGCTGGTGGACGTGCCCGAGGGGGAGGTTCCCGACGTCGTGGTCGTCGCCGCCGACACCGCCAACCTGGAGCGCTCGCTCTACATCGTCAGCCAGATCCGCGAGCACGCCGTCCGCGTCGTCGTCGCCCTCACCATGGTCGACGTCGCCCGCCGCCGCGGACTCGCGGTCGACACGTACGCGCTGGCCGAGCAGCTCGGCTGCCCGGTCGTCGTCGTGGACCCGCGTCGCCGCCAGGGCCTCGACGTGCTGGCCGAGACCGTGCTGGCCCAGCTCGACGAACCCGTTCCCGCGGCCCGTGAGACGGGCCTGGCCGCCGACGCCGACGAGCTCGACGTCGAGGACGAGCGGTTCGCGTTCCTCGGGGCTGCCGCCGGTCGCGGGCTCGCCGCCGACGGCGCCGCCCGTCAGAACTGGTCGGAGCGCATCGACCGCTGGGTGACCGCGCCGGTGGTCGGTCCGCTGCTGTTCCTCCTCGTGATGTGGGCCGTCTTCCAGGTCACCACCACCGTCGCCGCCCCGCTGCAGGACTGGCTGGACGGGCTGTTCAGCGGACCCATCAGCCAAGGTGCGACCGCCGCGCTGACCGCGGTCGGGCTGGGGGACAGCTGGGTCAAGGGGCTGCTCGTCGACGGACTGATCGCCGGTGTCGGCATGCTGCTGACGTTCGTGCCGCTGATGACGCTGATGTTCACCCTGCTGGCGATCCTCGAGGATTCCGGCTACATGGCCCGCGCGGCCGTCGTGACCGACCGACTGATGCGGTCCATCGGCCTTCCCGGGCGCGCCTTCCTGCCGCTCATCGTCGGCTTCGGCTGCAACGTGCCCGCCATCGCCGCGACCCGCATCCTGCCCTCGGCGCGCCAACGCCTCATGACGGTGCTGCTCGTGCCGTTCACCTCGTGCTCGGCCCGGTTGACGGTCTATGTCATGCTCGGCACGACCTTCTTCGGCTCGCGCGCCGGCACGGTCGTGTTCGCCATGTATCTCGTGTCGATCCTGTTCGTCGTCGGCATCGGCCTGCTCCTGCGCGGCACGCTGTGGCGCACCATGGGTCGCGAGCCGCTGGTCATCGACCTGCCGCCGTACCAGGTGCCCACGCTGCGGCTGACCGCTGCCGTGACCTGGCAGCGTCTGCGCGGGTTCCTGCAGACCGCCTCGGGCATCATCGTCGCCACCGTCTGCGTCGTGTGGCTCCTGCAGTCGATCCCGACCACCGCCGGCGCCGGCTTCGGCGAGGCGCCCGTGGAGGACTCCGCGTACGGGGTCGCCGCCCATGCCATCGCCCCGGTCTTCGCCCCCGCCGGCTTTGGCCAGTGGCAGACCGCGTCCGCGCTGGTCGTCGGGTTCGTCGCCAAGGAGGCGGTGATCTCGTCGTGGGCCCAGACGTACGCGGTCGCCGAGCCCGCCGAGGGCGAGGTCGGCCAGCTGGGCGAGCGGATCATCGATGCGTTCGTTCAGTCCTCGGGTGGGCACCCGCTGCCGGCCGTGCTGGCATTCATGGTCTTCCTGCTCGCCTACACCCCCTGTGTCGCGACGCTCGCCGCCCAGCGGCGTGAGATCGGCTGGCGCTGGACCCTGTTCGGTGTCGGCCTGCAGCTCGCCGTCGCATGGCTGGCCGCCGTGGCCGTGTTCCAGATCGGCAGGTTGTTCTGGTGAGCGGCCCGCTCAGCCAGGTCCTCGCCGCCATCGAGGACGGCGCCACGTCGGTCGACGACATCGCCCGCCGCTGCACGATGGAGCCGTCGGCCGTCCGCGCGGGCATCGACCACCTCGTGCGCATGGGCCGCCTCGAGACGTCCGAGCTGTCGAGTGGGTGCCCGTCCGGCGGCTGTGGCACCTGCGCGTCCGCCGTCGAGGGCGCGCCCGGATGCGGCTCGCCCCGGCCCTCGGCCGCGCGTCGCGGCCCGGTGCTGGTCCAGCTCCGCGTACGCCGTTAGCTCGGCGACGACGGATCCGCCGCACGGCGCGTCAGGGACCACGAAGACCCGCATCGTCTCCCGTGCTGTCCCTCCCGCCGTGTCCCCACCGTGGGCATCTCGAGGTCTGCCCGGATCTGAGACGCCCACCACGGCGGGGCGCGGATGGTCATACTCACCCGCATGAGCCGCAACCCCCATGCCTGGACCATCGACGAATCACCCGAACGGGTCGACCCCGGGGTGATCGACGGACTCGCTGCGATCGAGACCGGTCAACTCGCCGACGGCGACCCCCGCGTACGTGTCATGGACCCGGGCATCCGCATCCAGGCCGGTGACGGCGAGCTGTGCGGTCCGGCGGTCACGTGCTGGACCAACCCCGGCGACCTGCTGTTCCCGCTGAAGTCCGCCGACTGCGTCAGTGAGGGCGACGTCGTCGTCATCGACGGGTCGGGCCACACGGCCTCGGCGCTGGTCGGCGAGGTGTGGGCGGGCACGATCGCCGCCCACGGTGTCGCCGGTGCGGTGGTCGACGGTGCCGTACGTGACGTCCTGGGCGTGGAGCAGGCCGGCGTCACGTTCTATGCGCGCGCCACGAACCCCGGCAAGCAGACCATCGCCGGCCCGGGCGCGATCAACGTGCCGATCACATGCGGCGGTGTCGTCGTCGAGCCCGGAGACATCGTCCGCGCCGACCGCACGGGCGTCGTCGTCATCCCGCGCGACTGCGCGGCCGAGGTGCTGGCAGCCGCGCACGCCGTTGACGAGATCGAAAAGGGCTGGATCGAGGCGCTGCGCCACGACGGCTTCGGCACGGCGCTCGGCCTCGACGCGCTCATCGAGCAGGGCCGCGGCTCGGAGCAGCGCGGCGGCTGAGCGTACGCCTTCGTCGGACCGGTGAGTGATAATGGCTCACCGTGACCGATCTCCAGACCTCCGCCCCCATCGGCGTCTTCGACTCCGGCTTCGGCGGGCTCACCGTGGCCCGTGCCATCGTCGACCAGCTGCCGAACGAGGACCTGGTCTACCTGGGCGACACGGCGCGCTCTCCGTACGGCGACAAACAGCTCGCCGAGGTGCGCGAATATGCGCTGGAGTGCCTCGACATGCTCGTCGACCGTGGCGTGAAGGCGCTCGTCATCGCCTGCAACTCGGCGTCGTCGGCGGTCCTGCGCGATGCGCGCGAGCGCTACGACGTGCCAGTGGTCGACGTGATCCTGCCGGCCGCTCGACGGGCGGTCTCGGCCACGCGCACGGGGAAGGTCGGCGTGATCTGCACCGCCGCGACGGCGACGTCGCGCTCCTACGATGACGCGTTCTTCGCCGCGCCCCAGATCCAGCTCCACACCCAGGCGTGCCCGCGGTTCGTCCCGTTCGTCGAAGCGGGCATCACGGGCGGCCCCGAGCTGCTGGAGGCCGCCCGCGGCTACCTCGCGCCGCTGCAGGAGTCGGAGGTCGACACGCTCATCCTCGGATGCACCCACTACCCGCTGCTCACCGGCGTCCTGTCCTACGTGCTGGGCGACACGGTCACGCTGGTGAGCTCGGCCGACGAGTGCGCCAAGGCTGCGTACGCCCGCCTCACCTCGCTCGACCTGCTCCACGCCGAGCCGCGCGACGCGAAGCACACGTTCCTCACCACGGGCAACCCCGAGAAGTTCGAGGGCATCGGGCGCCGCCTCATCGGCAACCTCGTCGCCGACGTCGAGCAGGTGGTCGCATGAGGCTCACCGTCCTGGGCTGCTCCGGCTCCACCTCGGGCCCCGGCAACCCCGCCAGTTCCTACCTCGTCACCGAGGGCGACCACGCCGTCGTGCTCGACATGGGCCCGGGCTCGTTCGGCGCCCTGTGGGGTGCGATGGACGCCCGCGGTCTCGACGCGATCCTGTTGTCCCACCTCCATCCCGACCACTGCCTCGACCTGTGCGCCTACAACGTGGCCGCGCGGCACAGCCCGACCGCGCCGTGGGACCGCATCCCGGTGTACGCGCCCGCGCACACCCCGCAGCGCATGGATGCCGCCTATCGCCCCGACGACGTCGAGGTACCGACGTGGGCCGTCGACTTCGTCGCTTGGCGGCCGACCCAGCAGGTCGGCCCGTTCACCGTCCGCACCGCCGCGGTCGACCACCCGACCGAGGCGTACGCGATCCGCCTCGACGGGCCGTCCGGCAGCCTCGTCTACTCCGGCGACACCGGCCCGTGCGACGCACTCGTCGACCTCGCCCGAGGGGCGGACACGCTGCTCTGCGAGGCCGCGTACCTGCACCGCGACGACCTGCCCGCCGGCATCCACCTGTCCGGCCGCCAGGCCGCTGAGCACGCGAGCCGGGCCGGCGTACGCCGCCTCGTGCTCACCCACGTCCCGCCGTGGCACGACCCCGCCGACGTGTACGCCGAGGCACGCCCTCACTTCGCCGGCGAGCTGATCGTCGCCGAACCGGGGATGATGGTTGAACAGGAGCAGTGACGGAAACGTTCGGGGCTCCGCGCGATGGTGACCCAACTTCGCGATGATCAAATACGCTTCGCCCCTTTCTCCGGTAGGTGCTCCACGGCCTGCCCTGGGATTCCGATGCTCCTTTGAAAGGACTACTTCGACCGTCGACCGAGCTCCACGATGGGGTGTGCTACCCGTCCGTCGCGACGGGAGGATTGAACCGTCCTGCCGCCCGGCGCAGGCGCGTCAAAAACTCTCTTTGATCGGTGCGGCGGCATGTGCTTATCAAGGAGAGGGAATCCCGGCGTACGTGATCCAGCCGTGCTGGGGGCTGCGCCGCAACGTGGTCGGTTCACCTAGACTCGCGGCCATGACTTCTGGACCCCGTGCCGACGGCCGCAACCACGACCAGCTCCGCGAGGTGCGCATCACGCGCCAGTGGCTCGACCACGCCGAGGGCTCGGTCCTGATCGAGTTCGGCAAGACGCGCGTGCTCGTTGCCGCGTCGGTCACCGAGGGCGTCCCGCGCTGGCGCAAGGGCTCGGGCCTGGGCTGGGTCACGGCCGAGTACGCGATGCTGCCGCGCGCCACCCACGACCGCTCCGACCGTGAGTCGATCAAGGGCAAGGTCGGCGGTCGCACGCACGAGATCTCGCGGCTGATCGGCCGCTCGCTGCGCGCGGTCATCGACTACAAGGCGCTCGGCGAGAACACCATCGTGCTCGACTGCGACGTGCTCCAGGCCGACGGCGGCACGCGTACGGCCTCGATCACCGGTGCCTACGTGGCGCTGGCCGATGCCGTGTCCTACCTGCGCGAGCGTGGCGCGCTCGCCGGGGAGCCGCTGAAGGACTCGGTCGCCGCGATCTCCGCGGGCGTGGTGTCGGGCACGCCGATGCTCGACCTCGCCTACACCGAGGACTCGACCGCCGACACCGACATGAACATCGTGATGACGGGCTCCGGCAGGCTCATCGAGATCCAGGGCACCGCCGAGGCCGACCCGTTCGACCGCGCGACGCTGAACCAGCTGCTCGACCTCGGCGAGAAGGGCTGCCGCGAGCTGACGGCGATGCAGCAGGAGGCCCTCCAGGCATGAGCCAGGTCGTTCTCGCCACCAACAACGCGAAGAAGCTCACCGAGCTGCGCCGCGTCCTCGACGGGTCGGGCATCGAGGTGCTCGGGCTGTCCGACGTGGCCTCCTACCCCGAGCCCGCCGAGACGGAGGACACTTTCGAGGGCAACGCGCTGATCAAGGCGCGCGCCGCGGTCGAGGCGACGGGCCTGCCCGCGCTCGCCGACGACTCCGGCATCGCCGTCGACGCGCTCAACGGCATGCCCGGCGTACGCTCCGCGCGCTGGTCGGGGCCCGAAGCGACCGACGCGTCCAACGTCGACCTGCTGCTCGCCCAGCTCCACGACCTGCCCGCCGAGAAGCGCGGCGCGAGGTTCGTGTGCGCCATCGCGTTCTGCCTGCCCGACGGCTCGTCCCACCTCCAGGTCGGCGAGGTGAAGGGCACCGTCGCCACCGAGCGTTGCGGCGACAACGGCTTCGGCTACGACCCGCTGTTCGTCCCGGTGGGGGAGACCCGCACCACCGCCGAGATGACGTCGGAGGAGAAGGACGCCATCAGCCACCGCGGTCAGGCCGTCCGCGCGATGGTCCCCGTCGTGATCGAGACGCTCGCGCGGACCACCCCGCTCTCCGAGCGAGCGGAGAGAGACGAGGAGCGGCAGTGAGGCAATACCTCGACCTCCTCCAGCGGGTCCTCGACGAGGGCGTCGACAAGTCCGACCGCACCGGCACCGGCACGCGCTCGGTCTTCGGCCACCAGCTCCGCGTCGACCTCACCGAGGGCTTCCCGCTGCTGACGACCAAGAAGGTCCACACACGCTCGATCATCGGCGAGCTGCTGTGGTTCCTGCGCGGTGACTCCAACATCGGCTTCCTCCACGACAACAAGGTGACGATCTGGGACGAGTGGGCCGACGCCAACGGCGACCTCGGCCCGGTCTACGGCGTCCAGTGGCGCTCGTGGCCGACACCCGACGGCGGTCACGTCGACCAGATCAAGCAGGTCGTCGAGTCGCTGAAGAACAACCCCGACTCGCGGCGTCACGTCGTCTCGGCGTGGAACGTCGCCGACGTGCCGAAGATGGCGCTGCCGCCGTGCCACATGTTCTTCCAGTTCTACGTGGCCCCGGCCGACGACGGCGGCCACGGCCGGCTGTCGTGCCAGCTCTACCAGCGCTCGGCCGACCTGTTCCTCGGCGTCCCGTTCAACATCGCCTCGTACGCGCTGCTCACCCACATGGTCGCCCAGGTCTGCGGGCTGCGGGTCGGCGACTTCGTCCACACGTTCGGCGACGCCCACATCTACGCCAACCACATGGACCAGGTGCGCGAACAGCTCTCCCGCGAGCCGCGTCCCCTGCCGCGGCTGGTGATGAACGCCGACGTCACCGACATCGACGGGTTTTCGATGGACGACTTCGCGTTCGAGGGCTATGACCCCCATCCCGCGATCAAGGCCCCGGTGGCCGTATGACCACGTCCCGCCACGACGACGTCGCCGCCATCGTCGCCGTCGCCCGCAACGGCGTCATCGGCAAGGACAACGACATGCTGTGGCACCTCCCCGGAGACTGGCCACGCGTCAAGGCGCTCACCACGGGCGGTGTCTTGGTCATGGGCCGCCGCACCTTCGAGAGCATCGGCCGCCCGCTGCCCGGCCGCGACTCCTACGTGGTCACCCGCAACCCCGACTGGTCCCACGAGGGCGCGCGTACCTTCACCGACGTCGACGCGGCCATCGACGCCGCGCTGGCCTCGGGCAAGCCGGTGTGGATCTTCGGCGGTGGTCAGATCTATGCCGAGGCGTTGCCGCGCACCACGCGCATCGAGCTCACCGAGGTGCCACTCGAGCCGGAGGGGGACGCGTTCTTTCCCGATCTCGACCCCGCCGACTGGCGCGAGGTCGCACGCGAGTCGTTGCCCACCCACGACAACGTGACCCTGGTCCGCCGCTGATGCGTCTCTACCTTGCCTCGTTCCGGCCCGTCCCCGACCCCGAGCGGTTCCGCGCGCTGATCGGCAGGAAGAACCGCACCGGCCTGGTCTGTGTGAACGCGATCGACCACGAGCCCGCCGACGTGCGCGCCGAGAAGCTCGCCGCAGAGATCGCCGCGCTGAAGGAGATCGGGCTGAAGGCCACCGAGCTCGACCTGCGCGCCGAGACGCCGATGTCGGTCGCAGGCAAGCTCCTCGACGCCGGGTTCCTGTGGGTCCGCGGCGGCAACGTGTTCGTGCTGCGTCGAGCCATGGGGGCGTGCGGTCTCGACCAACTCCTGCCCCAGATGCTCGCCCGCGACGCGTTCGTGTATGCGGGCTACTCCGCCGGCGGTGCGGTCCTGGCGCCCGACCTGGCCGGGTTCGAGACCTGCGACGACCCGGCGGAGGCCGACGCGCTGTACGGCCCGGCGTCCAGCACGAAGGGCATCGGTGTGCTCGACCGCCCGTTCGTGCCCCACCTGGGCACCCCCGGCCACCCGGAGTCCGAGGTGCTGGAGCAGGTCGCCCGGGCGTACGCCCACGCCGATCAGGAGATCTGGGCGCTGCGGGACGGCCAGGCGCTGGTGGTCGACGGCCGGAGGACCGAGGCCCCCGCGGGCTGAGCGGCGGGTGCCGAGCACGACGCGGGCCGGGAGCCGCGATGTGCGGTCCCGGCCTGCGGTGTCGGCTCAGACATTGGTCAGAGGCTGCGGCGGTACTTGCGCTCGATGCGGCCCGTGACGGGGTGGGGTCGCGTCTCGTCGGTGGCCTGCCAGGCAAGGGCCTCGTAGACGAAGATCGCGCGCGTGTTGTCGGCGTAGACCCACAGGACGGCCTCGTCGAAGTCGTCCTCGCGCAGCGCGTCGGGGAGCGCCACGAGCAGACGGCGAGCCCAGCCCTCGCCCCAGTGGCCCGGGGCGACGCCCAGATAGCGCAGCTCGGCCTTCTTCGGGTCGTCGGAGTCGCGCTGGGGCTCGGCGGCGGCGAACGCCATCATCTCGCTGTCGTCGGTGAGGGTGAGCAGGAACGCGCGGTCGGAAGCCTCGAGCACCTCGTGGATGAGGGGCGCGGCCTGGTCGATGGAGACATCGCTGGCCTCGCTGCCCGCCATCTCCTCGTCTCGCTTCGCGATCGCGTGGGCCCAGATGCGGGCGGACTGCTCGGCGGCGGCACTGTCTCGGGTCTTGACGATCTCCACGGTGCTCGTGCTCCTTCTCTCGTGGGACTGATGCTGTGGGGCCACAGCGACGCACCCATCGAACTCGTGTGCTCCCGGCGCGCCCCACGTACCGAAGAAGGGACTCGAACCCTCACGCGCAAGCGCACAGGAACCTAAATCCTGCGTGTCTACCAGTTCCACCACTTCGGTTCGCCGACGGGCGCCGTCGGCGTTGTCAGTCTAGTGGTCGTCGGGGCGCGTCGCGCCACACGACCGAACCGTGGGTCACAGGCCCAGGTCCCGGCGCAGCCGCGCCACGTGCCCGGTGGCCTTGACGTTGTACTGCGCTTCGGCGAGCGTCCCGGTGCCGTCGTCGGCCACGTCGATGACGAAAGTCGAGCGGATGACGCCCTCGATCTCCTTGCCGTACATCATCTTCTTGCCGAAGGCGGCGTACGCGCCCATCACCGAGCGGTCGGCGTCCGACAGCAGTGGGAAGGCGATCGACTCCTTCTCGACGAAGCGGGCAAGCTTCTCGGGGGTGTCGGGGGACACGCCCAGGACCTGCACGCCTGCGGCCTCCAGCTCGGCCGCGGCGGCGGTGAAGTCGATGGCCTGTGTGGTGCAGCCCGGCGTCATGGCGGCGGGGTAGAAGTACAGGATCACGCGGCGTCCGGCGAAGTCGGACAGCGAGACGGTGGTGCCGTCGGCGGCGGGGAGGGTGAAGGCGGGGGCGGGGTCACCGGCGGTGAGGCGGGCGGGGGAGTTGCTCATGAGCGCAGCCTAGCGAGGCCGGTCCGTGGCGCACGCGATGGCGAGGTTTCGCTGGTATAGGCTGGGTGAGCGACTCAGCGAACCAATTGACCGAGGAGACCCCGTGGCAGACCAGGGCCAGTCCCGCAGCCGCCAGCAGATCGAGTCCGACCTGACGGCCGCCCGCACGCGCCTCGCGGCGAATCTGGAAAGCCTGATCGATCAGGTGCACCCGACCAACGTGAAGCAGCGTCAGGTCGACGGCATGAAGACGCTGGTCAACAACGAGCTCGGTCACGCGAAGGACCAGTTCAAGACTGCCGACGGCCAGTGGCGCACCGATCGCCTCGCGCTGGTCGCCGGCTCGGTCGCTGGCGCGGTCGCCCTGCTCGTCACGATCCGCCTGATCACCAAGAAGCGCTCCTGAACCGGTGAGCGACCACGACACGGAGGCCGGCGGCGAGCTTCCGATACGCATGCTGCACGACCGGGTGCTCGTCTCAACCGAGGGTGAGGCGGGGGAGCGGCGCAGCGGTGGCGGCATCCTGATCCCCGCGACCGTGGCCATGGGCCGGCGCCTGCGCTGGGCGAAGGTCGTCGCGGCCGGCAGCAGCGTACGTCAGGTCACGGTGGCTGACCGCGTGCTGTTCGACCCCGAAGACCGCGCCGAGGTCGAGGTGCGCGGCAAGGACTACGTGCTGCTGCGCGAGCGCGACATCCACGCCGTGGCGGCCGAGCGGCTCTCCGACGGTCACACCGGCCTCTACCTCTGACCGCCCCGCGGCTGCCGCGCGGGACATCCAACCGCGTCCGTCCCCCGCCAGGTGCGGGTCGACGCCGGATTCTCGTTCTTCGAGAGCGATCCTGATACCCACCTGACCAAAATGTCAGGAGTTGGTAACGAAGGCGTTTCCTTAAACGGTTCAGATTGCTGACTCGTGGGTAGGCTGAGCCAGCACTTCCCGGGCAGTCCGGGGGATCGCACAACGAAGTGAGGCTTCTATGACCGTCGTCCGCAAGGCTGGCCGCGTGATCATCGCGGCGGCATCTGTCGGAACCATGCTCCTCGTCTCCGCCTGCGGTGGCGGCTCGACCTCGGGTGGCTCGGCGACCACCGGTGCTGCGAGCAACGCCAACTGGGACGAGAAGGGCCCGATCCAGTTCGTGTCCGGCAAGGACACCTCGAACGCCGTCCCGAAGATCATCGAGAAGTGGAACCAGCTCCATCCCGACCAGAAGGTCACGTTCATCGAGCTGTCCGACTCCGCCGACGAGCAGCGCAACGCGATGATCCAGAACTACCAGACCAAGGGCGTCGACAAGACGATCTACGACATGGACATCGTCTGGACCGCCGAGTTCGCCGCCAACAAGTACGTCGTGCCGCTGCCCGACGGGAAGTTCGACACCTCGAAGATGCTGAAACCGGCCGTCGACGGCGCCACCTACTTCAACAAGCTGTACGCAGTGCCCGTCACGTCCGACGGCGGCCTGCTCTTCTACCGCAAGGACTGGCTCGACGCCGCCGGCGTCTCCGCCGCCCCGAAGACCCTCGAAGAGGTCAAGACGGTCTGCGAGCAGGTCAAGGCGAAGGTCCCCGAGGCCAAGGACGCCGGCTGCTACGCGGGCCAGCACCAGAAGTACGAGGGCCTGACGGTCAACATGTCCGAGGCCATCAACTCGGCCGGCGGCTCGATCGTCGACAAGGACGGCAAGGTCAACGTCAACACCCCGGAGGCCCAGAAGGGCATGCAGTGGATGGCTGACGCCTTCAAGGACGGCACCATCCCGCAGGGTGCCATCACCTGGAAGGAGGAGGAGTCGCGCCAGGCGTTCCAGGACGGCAAGCTGATGTTCCTGCGCAACTGGCCTTACGTCTACTCCAAGTTCTCGGCCGAGGACGGCTCGTCGAAGGTCAACGGCAAGTTCGGCGTCGCCGCGCTGCCGGGTGTCGGTGGTCCGGGCGTCTCCTCGCTCGGCGGTCACTCGTACGCCGTCGCCGCCAACGCCAAGAACAAGGGCACCGCGCTCGAGTTCATCAAGTTCGCCTCGGACGTCGAGCAGCAGAAGCAGCGCACGGTCACCTCCGCGCTCGCCCCGTCGCTGGAGTCGCTGTACGACGATCCCGAGCTCGTCGCGAAGTACCCGTACCTCACCGAGCTGAAGAAGTCGATCGCCAGCGCCCAGCCGCGCCCGAAGGCCGTCAAGTACGGCGACGTCTCCAAGGCCATCCAGGACGCGTCGTACGCCGTCCTCCAGGGTCAGAAGGACGCCAAGACCGCGACCGCCGACCTGCAGAAGCAGCTCGAGGGCCTGGTCAAGTAACGGATCCCCGCCGCGTGCCCGGTGTCACCGACAGAGCACCCGCTCTGCGGGGCACCGGGCACGCGCCATCCGGGTCCTGACCGGACCCACCTGACGAGGAGGCGCAGTGGCCACCGAGACCAAGCGTTCGAAGAAGAACGCACTTTCCGACGGGCAGAGCGGGTTCGCCGCACTGCTCCTGTCGCCGACGCTGGCGGTCATCGTCGCCGTCGTCGGCATCCCGATCCTGCTGTCGATCCGGGAGGCGTTCTTCCTCAAGAACGACGGCATCAACCCCGAGACGGGCGAGATCATGACCGGCGAGCAGTTCGTCGGCCTGCAGAACTTCACCAACGTCTTCACCAACTCCCATCCCGTCCCCGGCCTGTGGGGCAGCATGGACCGCTTCTTCAACGCGTTCCTCAACACCACCGCCATCACCGTGGTCTGCATCCTGCTGGAGACGATCCTCGGCGTGGCGATGGCGCTGATCATGAACAAGGCGTTCAAGGGTCGCGGTATCGTCCGCGCCGGAATCCTCGTGCCGTGGGCCATCCCGACGATCGTGTCGGCCCTCATGTGGAAGCTGATCTTCGACGAGGCGGGCATCGCGAACAAGCTGACGGGCCAGCACACGCTGTGGCTGGCGGACAACGCCTCGTCGTTCTGGGCGATCGTCATCGCCGACGTGTGGAAGACCGCGCCGTTCATCGGGCTGCTGACCCTCGCCGGTCTCCAGACGATCCCGGCCGAGGTCTACGAGGCCGCGAAGGTCGACGGCGCATCGGTCATGCAGACCTTCACCCGCATCACGCTGCCGATGATCAAGCCGGCGCTCGTCGTGGCCGTGCTGTTCCGCACGCTCGACACCATGCGCATGTTCGATCTTCCCTACGGCATGATCGGCCCGGGCAAATACTTCGTCGAGACGCTGTCGGTGTTCGCCTACGACGAGGCCAACCAGGTCCGCTACGGACCCGCGGCGGCGTACTCGATCGTGCTGTTCCTCTACATCATGCTCGTGGCGTTCCTGTTCGTGAAGTTCCTCGGCGCCGACGTGGTCGGTGACGACGAGCTGAGGGCCATCAAGGAAGCCAAGAAGCGCAACAAGAAACTGAAGCCGACCACTACCTCAGGGGAGGCCGCAGCATGAGCACCAACCATTCGCTTCCTCCGGAGCAGGGGGAGATCTCGCTCGAGACAGAGCGCGAGGAGAACACCACCTCGAACGCGCTCGACCGTCGCGCCGGCGGCGATCCCGACATCGACGTCGCGGCTCTGGCAAAGCCGAAGGTGAGTGGCAAGCAGCGCCTTGGCCGCATCGCGAGCTATATCGGCATGGCGCTGATCGTCATCTACTGCATCGCGCCGTTCTACTGGATGATCGTCTCTTCGCTGCGCCTGCCCACCATGGGCCGCAGCACCGACCTGATCCCCAACCCGATGTCGCTCGAGAACTTCCAGGCGGTGTTCGCTCCCCAGAACAACTTCGGCCGATCGCTGGTCAACTCGCTGATCGTCTCGCTGACGACCACGGTGCTCACGCTCGTCCTGGGCATCATGGGTGCGTACGCGCTGGCGCGCCTGCGCTTCAAGGCCAAGGGGCTCGTGCTGGCCATCATCATCGGCTGCTCGATGTTCCCGGGCATCACCCTGCTGATCCCGCTGCTGAAGATGTTCACGGGCACCTATGAGTGGCTGCCGATCAACTGGATGAACACCTTCCAGGCGCTCATCCTGCCGTCGCTGTCGTTCGCGCTCCCGCTGTGCGTGTGGAACCTCACCGCGTTCTTCCGCCAGCTCCCCGTAGAGCTCGAGCACGCGGCGATGGTCGACGGCTGCACGCCGATGCAGGCGTTTCGACGCGTCATCCTGCCGCTCGCGGCACCCGGAGTGTTCACCACGGCGATCATCACCTTCATCGCCGTGTGGAACGAGTTCATGATCGCCCTGACCTTCGGGCAGGACAAGAACATGAACACCGCGACCGTGGCCATCTCGAAGTTCACCGGCGCGACCGGCTTCGACACCCCGTACGGCACCATCATGGCCGCCGGTGTGATCGTGACGGTCCCGCTGCTGATCGCGGTGCTGATCTTCCAGCGCCGCATCGTCGAGGGCCTGACGGCCGGCGGCGTGAAGTAGTCCACGCAATCACCAGACGGATCGGCGGTGGCCACGGTGACGCGGCCACCGCCGATCACGTTCCCGCGGTGACGCAGATCACCCGGCGTGAGGGAACGAAGTGGACCAGTGGTTCGTGGCTCACATCGGGCACACAGCCCCCAGAAAGGAAACGTCTTGTTCACTCTCGCCGATACACCCGTCAAGTTCGTCGCGCTCCTGGTGATGTTCGCCTTCCCCGTGGTCTGGTGCGGCTGGGAGGTCATCCGGTCGCGGGGTGTACGCCACGTCATTTCCAACGTCCTCCATCTCCTGATGGCGGTGGTCATGCTGGTGATGGTGCCGAAGACGTGGTGGCAGCCGTTCCACAAGGTCGTGCCGCTGCCGTTCCTGATCGGTCTGTTCGTCGTGGCGGCACTCTGGTTCGTCGGCCTGCTCATCGACTCGCGTCGTCGCGGTGAGGAGGGGCTGTCCCTCCACTTCGTCGGCCACGCGATGATGATGGGTGCGATGGCCTGGCACCTGTCGGGCATGGTCGCGAAGATGGCGCAGATGAAGGCCGGCATGGAGCCCGGGGGCATGAACCACGGCGGGATGAACCACGGCGGGATGAACCACGGCGCCGCCTCGGGGCCCGACCCCATGTTCTGGATCGCGGTCATCGGCGTGGTCTTCATGAGCTGGCTGCTGTTCGCCGCGGTGAAGGACCTCATCGAGGCCGTACGCCCGGCCCCGCGCCTCGAGTCTGCGCCCGGTGCTCCGGTCCTCGAGGTCGCCGGCTGCCACGACCCGCGTCCGGTGGGCTCGCTCGGCCAGCGCCTGTCGGCCCTCGACGGGTTCTGCATGAACTTCGGCATGTTCTGGATGTCGACCGGCCTGATGGTCGTGCTGCTGCCGTTCTTCTCGGTCTTCTCGTTCTGATCCGCCGACCCGACCCGCGGGCGCGCGGCTGCTGGAGCACAGCGTGGGCAGGTACGCGGCCCGCGCGGGCTACGAGCGGGTGCTCGGCGTCGAACCGGACAACGCCGATGCCATGCGACGGCTGGCCCCGGCATGTTGTCGCCCGACATCGCATACGTGTGCGAGGCCTTGGCCAGCTCGCCGAGGTTGATCCCCTCGACAACCTGGTCGTGTACGCCGAGGACGACGGGCCGCACGCCGAGCTCAGGGCCTACCTGAAGGAGCGTCGTCTGGTCTGAGCCCCGCCGATTTGCGCAATGGGGAGTCGCCGAGTAATGTTTCTCCTCGCGCGCACCGGTAGCTCAACTGGCAGAGCAGCTGACTCTTAATCAGCGGGTTCAGGGTTCAAGTCCCTGCCGGTGTACTCCTCCGAAGGGCCTTGGTCATCCAGACCGGGGCCCTTCGTCGCATCCCGTTCGTTCGAGGTCAGCGAACCCCGGGAAGTGATCTGGCGTACGGTAACTTGGGCGCACCGTTGTCCCGAACCCGAGGAGAACCCGTGCCGCGGCTGAACGATCTGTTGGACGCCAAGCTCGCCCGCGACCTCTTCCAGCGCAACTTCCCCAAAGACCGGAATAAGGCCGGCAAGCTCGAGAAGCTGGCGACCGACGACAACGTGGCGGCGATCGTCGAGGCGCTTCCCCGGGTGACCGTCGACAGCTACGAGTTCGATGACGCGGCGTGGAGCGCGGTCGGCGTGCTCGTGCATGCGGCCGCTGGGTCGGACGCCGACCCGGCACCGGCGCTCGTGCTCGAGGAGCTGGCGCGCAGGCTCGCTGCCACCGATCACGGCAACCGCGTTCTGTTGTGGGAACTGTTGGGATTCTTCCCTGAGGTTCCGGCGGCGGTGGCGGCGCGCGAGGTGCTCGATGCCGAGTTCCAGAAGATCTCGCCGGGGCGCACCGCCCGTTGGGCGCGCGAGCTCGACCTCGACGTCCCCTGGGAGCGCCGGTGGTCGCTGGGCATCGTCGTGAAGCAGGTGGAGGACCCCCAGGTCGAAGTCTTCGTCGACGTGCAGTGGACGCCCACCGAGCGGGAGAACAGCCGCGCCGAGCTGTGCATGGACTGGTGGAGCGCCGGCGACAGCATCTGTCTGTGGTATCCGAGTCAGCCGGAGAAGGCCGTTGCGGACTATGCGCTGACGATCGCCCGCGACGGTGTCACTCAGTCGTATGCCGGGATGATCGACCCGCCCATGGCGGGCGTCGACGACCTGCCCCGGGTGCTCGCCCAGATCGAGGAGCACAACGGCATCACGTTCGATCGTGCCGCGACGAAGGTCAGCGGCTCCAAGGGCGTGCAGCGTGCCGCCAAACCCATCCGGGACTGGCTCAAGGCTGCTGCTGCGCCCCACACGGGCAAGGCCGCCGCCCAGCCGAAGAAGCCCTCGGTGAAGAGCGCCGCGGCCTCGGTGAACAAGGCGCCCGCGACTGAGTCTTCGCGGACCGTCGACCGCATCACCGACAAGAAGCTGGCGGCGCGCCTGCGGGCCAAGCAGGACGTGCCCCGCGCCCGCAAGGACCTCGAGAAGATGGTCCAGCTCGTCGCCGATCCGGCCAGTCTGGCCGCGCTCGTCCCGGCCCTGAGGGGTGACCGCTCCGACGACTTCCGCGACGACGCCATCGACTGGGTCGTGGGCCTGCTCTGCCAGGCCGTCGTGGACCGGGTCGAGGGCTTCGATGATGCCGGGCTCGCACTGTCGGAGGTTGTCACCGAGCGTGTCGCCCTGGGCGCCGACCGCCACCAGTGGCGGGCCTGGCAGCCGTTCTCGCTCTACCAGGACGACCCTGACATCCAGAGCCTCTCCGCGCCGCTGGCCGAGCTCGTCGCCAGCACGCCCTCGCAGGTGCGGGACTGGGCGCAGCAGATCGGGCTGAGCGTCCCCGCGGGGCAGTGGGAGGTCACCGTCTCCTGGGTCGGCCAGGGCCTGCTCTTCCTGGCTGCGGCCGAGCACAACCCGGGCGGTGAGGACGGCCACGCCTTCTGGGTCAGCCGCGAGGGAGGCGATGCCCACCACAATCTCGGCGCGTTCGGCGCCACCGAGGTCGAGATCAAGGCGGAGACGGGCACCACCCACACCGGCACGCTGCCGCCGGCGCCGACGCAGTGGGTGGACGTGCCCGCGTACCTCAAGACCGTCCGCGAGACGCTCGGCGTGCAGCTCGACGAGGAGGTCCGGGTCGGGGCGGCCAAGGGCGTACGCACGGCCGCCAAGGTCCAGAAGTGGGCGAAGTCCGTCCTCTGATCAGCCTCGGTCAGACGGCCCGCGCAGCGCCTGCGGCACGTGCACGCACGTCGGGTCGGAGGCCAGCGGGTCACCGGTCATGGCGTACGCCCGGGCGCGGGATCCGCCGCAGATCCAGTTGAACTCGCACACACCGCACTTGCCGGAGTAGCCGGCGGGGTCGCGCAGCGCCTGCATCATCGGTGCGGTGCGGTAGATCTCGCTGAACGGCTTGTCGGCGATGGAGCCGCAGTCGAAGGGCAGGAAGCCCGACGGGTAGACGTGGCCGATGTGGTCGATGAACGCGAATCCGCGGCCGGAGTTCACGCCGATCGGCGGGCGGGGCGTACGCCGGGACTCCGCCTCGCCCAGGCGCTCGAGTGTCTCCGCCGTGAGCCGGGCGTGCAGGGGGCCGCGTACCGGCCTGGGCTCGCCGGCCTCGCGCAGGGCCTGCCGCTGCAGGGCGACGCGACGGTAGTTCGGGGCCTCGGTGACCTTCACCGCGATCCGGTCGGACACGTCGTGCAGCCAGTGCAGCATGTCCTCCATCTCCTCGGGGTCCAGCGCCTCCATGCCGGTCGCGCGGCCCATGGGGACGAGGAACAGCAGGTACCACATGTGGGCACCCATGCCCATGACCGTCTCCAGGATCGCCGGCATCTGGGCCGCGTTCCCCTTCGTGATCGTGGTGTTCACCTGGAAGCGGAAACCGTGCTTGCGGACGAGCCTCGCGGCCTCGATCGTCTTGTCGAACGTGCCGGAGAAGCCGCGGAAGGAGTCGTGCGTCTCGGCGGTCGCGCCGTCCAGCGACAGCGAGAACGCCTTCACGCCCGCCTCGCGCACGCTGGCCAGCCGCTCGTCGGTCAGCAGGGGAGTGACCGACGGGGACAGGCTCATCGCCAGCCCGATCGACGTGCCGTACGAGATCAGCTCTTCGAGGTCGTCGCGCTCGAATGCGTCGCCGCCCGACAAGACGACCATGGGGCGCGGCGTGCCCGAGCCGGCGAGGTCCTCCAGCAGCGTCTTGCCCTGCTCGGTGGTGAGCTGGCGGGGGTCGGCCTTCGTGAAGGCGTCGGCGCGGCAGTGCTTGCAGGCGAGCTGGCACGCGCGGGTCACCTCCCACACGACGAGGTGGGGGCGGTCGTTGACGTCGTGGTGCAGGGTGCGGACGACGGGGTGCGGGTGCGCGGTCGTGGTCATGTCTTACCTCCACGAGAAAAACTACGGGGCGTAGTAGAAAAATGCACGTGGTCGGCGTCGTCCGGGTGCGAGATGATCGCCACATGGCTGGTGATCCCGAGCTGACCGTCGAGCGCGTGCTCACGTGCGTCGAGCTCGTCCCACGCGGCCGGGTTGTCGCGTACGGCGACGTCGGCGGGATAGTCGGCACCAGCGCCCGCCGTGTCGGCCGCATCATGGCCGAGTGGGGCGGCGGCGTGCCGTGGTGGCGCGTGACCAATGCCGCCGGTGAGTTCCCGCCCGCGCTGCTGGAGCGCGCGTACGCCCACTGGGCCGAGGAGGGGATCCTGCTGAAGGCCAACCGGCGCGGCTGCCAGATGAGCCGGTACCGCGCCGATCTGGTGGCGCTGGCTGACGCGTACGACGCCACGAAGGTCGCCGGGCCGGAATCCGCCGCCCCGACGGAGCCCGAACTCGTCCCCGAGCTGGCCGTCAACGACCTCGCCGCCTCGCTGGAGTTCTGGTGCCGGCTGATCGGCTTCGCCGTCAGGTATGAGCGACCCGAAGAGCATTTTGCCTACGTGACCCTGGGGTGGGCGCACGTGATGCTTGACCAGATCGCGGCCGGGTGCATGTGGCAGACGGGTGAGCTGGAGCCACCGCTGGGCCGGGGCATCAACCTCGAGATCCAGGTCGATGACCTCGACGCGATCCTGGGCCGCCTCGAACGGGCGCAGTGGCCGCTGTTTCGCGCTCCGGAGGAACAGTGGTACCGCGCCGGCGAGGTCGAGGTCGGCGTACGCCAGTTTCTGGTCATGGATCCCGACGGCTACCTGTTGCGGCTGCAGACCGAGATCGGCGAACGCCCCACACCATGACAGGCCGAAAACTCCACAGCAGGCGATGCAACGCCTGCTGTGGAGCTTTCGGCCTGGTGTGAGAAGTCAGCGGCCGTGCTCGCGTACCCAAGCGATGCGGCGACGGCGCAGCTCGTCGTGGTTCGCGTTGGGCAGCGGGTCGATCTCGTGGCCCAGCGCCAGCTCGAGCAGATGGTCGGCGAGCGCGGGGTTGCGCGGGAGGATCGGGCCGTGCGGATAGGTGCCGATGACGGTGCCCTGCACCGCCCCCTCGGTGCCGGAGTCGTCGTTGCCGACACCGATCTCGCGGGTGGCGAGCGGGGTGGCGTCCGCGCCCAGGTGGGTGTAGCCGCCGTGGTTCTCGAACCCGGTGAGGTACGCCTCGTCACCCGACGGCGCCCCCGGGCCGGTCCAGCGGTGGAGCACCTCGCCGACGGCGCGCAGCGGCCCGCGCGTGGTAGTCACGTCGAGCAGGCCGAGACCGGCACGCAGCTCGTCGGCGTCGCCGACACCGAACGTGTGGCCGAGGATCTGGTAGCCGGCGCACACGGCGAAGACCACCGCGCCGCGGTCGGCGGCACGGTGGAGGCCGCCGTCTTTGGTGAGCTCGCGGACGGCCGACGTCTGGGCGCCGTCCTCGCCTCCGCCGAGCAGGAAGATGTCTCCCGAGTCGGGCAGCGGCTGGCCGGGCTCGACGGTCGTCAGGGTGGCGTCGATGCCGCGCCACAGGGCCCGCTTGAGCAGAACCTTCGCGTTGCCCTGATCGCCGTAGATGCCGAGCAGCGACTGGTAGACGAGGACGATCTCGAGGCTCATGCGAGGCCTCCCATCTTGCGCAGCTTCTGGAACGGGGTGTAGGTCGAGATCACGTCCACACGGTCGGGGTGTCCGCGCAGGGCCGCGGCCAGATCGGGCTCGACCCGGTGCTCGACGTCGGCGTACAGCAGGCGGATCGCGAGGTCGTGAGCACGCGGGCCCGACGCGATGACGGTCTTGCCGGCGAGCTGTTCGAAGTCGACGTCCCACAGCCACGACACGTCCTTGCCGTCGGCGGCGACGGAGTCGATCGGGAGGACGACCGTGTCGGTCTCCATGAGGGGGAGCGCCTCGGCCCAGCCGGCGGGGTTCTTCGCCAGGAGCAGGCGGCACGTCGTGCCCTCGATCTCGGTGGTCGCGAAACGGCCGGCGGGAGAGGTCACGGTGCCCATGCCGGCGATCGCCGTGTCGGGGGAGACGCCCATCTCGGCGGCGGCCGCCATGGCCATGGCCGCGTTGGAGATGTTGAACGAGCCCGGGACCTTCAGCTGGGGATCACGCGCGATGCCGTCGGGTGCTGTGATCATCGGGCCCTCCACGGCCCAGGTGGCAGCGGGCTTCGACAGGTCGCACCCGGTGCAGCGCCACGTGCCGCGTGTGCCGGCCTCCGGATCGGGCTGCGTACGCAGGATCGCCGCGCCGCACTCGGGGCACAGCGACGAGTCCTGCTGCCAGACGCTGAACGTGTCGACCCAGACGACCTTCTTCGCGGAGCTGTGGGCGGCCCACACGATCAGGGGTTCCTCGGCGTTGGCGACCACCGTGGGGCCGTCGGCGCCGGCGGACTCGAGCGCCTGCTTCCACGCGCGGCCGAGCGCCTTGATCTCGTGGTGGCGATCGAGCTGGTCGCGGGAGAAGTTCAGCAGCACCAGCACCTCGGGGTGGCCGAGGCGTACGACATCGGCGACGACGCGCTCGTCGGTCTCGAGGACCGCGATGTCGGCGCGCGTGCTCTGCGAGAGCGCGGACGCGATGCCGTAGTGGAGGTTCGCGCCGTCGGCGTTGGTCACGAGTCGGCCGGCATCGGCGCCGAGACCGGCGCGGACCGCGGCTGCCAGCAGGTGGGTGGTGGTCGTCTTGCCGTTGGTGCCAGAGACCGAGGCGATGCGCCGGCCCTTCAGCAGTTTCTCCAGCGAGCGCGGGTCGATGCGCTGCATCACCTGTCCGCGGATCGACGCGCCGGATCCGCGTCTGGCCAGACGGGACGCCGTCGCCGCAGCCGCACCTGCGGTCACGGCGGCACCGAGGCGAACGCGGTCGAGCAGCGGGTGGCGCACGGGGGTCGCGCGCCGGGAAAGGTCTGCTGATGGCATGCGGACCATTGTTCCGCATGTTCGTGGATTGTCGGGAACCCGGCGGTTCCGCCCGCGCCGCGATCCGGGCTGGCCGACGATTCGGGGACAGCCGGCGATTCGGGCCGCCACGCCGCCACGCCGCCACAGAGACGACGAAGGCCCCGACACGGAGCCGGGGCCTTCAGTGGGGTGAGTAACGGGACTCGAACCCGCGGCCACCTGGACCACAACCAGGTGCTCTACCAGCTGAGCTATACCCACCATGTGTCGCACGAAGCGACTGAGCGAGTATAGCCCCAAAACCGGCGGCGCGGGAAATCAGTTCTCGTCGTCCTTCGGGCGGGCGCCCGTCAGCGTGCCCTGGTGGCGGCGGGCGATCGCCGTGCACTCCTCGCTCGTCGGCCCTGGCTGGGCTACGAACAGCGCCTCGCGGTAGTAGCGCAGCTCCTCGATCGACTCCTGGATGTCGGCCAGCGCACGGTGGTTGCCCGACTTGGCCGGGGTGCTGAAGTAGACGCGCGGGAACCAGCGGCGTGCCAGCTCCTTGAACGACGACACGTCGACGTTGCGGTAGTGGACGTGCTGCTCGAGATCCGGCATGTACGCGGCCAGGAACGTGCGGTCGGTACCGATGGTGTTGCCGGCGAGCGGGGCCTTGCGGGCCTCGGGCACGTGCTTGCGCACGTACGCCAGCACGGCCTCCTCGGCCTCGCGCAGGCCCATGCCACCGTCGAGCTCGGCCAGCAGGCCCGACTTCGTGTGCATGTCGCGCACGAAGTCGCTCATGTTCTCCAGCGCGGCGGGCTCGGGCTTGATGAGGACATCGACGCCCTCGCCGAGGACGTTCAACTCCGCGTCGGTCACCAGTGCCGCCACCTCGATCAGGGCGTCACCGCCGGCCAGGTCGAGGCCGGTCATCTCGCAGTCGATCCACACCAGGTTGTCACTCACGGAGGATGAGCCTAGCCCGTGGCCCCGCCGAGCGTCCCGCGGACGCAACGGGCACGGACGACGTCGCACCGTGCTGGCGCCCCCACCAGGACTCGAACCTGGGACCGACAGATTAGAAGGCTGCTGCTCTATCCGCTGAGCTATGGAGGCCTGCGGCGGCATTCTATGCGTTCCGGGTCGGGGCCGCCCACGCGCGCGGCCCGCACGACGGGCAGGAGCCGGGCCAGGCCCCGGGTAACCTTGCCCGCATGCAGCACGCCGCCTCGAACGCTCCGGACTTCCTGGACGCCGGACTGCGCCGCGCCCTCCGCCGCTCCGGCCTGCCCCCGATGGGCCGCGGTCTGGCCGAGCAGGTGCTGAAGTCGCCGGTGACCTGGGTCGGCCTCGCGCTTCTGGTCGCCGAGGCGGTCTGTGCGGTGCTCATGTATCTCCAGGTCGTGCCCGACCAGCACGTCCCCGGCGGCACCATGGTGGGGCTCGGCACCGACGCGATCGAGATGTCTGCCCGCTACGCCGCGATCACCGTCATCCCGCTGGTTCTGCTGTTCATGCTTTCCGACCGGTTCCGGCCGCTCCACCTGTGGATCTGGCTGATCACGTTCGGGTGGGGGTGCTTCGGCGCGACGTTCCTGTCGATGCAGGCGAATTCCTGGGCGGCCGCCCACATGGCGGTCCAGGGCGACGGCGACCCCGCGGCGGCGGCGCGTACGGCCGTGTTCGTCGCCCCCTTCGTGGAGGAGTCGACGAAGGCCACGATCCTGTTCTGGATCGCGATGCTGATCCGCTACCGCTTCGTGAGCCGTCTCAGCGGCATCGCGCTCGCCGGCCTGTCGGCGTCCGGCTTCGCCTTCATCGAGAACATCCTCTACTACGGCCGCGCCTTCCGCGCCGCCTCGCGCACCATCGGCGCCGAGCCGGAAGACTTCGTCCAGCAGCTGTTCATCCGTCGCGGCGTCATGACGTTCTTCGCCCACCCGCTGTTCACCTGCATGACCGGCATCGGCCTGGCCATCGCGCTGCGCACGCGCTCGAAGACCGTGCGTGTGGTCGCGCCGCTCATCGGCTTCCTCGCGGCCGCGCTGCTCCACATGCTGTTCAACGGCATGGCCTCGTCGGGGATGCCGGAGCAGATGCTGCTCATCCCGCTGGCGTTCATCGCCTGGCCCATGGTCATCGGCGTCGTCGTCCACGCCGTACGCCACGGCCTCGCGCAGCAGCGCCTCATCCGTGCCCGCCTGACCGACTACCAGCGCATGGGGTGGCTGCGCGAGAGCGACCCCCGCGTCATCTCGTCGGCGTTCACCCGGCTGCGCATGCTGTGGCAGGCGATGTGGTCCGGCTGCCTCGTCCCGACGTGGCGTACGCAGCGCCAGCTGATCGAGCTGGCCTACCTGCGCGACTCGATGGTCCTCGGGCTCGTCGACCATGCCGGCTGGATTCGTGAGAAGCAGCTGCTGCTGTCGGTCCACGAGATGCGGGAGAGGGCCCTGCAGGAGCCGCTGGCGAAGACCTCCTATCCGTGGCAGAAGAAGTCGGGCGACGTTCCGCAGTGGTCGGCGCCCTACCCGGCGCCCCCGTACGCGACACCGGCGGGTCCCGCGTTCGCGGCGGCGGGACCGGTAGGCTCGTTCCCCCCGGGCTCTCAGGTCCGGACCACATCCGTCAATCCTGCCTGGGGTCCGCCGGGCAGCTAGGAGGGCCCGATGAGCGGTAGCTCCCTGCATGACAGCCTGACCCGACTGCGCGATGCGTTGGCGCCCGTCCAGCTGCCGCTCACGCTGCCGGGGGCGGCCGATCAGGCCAAGGCGGTGCGGGAGATCACCGCACAGCTCGACGACTACATCCTTCCGCGGCTCGCGACGATCGACGCCCCGCTCCTCGCGGTGGTAGGCGGTTCGACCGGTGCCGGCAAGTCGACGCTGGTCAACTCGCTGGTCGGCCGCCGCGTCACCACGCCGGGCGTGATCCGCCCCACCACCAAGGCGCCGGTGCTCATCCACCACCCGGCCGACGTCGCCTGGTTCGAGGGCGACCGCATCCTTCCCGGGCTGACGCGCACGACCAGCCCGTCGAACGACCAGGGATCCATCCAGCTCGTGGCCGAGGAGACTCTGCCGCGCGGCTTGGCCGTGCTCGACGCACCCGACGTCGACTCGGTCGTCGAGGAGAACCGGCGGCTCGCCGCCCAGCTCCTGGCCGCCGCCGACCTGTGGCTGTTCGTGACCTCTGCCGCCCGGTACGCGGACGCCGTGCCGTGGGAGTTCCTGCTCCACGCCGCCGAGCGATCGGCCGCCGTCGCCGTCGTCCTCGATCGCATCCCGCCGGCCGCCATGCGCGAGATCCCGCCCCACCTCGGCCAGATGATGACCCAGCGCGGGCTCGGGAACTCGCCGTTGTTCGCCGTGCCGGAGACGGCCACCGATGCCGAGGGGCTGCTGCCCGACGCGGCCGTCTCGCCGATCCGGTCGTGGCTGGCGACCCTGGCCCACGACGCGAGCTCGCGCCAGGAGGTCGTCTACCAGACCCTCGACGGCGCCATCGGTGCGCTGACCGCGCGAACGCCGAAGCTCGTCGACGCGATCGACGACCAGACCGCCACGCTCGAACAGCTGCGCAGCGACGCCGACAGGGCATACGGCGAGGGTGCCCGCGCCATCCAGGTCCAGACCGCCGACGGCACCCTGCTCAAGGGCGAGGTGCTGCAGCGCTGGCACGACTTCGTCGGCACCGGTGAGTTCTTCCGTGCGCTGGACGAGAAGGTCGGCTGGCTGCGCGACAAGATCGTGGGCGCATTCTCCGGCCAGCCCAAGGGGGCCGAAAAGGTCACGGTCGCCGTGGAGTCTGGGCTGGAGGCGCTGCTGCGCGAGGAGGGCGAGGCCGCCGCCGAGCGCGCCGAGGCCGTCTGGCGCGCCAACCCCGCCGGCCGCGAGCTGTTGGCCCGCAGCCGCGAGGACCTGTCCCGCGCCTCGCGCGACTATGCGCCCGAGGCGGCGAAGCTCGTCCGCGACTGGCAGGGCGCGGTCATGGATCTCGTCTCCGACCAGGGTATGGAGAAGCGTTCCCAGGCGCGGTTCATCGCCCTGGGCGTCAACACCATCGGCCTGGCCCTGATGATCGTCGTCTTCGCCCACACCGGTGGCCTCACCGGCGCCGAGGTCGGCGTCGCGGGCGGCACGTCGGTGCTGGCGCAGCGTGCCCTCGAGGCGGTCTTCGGCGATGACGCCGTACGCCGACTCGCCAAGCAGGCCAAGGACGACCTGGACGCGCGCATCGAGGGCCTGATGGCCTCCGAGCTGCGCCGCTACCACCAGCTGCTCGAAGACCTCCACGTCGAGCCCGAGCGTGCCGCGGCGATCCGCGCCGCCGCCGCCGACGTCGACGCCGCCCGACGTGAGGGCCTGCCGAGCGCCGCCACCCAGACCATGCTCACCGGGGGCGACCAGAACGTCCTCGGGGTCGTCCAGACGCCGGCCCAGGCCGCGCCGGGTTACACCGACGTCGCGGCGATCGAGCCGGCCCCGGAGGCCGAGAACGAGCTGTACGCCCCACCGCCGACGCTGGAGGCGCGTCCAGGCGCCCCGGCGTACGGCTCGGAGCCGGTGCGCACCAACCCGTTCGAGCGGGCCTACTCGTCGCCCGACGGTGACGGCGTGATCGACGCCGAGATCGTGGAGGAGGGCACCGATGGCACGCGATGACAAGGACCTCGGCGCGCGTCTGAGGGCGCTGCGCACGGCCGCGGAGAACGCCAACGGTCGCGTCGATCCGGAGGTCGTCGCGCCTGCGCTGCAGGTCGTCGAGCGCGCCGGCCGCCGCCTCGAGGTCTCGGGCGACGCGACCGTGGTCGCCATCGGAGGGGCGACGGGTTCGGGCAAGTCATCGACGTTCAACGCCGTCTCGGGCACCGAGCTCGCCGATCCCGGGATCAGGCGCCCCACGACGTCGAAGGCCATGGCCGTGACGTTCGGGGCTGACTCGGCCGACGACCTGATCGAGTTCCTCCAGATCCCCAACCGGCACTCGCTGGAGCCGGGCGACACGTACGCCGAGGGGCTTGAGGGGCTGGTGCTGATCGACCTCCCCGACCACGACTCGACCGAGGTGGCCCACCGGCAGGAGGTCGACCGGCTGGTGCCGCTGGTCGACATGCTGGTGTGGATCGTCGATCCCCAGAAGTACGCCGACGCCGCGCTCCACGACCGCTACCTGAAGCCGCTGGCGGCGTACGCGGACGTGATGATGGTCGTCCTCAATCAGGCCGACCGCCTCGAGGGGGTCTCGCGCGACCAGGCGCTGCGTGACCTGCGCCGCCTGCTCGACTCGGAGGGGCTCGCCAAGGCCGAGATCGCCGCGGTGAGCGCCAAGACGGGGGAGGGTATCCCCGAGCTGCGCCAGCGCCTGATCAAGCGCGCGGCCGACAAGAAGATGACCGCCCGCCGGCTCGAGGTCGACGTCAAGGAGGCCGCCACGGCCCTGGCCCGCGAGTCGGGCACCAAGCAGGCCGACCGTGCCTCGAAGGAGGCCGTGCGTCGCCTCAACGGCACGCTGGCGACTGCGGCCGGCGTACCGGTGGTGTCGGAGGCCGTCGGCAAGGCGTGGCGTCACCGCGGCGCACTGGCGACCGGCTGGCCCGTGCTGTCGTGGCTGGGTCGGTTCCGTCCCGACCCGCTGCGCAGCCTGCACCTCGACCGGCTCGGCGTGGGCGGCGGGCGCAAGGAGATCGACCCCGCTCGCGTGTCGCGCACGTCGCTGCCCGCGGCGACCTCGGTCCAGAAGGCGCGCGTCGACTCGGCCGTTCGTGACCTGGCCGACGAGGTCTCGACGGGCATGCCTAAGGGCTGGGCCGAGGCCGTACGCGGGGCCTCGAAGGCCAACGACGCCTACATCACCGACCAGCTCGACCGGGCCATCGCGACCACCGACCTGGGGCTCGACCGGGGGCGTGGCTGGTGGAGGGCGGTGACGGTGCTCCAGTGGCTGTTCTTCCTCACCGCCGTGGCCGGTCTGGTGTGGCTGGGTGTGGCGTTCGCCATGCTCTACCTCCAGATGCCGCCGCTGCCCGACATCACGTGGTGGGGCGTTCCCGCGCCGCTGGTGCTGCTGGTCGGTGGAGCGCTGGCGGGGGTGCTGCTGGCAATCCTCGCCCGGGTGGGCGTCGAGGTGGGCGCCCGCACGAAGCAGCGTGAGGCCCGTCAGGCGCTCATCGACTCGATCGCGGGCGTGACGGAGGAACGCATCCTGCGGCCGGTCAACGCCGAGGTCGACCGCTACGAGCTCGTCCGCGAGAACCTCGCGAGGGCGTTGCGCTGATCAGCTGACGACGGTGTCCACAGGGCCACGACTGCGCGCGGGGGAACCTGGTCCACAGGACCGGTCCCCCCGCGCCGTTTCGTCGTGGCCACGGTCCAACGTCAGGTTCCACACCTGATGGAAGGACTGCCATGGAACCCCTGATCACCATGACCGGCCACGTCGGCCTCAACCCCGAGCTGCGCGAGACGCACGCCAAGGTTCCGTTCACGCGCCTGCGCATCGCCCACACGCCGCGCATCCTGCGCGACGGCGAGTGGGTCGACGGCGAGACCACGTGGGTCTCGGTCCTGTGCTGGCGCCACCTCGCCGAGAACGTCTGCCGCAGCATCCGCCGCGGTGACCCGGTCTTCGTCGCCGGGCGGGCCCGGGTCGAGACCTGGGTCGAGGAGAAGACCGGGGTGGTCAGGGAGTCGCTCACGATCGACGCCCGCGCCGTGGGCCACGACCTGACCCTCGGGTCGACCCACTTCACCCGGATCCGCCCGGACGAGCCCGAGGGGGTCGTGGAGGAGTCGGCGGAGGGCGCCGACACCGACACGGACGCCGACGGCCCCGTCCTGGAGGAGGGGGCCGTCTCGGAAGGCGGGGCGGGAGACGCGGACTCGACCCCGGCCGACGAGCGAGTCCTCGTCCCCTTCTGAACCCTTGCCAGCGCTCACCTAAGTTCGTAATATCGAAGTTATGGAGTTGGAGGAACGAGTGGCCGCCCTCGAGCGGGCCGTCGCGGAGCTGCTGGAGAATCCGGCTGCGCGCGGTCCGCGCGAGGGCGATTTCTGGGCGCTGGAAGGGCTCAAGAAGACTCAGCCCGAGGGCGGGATCGTGTACGCGGGCCACCTCGACCTGCCCGGTGCCGGCCCGGTCCAGTGGCAGTACGGGCTCACCTCGGATCGTCTTTCCGATGAGGACTGGGACTCCCTGGCCCCGACTCTCGACGCCCTGGGCCACCCGGTGCGCCTGCGGCTGCTGCAGCTCGTCTTCGATGGCGTACGCACCACCGCGGAGCTGACGACCCACGAGTCGCTGCGCAGCGCCGGACAGGTCCACCACCACCTGCGGATCCTCGTGGCCGCAGGCTGGCTGACACAGCGGGCACGGGGGGCCTACGAGATTCCCGGCCCGCGCGTCGTGCCGCTCCTCGTCACGCTGCTTGCCGCCCGCCCCGCCTGACCCGGTGGGGCCCACCCTTCTTGGAGGACACATGAAACCGACCGCGCAGGTGTCGGCGACCGATCCGATCACCGACCAGACCACGGGAACCGTCATGCCCGCGCGTGCCGGGGCCACCGCCGACCCGTCCGCCCGGCCGCGCCGGCTCTGGCCGCTCGTGGCCGTGCTCGCGGTCATGGGGGGACTGCTCTCGATGCTGCTGGGCCCGGGGCCGGGTGACCCCGGGCCGTGGCGCGGCGACCCCGCGCTCGTGAGCGAAGTCGAGCGCGCGTTCGCCGGGACCCCGGGCATGCGTTCGGCCGAGGTCGTCCGCCTCGACGGCCCGGCCGACCGGCGGGTCCGGCTCGGCGAGCCCGGTCGGCATCACGAGCTCGGCTCGATCACCAAGACCTTCAACGGGATGGTGCTCGCCGACGCCGTGGGTCGGGGCGAGGTGAGGCTCGACGACCCGGTCGCGAAGCACCTGCCCGAGCTCGCCGGGAGCCCCGTGGGTGGCGTCACGCTGCACGAGCTCGCCCAGCACCGCGGCGGCGTCCCTGAGCTGCTGCCCGCCGAGGCGGTCGGCGGCATCGCGGGTGCCGTCAGCCTGCGCAACCCGTACCACCTCACCACGGCCCAGGTGCTGCAGCAGTCGCGCGACATCAAGCTCACCCGGCGCGGTGAGCGTCGCTACTCGAACCTGGGTGCGGCCCTGCTCGGGCATGCGCTGACCCGCGCCACGCACCACCCCGACTGGCCGACCATGCTGCGCGTACGCCTCCTCCAGCCGCTGGGGATGAACGACACCGTGATCGCCACCCGGCCCGATCTCGTGCCGACCGACGCGTCGCGCGTGACCGCCGCCAACGGGGTGACGGCGGAGCACTGGGTCGCCGACGGCATGGCCCCGGCTGGCACGAGCACCTTCACGACCGCCGACGACCTCACGCGCTACGCCCGCGCTGTCCTCGACGGCACCGCGCCGGGCATGGCGGCCGTCGAGCCGACGTTCCAGGCGAGCGAACGCATGGCGGTGGGCCTGCACTGGGTGACCAGCCGCACCGATCATGGCACCGTCACCTGGCACAACGGCAGCACCACCGGGTCGCGTACATTCCTGGGGCTCGATCGGGCCAACGGGCGCGCTGTGGTGGTCTTCAACGACTCGGGCATCGACGTGGACGACGCGGCCAAGAGCCTGTTGCTGGGCGCCCCGGCCAAGCCGTCGTCGCTGCCAGTCGTCGGGATCGGGCTCCTCCTGTTCACCGCGCTGGCCATCGGTTACCAGGTGTGGCGCCTGCGTGACAAGTCGCCTTCGAGGGTGGCGCTCGCCGCCGCCGTCCTGGAGGGAGGGGCGCTGCTCGCGCTGCTCCACCAGGTGGGCCCCTGGGAACGCGTGCCGGGGCTCGTGTGGGGCGGCCTGGTCGGCGTCGTCGTGGCCCTCGCGGCAATCGCCGTCACCACGTGGGGGAACCGTCCCACCACGGGGAGGAAGCGGGTGACCGAGGTCGCCAACCTCGCCGTCTCGGTGCTGTTCGCCGCGATCGCGGCGTACGTGCTCCTCGCAGGCTGAGTCGGGCAGCGGCGGGCTGGCATACTGGGCCCCGCTTCGAATCAGCCCCTTGTCTATCGCGAAGGTTGAGGCTCCATGCCAGAGTTCGTCTACACCATGTCCAACGTCCGCAAGGCGGTCGGTGACAAGGTGATCCTCGACAACGTCACCATGTCGTTCTTCGAGGGCGCCAAGATCGGCGTCGTCGGCCCCAACGGTGCCGGCAAGTCCACGATGCTGAAGGTCATGGCCGGGCTCGAGAAGGCCAACAACGGCGAGAGCCAGCTGGCCAAGGGAAAGACGGTCGGCATCCTGCTGCAGGAGCCCCCGCTGACCGAGGGCAAGACGGTGCTCGAGAACATCCAGGAGGCCGTCGCCGAGATCAAGGCCAAGATGAAGCGGTTCGAGGAGATCGGCGACCTCATGGCCGACCCCGACGCCGACTTCGACGCACTCATGGCCGAGATGGGTGACCTCCAGACCGACCTCGACGCCGCCAACGCGTGGGACATCGACTCCCAGCTCGCCCAGGCGATGGATGCGCTGCGCTGCCCGCCGGCCGACGCCGTCGTCGACGTCCTCTCCGGCGGCGAGCGGCGCCGCGTGGCGCTGTGCAAGCTGCTGCTCCAGCAGCCCGACCTGCTGCTGCTCGACGAGCCCACCAACCACCTCGACGCCGAGTCGGTGAACTGGCTGGAGGGCCATCTCAAGGACTACCCGGGCGCCGTCCTCGCCGTGACCCACGATCGCTACTTCCTCGACAACGTCGCCCAGTGGATCTGCGAGATCGACCGCGGCCGCCTCCACCCTTACGAAGGAAACTACTCGACCTACCTCGAGACCAAGCGCAAGCGCCTCCAGATCGAGGGCCAGAAGGACGCCAAGCGCGCCAAGATCCTCGAGAAGGAGCTCGAGTGGGTCCGCTCGAGCCCCAAGGCCCGCCAGGCCAAGAACAAGGCCCGCCTCGCCCGCTACGAGGAGATGGCGGCCGAAGCCGAGCGCAACCGCAAGATCGACGTCTCCGAGATCAACATCCCGCCGGGCCCGCGTCTGGGCACCGACGTGCTGAAGGTGACGCACCTCCACAAGGGCTTCGGCGACCGCAAGCTCATCGACGGCCTGACGTTCGACCTGCCCCGCTCGGGCATCGTCGGCATCATCGGCCCCAACGGCGTCGGCAAGTCGACGCTGTTCAAGATGATCGTCGGCGAAGAACAGCCCGACTCGGGCAGCCTCGAGCTCGGCAAGACCGTCTCGATCTCCTACGTCGACCAGGGCCGCGGCGGCCTCGACCCCAAGAAGAACGTCTGGGAGGTCGTCTCCGACGGGCTCGACCACATCAAGGTCGCCAACTTCGAGATGCCGTCGCGCGCCTACGTCGCGTCGTTCGGCTTCAAGGGCCCCGACCAGCAGAAGCCCTCGGGCGTGCTGTCCGGCGGTGAGCGCAACCGTCTCAACCTGGCGCTGACGCTCAAGATGGGCGGCAACCTGCTGCTCCTCGACGAACCGACCAACGACCTCGACGTCGAGACCCTGCAGTCCCTCGAGGACGCGCTGCTCGAGTTCCCCGGCTGCGCAGTGGTGATCTCCCACGACCGCTGGTTCCTCGACCGCGTCGCCACCCACATCCTCGCCTGGGAGGGCGACGAGGAGAACCAGGCCAAGTGGTTCTGGTTCGAGGGCAACTTCGCCGACTACGAGAAGAACAAGATCGAGCGCCTCGGTGCGGAGGCCGCGCGTCCGCACGCCACCACCCACCGTCGGCTCACGCGCGACTGATCCGCGCCGCGGACGACAGCGATGACCACCCGGCTGCGGGACGCGGCGTACCGGCGTCTGATCGCCTCCTTCGAGGCTGTCGACGCCGGTGCGCCGACCCTGTGCGAGGGCTGGACCGCCCACCATCTCGCCGCCCACGTGTGGGGCATCAAGCACTCCTGGCGGGTGGCTGCGGTCATGGCCACGCCGGTCCTCGACGAGCGCTCCGAGCTCGAACGGGTCATGGCCCGCCACCCGTACGACGAGGTGGTCGCCGCGCTCGCGGTCGAGGACGGCCGGGTCGCGCTCATGCCGACCGACGCCCTGGAGGGCCACCGCCACGCGCTGGGGGAGTTCTACGTCCACGGCGAGGACGTGCGACGCGCCAACGGCATCGACCCGGCCCCGGTCGACACGGAGCTCGCCGACGCCCTCGCGCTGCGCGTGGCCATCGCCGGCCGCCAGCTCAACGCCTTCTCCCGTGAGCGGCTCGTGCTGCAGCGGCCCGACGGCCGCGAGGCCGTCATCTCCCGCGGCTGCCGCGGCGCCACCACCACGGTCGTCGTCGGCGAGCCCGGCGAGCTGCTGTTGTGGGTCCACGGCCGGCGCGCCGCCGCCGACGTCACCGTCACCCACCACTGACCCCGGAGCCACACATGGAGACCGTCGTCCACCACCGAAACGGTGAGCTACTCGCCCGCGTGCGCCGCAAGCTGGTGCTGAGCGGGGTGATCCAGGTCTTCGTCGGGCTGGTCTGGCTGTTCGTCGGCCTCACGATCCTGTCGCTGGGCAGCGGCGTGCGTTGGGCCGCGATCCTGATGTTCGTGTTCTTCGGCATCCACCTGCTGGTCGGCCTGCTCTACGTCACCGGCGTCTTCACCCCCGCGTACGCGAAGGTCGAGGCCCCCGGCGGCGTGGCCTGGGTGCTGCGCCCCGACGGGGTGCAGGTCAACCTGCCCGCCGGGCCGGTCGTGGTGCCGTGGGCGCGCGTACGGTTCACCGAGACGAAGATCGGGGGCCTGCACGCCATCCGGGTCGGAGACGACGCCTTCAGCACGACCTACGCGACCGAATACCTCTCCCACGACATCGCGCGCCTCAGTGCGGACGCGGAACGACTGACTAGGCTGCGATGACCACGGAGACCGTCGTACGCCACCGCAACCGCAAGCTCCTGCTGCGGTTGCGCCGGAACAAGATCCTCAGCGGCGTTCTCGACCTCGTCCTGGCGGCGCTGGCCGTCGTGATCGCCGTCGTGCTGTGGTTCTTCGTGGACGGTTTCGCGTGGGTCAGCGCGATCGCGGCGCTGACCGCAGCGTTCTTGGCGTACTCCGGCGCACGCATCCTCCGCCGCACCGTGCCGCAGCCGGAGCCGTCGAGCGACATGCCCGACGGGGTCGCGTGGGTGCTGCGCCCCGACGGCGTCGAGGTCGTGCGTCCCGGCAACGCCGTGGTGGTGCCGTGGGGTCGGGTAGTGATCGCCCCCGCCCGCAAGGGGTTCCACCGGGCCGTGCGTATCGGCGACGACGAGGTGGCGACGACCCACCAGGTGCGCTTCCTGTCCCACACGCTCGACGAGATCATCGCCGTGGCGGCCCGCTACACCGAGCTCGAGGCCGCCGACTGACGGGACCCGTCAGCGCCCTAGCAGGACCTCGGCGAGCGTCATGGCCTTCCGGCCCTCGAGCTGTTCGAGCTGGATGCGGCAGGAGAACCCGTCGGCCAGCACGATCGCGTCCGGCCCCGCGGCCCGGACCGCGGGCAGCAGGTCGTGCTCGGCGACGGCCACCGACACCTCGTAGTGGCCCTCCTCGACACCGAAGTTGCCGGCCAGGCCGCAGCAGCCGCCGACGGTGACGACCTTCGCGCCGGTCTTCTTCAGCAGCGCCTCGTCGGTCTTCCAACCGAGCACCGACGCGTGGTGGCAGTGGGGCTGGGCGACGACGGTGCGGCCGGTCAGATCGGGCAGGGGTACCTCGTCGGCGTGGGTGAGGACCTCGGCGAGCGTGAAGACGCCCTGGGCCACCTCGCGCACGCGCTCGTCGTCGGGCAGCAGCTCGAGCGCGTCGGTGCGCCACACCGCGAGGCACGACGGTTCGACCCCGACGACGGGGATGCCCTCGGCGACCAGGGGGTGGAGCACGCCGACGGCTTGGCGCAGCTGGCGGCGGGCCCCCTCGCGCTGGCCGGTGGAGATCCAGGTCAGTCCGCAGCAGGCCTGACGGTCGAGGAAGCGCGGGGCGAAGCCCGCGGCGACGAGGACGTCGATGATCGCGTGGAGGCCCTCGTGCTCGAAGCAGTCGGAGAACGAGTCGACCCACACCACGACCGGCTTGCCGGACGTGGCGGGCACGTCGACCTTCGCGGAGTTGCGGCCGGCGGCGAAGCGCGGCAGCGAGCGACGCTGGTCGACGCCCGCGGTCCACTTCATGACGTTGCGTACACCGGGCACGACGCCGGCCAGGTTCACCAGCGGGCCCACCTTCAGCTTCGAGATGAGGCGCCCCCAGCGCGGCAGCATGCCGAGTGCGTAGTGGGAGCGAGGGCGCACCTTGCCGGCGTACGCGTGGTCGAGGGCCTCGGACTTGTAGGCGGCCATGTCGATGCCCGTGGGGCAGTCGCGGTAGCAGCCCTTGCAGGACAGGCACAGGTCGAGCGCCTCAAGCACCTCGGGGGAGTCCCAGCCCTTCACGATGTCGCCGTTGACCATCTCCTGCAGGACGCGCGAGCGGCCGCGGGTGGAGTCCTTCTCGTTGCCGGTGGCCTGATAGCTGGGGCACATCACGCCGCCGCCGGCGGTCGTGTCGGCGAGGCACTTGCCGACGCCGGAGCACTGGTGGACGGCCTCCACGAACAGCGGGTCCTTCTTGAACAAGGGCTTGGTGCGGATCTGCGGCACGCGCAGGTCCGCCTCGACCGGTCGCGGGTCGACGAGGACGCCGGGGTTGAGCAGGTTCGCGGGGTCGAAGATCGCCTTGACCTTCGCCATGAGGCCGAGCGCCTCGGCGGAGTACATCTTCGGCAGCAGCGCTGAGCGGGCGCGGCCGTCGCCGTGCTCGCCGGACATCGAGCCGCCGTAGCCGGCGACCAGCTCGGCGGCCTCCTCGACGAACGCCCTGTAGGCCTGGGCGCCGCCCTCGCGGTCGAGGGGGAAGTCGATGCGGCAGTGGACGCAGCCGTCGCCGAAGTGCCCGTACGGCAGCCCGTGCAGGTCGTGCTTCTTCAGCAGCGCGTCGAAGTCGCGCAGGTAGGCGCCGAGCTTCTCCGGCGGCACGGCGGCGTCCTCCCAGCCCCCGTACGCTGGCCGCTCCAGCGAGACGCCGGCGAGCCCGGCGCCGTCCTCGCGGATCTTCCACAGCGCCGTCGCCTCGGTCGCGTCCTCGACGACCCGGCCCTCCAGCGGGTTGGCGTCGGCCAAGAGGGCTTCGGCGCGCTCGCGCAGGCGTACGGGGTCGTCGTCGACGAGCTCGACGAGCATCCAGCCGTCGCCCTTCGGCAGGGTCGGAACGGCGGCGGGGCCCTTGGCGTGTGCGACGACGTCGACAATACGGCGGTCGAGGCCCTCGGCGGCGGTGGGGCTGTGGCGGCCGAGCACGACGGCGTCGTCCCCGGCCTCGGGCATCGACGCGTAGCCGAGCGCGACCATGACCTTGTGGGGTGCGTCTGCGACGAGGCGTACGGTCAGCTCGGTCATCGTGACGAGGGTGCCCTCGGTGCCGGACAGGAAGCGGGCGACGTCGAAGCCGTTCTCGGGCAGCAGGTGTTCCAGCGAGTAGCCCGAGACCTGGCGGCCAAAGCGGCCGAACTCGGTGCGGATCAGGGCGAGGTTGTCGGCGACCAGCGAGCGCAGCGCGTCGAGGGTGGGGGAGGCGGGAGCCTCCTCGCCGGAGACGAGGCGGAGGCGCTCGCCGTTGCCGCAGACCACCTCGACGGCCATGACGTTGTCGGCGCTGCGGCCATATCCCATGGCCCGCGGCCCGCAGGCGTTGTTGCCGACCATGCCGCCGACGGTGCACCGGGTGTGGGTCGACGGGTCCGGGCCGAAGCGCAGGCCGTGGGGGGCGGCGGCCTTCTGGAGGGCGGCGTGGACCGTGCCGGGCTGCACGGTCGCCGTGCGCGCCACGGTGTCGATGGCCAGCACCTGGTTGAGGTGGCGCCGGGTGTCGACGACGAGGCCGGGGCCGACGGCGTTGCCGGCGCAGGACGTGCCGGCGCCGCGGGCGGTCAACGGCGTACGCGTCTCGCGGGCCAGGTCGACGAGGGCCTCGAGCTCGGCGCGGGTGCGCGGGAACCCGACCATCTGGGGTGGTACGCGGTAGAGCGAAGCGTCGGACGAGTAGAGCGCGCGGGTGAGGCCGGAGGTGTCCACCACGCCCGGCAGGTCACGCTCGGCGCGGGCGACGAGGGCGGGGCTCGCGAGAGGGGTGGTCGGTTCGGTGTGTGACGTCGTGGCGGACATGGGCCAAGTCTGCCAAAGTGTCGCCGATCAGTCCTCCACGTCCAGCACGGCCTGGAAGCCGCGTCCGATCGCCTGGAAGTCGTCGGGGCTGACGGCCTCGACGAAGATGCGGCGCACGCTCTCGACGTGGGTGGGGGCGGCGTTGCGCAGCAGTTCGAACCCGGCCGGCGTGAGGTGTGCCCACACTCCGCGGCGGTCGTCGCCGCACGACATGCGCTCGACGAGGTCCTGCTTCTCCATGCGGGCCACGGTGTGGGTCAGGCGCGAACGGGACTGGTGGACGCGGGCGGCCAGGTCGGACATGCGCAGGCGGCGCTCCGGGGCCTCCTCGAGGCAGACGAGGATCTCGTACTCGCCGAGGTCGATGCCGAACTGGCGCAGGTCGTCGTCAAGCACCTCGTTGATCCGAGCGGCCGCAAGGAGATAGGTCCTCCAGATGCGCTGCTGCTCGGCGTTAAGCCATCGTGCCTTGACCCGTTCCACCACAGAGCCATACTAAGCGTTGTTGCTTCAACCACGTCCTTGCTGCGGGCCGGCGGGGGCAGAATTTTCTGGTCCACCGACCAAGAACTGCACCTTCCTCGCTTCCCCCGAAGGCAACTGGTGAGTAACTTAGCCCCTCGAGACAGGTGGCGGGTGTCTCGAAGTTCGTCCCCCGCCCCGGGTCATCTTGTAGCATCGCCCCACGCACGGCGGAGCAGCCGCGCCCTGATCGGAGGACTCATGAAGACCGATACACCGCTCGTCGACCGAGAAGCCCTGGCCGCGGAGCTGGCCGACCGGGCGCGCAGCGTGGGGGCCATGCTCGACCGCCGCGTACGCGAGACCCCCGACAATGTGGCGTTCCGCTATCCGGACGCCCAAGAGAACTGGCAGGACCTCACCTGGCGTCAGAGCGCGGAGATCGCCCACGACATCGCAGCCGGACTGCTCGCCGTGGGCCTGCAGCCCGAGGAGCGCGTGGCCATCGCCGCGACCACCCGCGTCGAGTGGATCCTCGCCGACCTCGGCGTCATGTGCGCCGGCGGCGCGACGACCACGGTCTACCCGACCACCCAGCACGACGACGTGTCGTTCATCCTCACCGACTCCGCCTCGCGCGTGGCGATCATCGAGGACGGCGTACAGCTCCAAAAGCTGCTGCGACACCCCGAGATCGTCGACACCCTGCTGGCGATCGTCATGATGGACGGCGACTCCGAGCTCGACAACGTCCACTCGTGGGCGGCCTTCCAGGAGATGGGCCGTGCCTACAGCGCCGAGCACCCCGACGCGGTGCGCGAGGCCATCGAGGTCACCGGTCCCGACAGCCTGTCGACACTCATCTACACCTCCGGCACGACCGGCCGGCCCAAGGGCGTGCGCCTGCCCCACGACGCCTGGGCGTACGAGGGTCGCTCGGTCGAGCTCTTCCGTCTCCTGCAGCCCGAGGACGTCCAGCTGCTGTGGCTCCCGCTGTCGCACGTGTTCGGCAAATGCCTGCTGGCCATCCAGCTGCAGATCGGCTTCACCACCGCCGTCGACGGGCGCATCGACCGCATCGTCGACAACCTCGCCACCATCCGCCCCACGTGGATGGCCGGGGCACCGCGCATCTTCGAGAAGGTGCGCGCCAAGGTGATGATGACCTCCGCGTCCGGTGTGAAGAACCGCATCGCGCGCTGGGCCTTCAAGGTCGGCCACGAGTCGATCCCGTACCGCCTCGACGGCCGCCCGATGCCGAAGGCGCTCGCCGCGCAGTACGCGCTCGCCGACAAACTGGTCTTTTCCAAGCTGAAGCAGAAGCTCGGCGGAAACCTGCGCTTCATGGTCTCGGGCTCCGCCAAGCTGAGCAAGCAGGTGCAGGACTGGTTCTATGCCGCCGGCATCCTCGTGTTCGAGGGTTACGGCATGACCGAGACGTCGGCGGTGACATTCCTCAACGACCCCCGCGAGCCGATCTTCGGCAGCGTCGGCTCGGCGATGCCCGGAACGAAGGCGAAGGTCGCCGACGACGGCGAGATCCTGGTGAAGGGCCCGGGCGTCATGCGCGGCTACCACAACCTGCCCGAGATGGACGCCGAGGTGTTCACCGACGGCTGGTTCCACACCGGTGACATCGGCCAGATCGACGATCAGGGCAACCTGCGCATCACCGACCGCAAGAAGGACCTCATCAAAACCTCCGGCGGCAAGTACGTCGCCCCGCAGAAGGTCGAGGGCGCGCTCGTCGCCAACTGTCCCTACATCTCCCAGGTCGTGGCGTACGGCGAGGGCCGCAAGTACATGTCGGCGCTCGTCGCCCTCGACCCGGAGGCCCTGCGGAGCTGGGCCGGGCACCACGACAACGGCTCGCTGAAGTCGCTCAGCGACGAGCAGCTGCTGGCCCACGACGAGGTCAAGGCGATGGTCCAGCGCTACGTCGACGCCGCCAACCAGCGCCTCGAGCGCTGGGAGACCGTCAAGCGCTTCGCGATCCTTCCCGGTGAGCTCAACGTCGACGACGGCACCACCACGCCCTCGCTGAAGATCCGCCGCGCGCAGGTCACCCAGAAGTACGCCGACCTCGTCGAGTCGCTGTACGACAAGGAGGACTGACGGGGTGCAGGTCTTCGACATCCCGACGCGTTGGGCCGACCAGGACGTCCAGTCCCACGTCAACAGCGCCACGTTCGTCGAATACCTGCAGGAGGCCCGCACCGAGCTCCTGCTGTCCGGCCCCAACGCCCACATGCTGGGCGGGGGAGTGGTGGTCACCGGCCACCAGGTCGAGTACCTCCGTCAGGTCCTCCACGGCCAGGACGTCCAGGCCCGCGTGTGCGTCGACCAGCTCGGAGCGGCGCGGTTCAGCCTGGCGTACGACATCGTCGCCGACGGCGAGGTCGCGCTGCGGGCGCGTACGGTCCTGTGCCCGTTCGACTTCGAGGCCCAGGCCGTACGCCGGCTCACGCCCGCCGAGCGCGACCATTTCGCGGCGCTGCAGGACGACGTGGAGCCGCTGCGTGACCTGCCGCGCATCGCGGGGGTCGGCGACCAGGGGGCGTACGTCCATCCGTTGCGGGTGCGGTGGGGCGACCTCGACGCGTACGGCCACGTCAACAACGTGCGCGCCTACGAGTACATCCAGGAGGCGCGCATCGCCATGATGGCGGGCAGCGGCAAGGGCCACATGTGGCTCGTCGTGCGCCAGGACGTCGACTACGTCTCGCAGATGGAGTTCCGGCGCGAGCCATACTCGGCGCGCTGCGCCGTCACCAAGATGGGCAACACCTCGATGACGATCGGCTGCGACGTCGTCGACGACCCGTCGGGCACGGTGTTCCACCGCAGCCGCACTGTGCTGGTCTGCGGTGACCGTGAAGGCCGGCCCGCGCCGATCCCGGAGACCGTCCGGGACCGGCTCGCGCCCTGGGTGGTCTGAGCCTCAGACCTTCAGCCAGACCGCCTCGTCGGAGCCGACCACACCGCTGGTCGCGTCGCCGGAGTGCACCAGCACCGTCGCCCCGGCGGGGATCTCCCACGGGGTCGAACCGAAGTTCACGACGCAGCGGAACCCCGGCTCGCGCGTGAACGACAGCACGTCGGCGGGGGTGTCCTCGTCCCACGTGAGGTCGCCGTCGCCCAGCGCCGGGTTCGCGCGTCGCTCGGCGAGCGCCCGCCGGTAGAGGTTCAGGTGGGACCCGGGGTCGCCGGCCTGATCGGCGGCCGTCCGACCCGCCCAGCGCTCCGGCTGCGGCAGCCACGGCTCGCCGGCGTCGCCGCCGAAGCCGAACGGCGCCTGCTCGCCCTCCCACGGCATGGGGACGCGGCACCCGTCGCGGCCACGGATCAGGCGGCCCGAACGCTCCCACGTCGGGTCCTGCAGCGCGTCCTCGGGCAGGTCCTCGACCTCGTCGAGGCCCAGCTCGTCGCCCTGGTAGACGTAGCAGCCGCCCGGCAGCGCCAGCTCCAGCAGCGCCGCGGCGCGGGCGCGGCGGCGGCCCAGCTCCAGGTCGACGGGCATGCCGGCGTAGTGGTGCCACTCGCGGCCCAGGTGCTCCGGCAGCATGCCGTCGGCGGTGAACGTACGCCCCGTCTCGGGCTTGCCGAAGCGGGTCGCCACGCGGGGCGTGTCGTGGTTGGACAGCACCCACGTCGTCGGGGCTCCCACCGCGGCGTGCGTGCGGCGCGACGCGTCGATCACGTTGCGCTGCGACTCGGGCGTCCACTCGCACAGCAGGTGGTCGAAGTTGAACGTCGTGTGGAGCCGGCCCGGCTCGACGTAGGAGACCAGGCGCTCGATCGGGTCGAGGTAGGCCTCGGAGACGAACACGCGGCCGCCGAGCTCGGAGTCCGCGTACTCGTCGGCGACGGTCCGCCAGCGGCGGTGGATCTGCTCGATCTGCGGGTGGACGTCCCACAGCGGGGCGCCCGGTTCCTTGTTCTTCGACGTGCCGAAGCCGGTCGTCGGGTCGACCGGCAGGTCGGGCAGCGAGGGATCCTTGGCCATCGAGTCGGCCACGTCGACGCGGAACCCGTCGACGCCGCGGTCGAACCAGAAGCGCAGCACCGAGTCGAACTCGTCGGCGACCGCGGGGTTGTCCCAGTTCCAGTCGGGCTGGCGGACGTCGAACATGTGCAGGTACCACTGCTCGGGTCGGCCCTCGGGGTCGGTGACTCGCTCCCACATCGGGCCGCCGAAGAGGGCCTCCCAGTTGTTGGGCGGCTCGGCGCTGTCGTCGCCGCGGCCGTCGCGGAACCAGAACAGCTCCCGCTCGGCCGAGCCCGGACCAGCGGCCAGCGCCTTCTGGAACCACGGGTGCTCGTCGGAGCAGTGGTTGGGCACGAGGTCGATCATCACGCGCAGACCGCGGGCGTGGGCCTTCGCGATGAGTTCGTCGGCGTCGGCGAGCGTGCCGAAGTCGGGATGGATGTCGCGGTAGTCGGAGACGTCGTAGCCGCCGTCGGCCAGTGGCGACGGGTACCACGGCGAGACCCAGATGGCGTCCACGCCCAGGTCGGCGAGGTAGTCGAGGCGGTCGATGATGCCGCGCACGTCACCGATCCCGTCACCGTTCGCATCGGCGAACGAGCGGGGATAGACCTGGTAGACGACGGCGGATCGCCACCAGTCGTGGTCGCTCAGGCGGGTGCGGGCGGACTCGGGCGTCATGGGACGGCTCCTCGGAGGGCTGTGTTCGGTCCGCCCACCCTACCGAAAGGTCAGGAGCACGGGGGAGGGGCTCCTCCCTGAAGAAGAGTGTGGGTTCGGCTGCAGGCGGTGGCTCCGTCAGCGGTGGTTCACCATGGCGTCGGCGGCGCGCTTGAAATAGTCGCGCATGACCGTGGCGTACGCCTCGTCGAGGCCGAGCTCGTCGAGCGAGGTGAGCATGTAGCGAAGCCACGTGTCGCGCTCGGCGGTGGTGATGGTGAACGGGATGTGGCGCATCCGCAGGCGAGGGTGGCCGCGACGCTCCTGGTAGGTCGTGGGGCCACCCCAGTACTGCTCCAGGAACATCCTCAGCCGGTCCTCCGCGGGGCCGAGGTCCTCCTCGGGATACAGCGCGCGGAAGTCGATGTCGGCGGCGACCTGCTCGTAGAAGCGGTGGACGAGCCGGACGAACGTCTCGTGGCCACCCACGGCCTCGTAGAAGGTCTGGGACGGCTCGGGCGTACGCGGTGTCGGCATCACGACGACGAGTCTAGGAGGGAATACCCGGCGCCGAGCGGTGTTCGTGCGGGTGTGAGAATCGACATCTGGTCAGATATCGCGTGCCCCTGGTGCTACATCGGGCTGACGCGCTTCCGCCGCGCGCTCGACGCGTTCCCCCAGCGCGACGAGGTTGAGGTCGTGCTGCACAGCTTCCTGCTCGACCCGGACCTGCCCGAGTCGTACGCCGGCTCGGAGGTCGACTACCTGTCGCAGCGCAAGGGCATCTCCACCGCGCAGGTCGAGCAGATGATCGGCCACGTGGCCGCCCAAGCCGTGGGCGAGGGCCTCACCATGGACTTCGACGCCCTGCAGGTCGCCAGCAGCCGCCGGGCCCACCGGCTGCTGCACGAGGCACGCCACGCCGACGCCACCGGTCGACTCGTGTGGGACCTCGAGCTCGCGCTCCTGGAGGCCCACTTCGCCGACGGCGAGTCGATCTCCGACCCCGACACCCTCGTCCGCCTCGCGGAGGAAGTCGGTTTGGACGCCGACGCGGCTCGCGCGTCGCTCGACTCCCCGGCGCGGGAGGAGGAGGTCCAGGCCGACCTGGCCCGTGCCGGCGCCATCGGCGTGAGCGGTGTGCCGTTCTTCGTGCTGGCCGAGAAGTACGGCTTGTCCGGCGCCCAGCCCGCCGAGGCGTTCGCGCAGGCGCTGGCTCGGGTCTGGGCCGAGCTGCACCCCGGCGTGCAGAAGCTCGACCTGCAGGGCATGGAGCCGGGCGAGGCCTGCGGGCCCGACGGCTGCTGAGTCAGCGCTCCTCGCCGGCGGCCTCGCGGCCGACGGTGCGGAAATACCACGCGTAGAAGGCTATCCAGAACGCCGCGTGCGTGGGCGTGACCAGGCGCTCGGCCCGCTCGCGGCCCACCATGCGGTCGGCCAGCGCCCGCAGTCCCGCGGCGAGTCCCACGACCAGCACGAATCGCGGCGTACGCGCGGGCACCGACCAGGCGGCGAACGCGGCGGGGGAGAGCCCCCTGTGGCCCGCCGACCGCGCGTACACCTTGTAGGGGATGCCACGCAGGGGGCCCAGCACCATCGCACGCAGCCCGCCGTCGGTGACCTCGACGTCGACCCGGTCGACCATCGCGCCCGAGATCGACGGGATCCGGCGCAGCGCCGCCCGGGTCCGCGCGGGGTCGTTCGCGCGGGCCCAGTCGTACGTCACGAGGCCACCGGCCACCGCGCCCGCGACCGCGGAGCCCACCGTCACGAACGCCCGCCGCGGCCGCCGCGCGGCGACCCTGGTCAGCCCGACATCCGGCACGAGGAAGAAGAACGTCGCCTCGGCGAACCCCCAGGCGAAGGCCCCGGCATGGTCACGGACGCAGGTGCGGTCGGTCATGCGACCATGATCGCCGCGACAGGGGTCGGCCCCCAGCGCCCCTACCGTGGACACATGGCAACACCTCGATCCGCTGCCCCGTTGCACGGGCGGGACCGCCGAGAGATCCCACAGCGCGACACGCGTTGGGCGGCCCGCCTGGCCGATGTGCTCGCCGCCATGAGGCTCACGCCGAACGCCATCTCCGTGTGGTCGGTCGTGCTCTGCGCCATCGCCGCGGCGTGTCTCGTGGCCTCCGCGTACGCCGGCCCCCGCTGGGCGCTCCTGCTCGTCGCGGCAGTCCTGGTGCCGCTGCGGCTGCTGTGCAACATGCTCGACGGCATGCTGGCTGTCGAGCACGACCTGCGTACGCCGACCGGTGACCTGTTCAACGAGGTGCCCGACCGGCTCGCTGACCTGTTCGTCATCGCCGCCGCGGGCTATGCGACGGCGGGCGTGTGGACCGTCGGCGGGATCGACCTCGGCGTCGCGCTGGGCTGGGCCTCAGCCGCCGCGGCGGTGCTGACCGCTTATGTCCGCACCCTCGGCGCGGCCAACGGCGTCGGCAACTTCTTCGACGGGCCCGCCTCGAAGCCGAACCGCATGTGGATGCTCGTCGTCGCCTGCCTGGTGTCGATGCTGGAGCCGGTGCTGGGCTGGCCGCGCGGCATCGTGCTCGCCGTCGTGCTCGTCGCCATCGGGCTCGGCTCGGTCACCACGGTCATCGTCCGGCTGCGCCGCATCGCCGCCGCCCTGGAGGCGAAGGGATGAGTGCTACCCATGCGACCGTCGCGTTCCTTGTCCGCCTCGTCACGGGCGCGAAGCCCGTCACCCAGGAGGGCGGGACGGCCGTCGAGCTGCCGCACCCGTGCGTCCTGTACGCCAACCACTCCTCCCACCTCGACTTCCTCACGCTGTGGGCGCTGCTGCCCGGTGACGAGCGGCGCCGCGTACGCCCCGTCGCCGCCGCCGACTACTGGGGCTCCGGCTGGAAGGCCGCCGCCGCGCAGCGGCTGTTCAATCCGCTGCTCGTCGAGCGAGGCAAGGGCGGGCCGGCGCAGCCGAGGCGCCCCGGCGGCCAGGTCGACAGGCTCTGCGAGGCGTTGGACGCCGGCGACTCACTGGCGATCTTCCCCGAGGGCACCCGCGGCGACGGCGAGCGGATCGCCGACTTCCAGGCGGGCATCGCCCGCATCGCCGCCGCCCGGCCCGACGTGCCGATCATCCCGGTCGCGCTCGCCAACGTCGGGCGCATCCTGCCGAAGGGTTCAGTCGTGCCGGTGCCCGTGCTGGTGAGCGCGACGTTCCTGCCGCCGGTGGTGCGCGGGGCCGACGAGGCCGAGGCCGGCTACCTCGCCCGCGCCCGGCAGGCGCTCGTCGACGCACTGCAGGAGAAGTGATGCCCCGCATCGGCCTCATCGACACCACTGGCTGGACGCTCCTGGCCGGCGTCCTGGTCCTGCTCGTGGCCGCCTCGACCACCACCGAGGTGCTGGCCCGCACGAAGCTGTCTGCCGACCACCACGCGGGGCTGGTGCAGAATCTGCGCCTGCGCATCGGCGCCTGGTGGATGATGATCGGCGTCATCGCCGGCGCGTTGGCGCTCGGCGAGACTGCGACGGTCGTCATGTTCGCGCTGCTGTCGCTGCTGGCACTGCGTGAGTTCATCACGATCTCGCCGACCACCCAGAAGGACCACCACGCGCTGGTGTGGATGTTCTGGGTGGCGCTGCCGATCCACTACCTGGCGGTGTGGCAGCACTGGTACGGCTTCTTCGCGATCTTCATCCCGGTGTACGCGTTCCTGTTCCTGCCCGTCCGCCAGGCGCTCATGGGGGAGACCAAGGACTTCCTGCGCAGGGCGTCGGTCGTGCAGTGGGCGCTCATGGTCTGCGTGTATGCCCTCAGCCACGCCCCGGCGCTGCTGCAGCTGCCCGTCGCCATGGAGCACGGGCGGCAGGTCGCCGAGGGCTCGCCGCCCGGCTCGGGTGGCCCCGCGGGCGCGAACCTGCTGCTGTTCCTCGTGATCGTGGTGCAGGGCTCCGACGTCTTCCAGTACCTGTGGGGCAAGACCACGGGTCGCCACCGCATCGCGCCGACGGTGAGTCCCAACAAGACGTGGGAGGGCTTCGTCGGCGGCGTGCTGTCCGCGACCGTGCTGGGCGCGTTCCTGTGGTGGGTCACGCCGTTCAGCCCCTGGGTCGCCGCCGCGCTCGCGTTCGTCGCGTGCCTGCTGGGCTTCGCAGGCGGGCTGGTCATGAGCGCCACCAAGCGTGACCGCGGCGTGAAGGACTTCGGCGCGCTGATCCCCGGCCACGGCGGCATCATGGACCGCGTCGACTCGCTGGTCTTCGCCGCGCCGGTGTTCTTCCACCTCGTCCGGTTCTTCTTCGCCTAGCGGCCCTGCCCCCGGCGATCAGGCGTCGAGCAGCGCCGGGTCGACCTCGGCGGTCTCCGGCAGGCGGCGGGCGAGCGCGTGGGTGGTGAAGTACGCCGGGCGTACGCGGCGCCACCACCACATCAGCGGCAACCCGGCCAGCAGGCCCACGACCCCGAAGACGAACACCCCGCCGACCTGCAGGCCGCCCACGGCGATGCGCGTCTCGTCGGCGCCCGGGGTCCAGGCGTCGACGGCCGTCCAGGCGGCGGCGAGCAGGAGGAGCACGCCGCCGACGGCGGGCAGCACGACACGGCTCAGGCGCGCCTCGCGGTGGTTCCGGTACAGCGCGCTGGAGGCCAGCGCGGTCAGTCCGTAGTAGAAGCCGATCGCGACACCGCACGCCGACACCGCGTCGGCGATCCCCCGACCCTCGGCGAGGAAGTTGAGCGGCACGTACAGCGCCACCGACACCGCGCCCATCGCCCACGTCGAGACCGTCGGGGTGGCGTGGCGCGGGTGGACGCGGGCGAAGACCTCCGGCAGCGCGCCGTGGTGGGCCATCGAGAGGGTCGTGCGCGCGGTCGGCAGCAGCGTGGTCTGGGTGGACGCCGCGGCCGACGTGAGCACCATCAGCACCAGCAGCGCCGCGCCCGCACGGCCCAGCAGGCTGTCGCCGAAGACCGTGTGGGCCAGCGCCGCGACCACGTCGTCGACGTGCTCGGGGTTGGCCAGCCCGGCACCATCGGTGCCGACCCCGGCGACGGCCTGCGCGCCGACGGCGAACAGCACGTAGACCGCGAGCAGCACGACCGTCGACCAGACCGCGGCCAGCCCGGGGAGGCGACGCGGCTGGCGGGACTCCTCGTTGACGCTGAGCACCGAGTCCCAGCCCCAGTAGAGGAACACCATGAGCAGGATGCCGCCGGTCAGCTGGCCCGGCGGCACGCGCGTGGGGTCGAACCAGGTCCAGTCCGGCCGGGTCGAGCCGGGCAGCGGGCCGCCGGGTGTGGCGTACACCCGCCAGAGCGCGACCACGGAGAAGACGACCAGCATCACGGTCTCGACCAGCACCAGCACCTGCTGCAGGCGCGCGGTCAGGCCGATGCCGCGTACGCACAGCCAGGTCAGGAGCACGATGAAGGCGACCCCCAGGGCGAGCACGGCCGGATGGGTGGCGTCGGTGCCGATGGAGCGTACGCCGAGCAGCAGGAACGTGTACTGCCCGGCGACCTGCGCCAGCGAGGCCATCACCAGCACGTCGCACACCACGATCGCCCACCCGGCCATCCACCCCCACGACGGGCCGAACGCGCGGGCGACCCACACGAACGACGTGCCGCAGTCGGGCTCGGCCCGGTTCAGCGCGTGGTAGCCGAGGGCCGCGCAGAAGACGGGGACGAACGCCAGCAGCACCACCGCGGGTGCCTGGAACCCGACCGCGGCGGCGACCAGCCCGATCGTGGCGGTCATGGAGTACGCGGGTCCCGTCGAGGCCACCCCGATGGCCAACGAGTCGGCCAGGCCGAGGACCCCGGCGCGGAGCCCCTTGCGGCCCGAGGCCGCGGCGTCTTGCTTCACGCCGGAAGCGTAGGGGGACGGGCCCGCGTCGCGCCACGCCGCCGTGCGTCCGTCGAGGGTGTCCACCGATGGTGGACATCGATGGTGGTCGGCGTCGATCGCTGCCACGCTGGTGCGGTGACCGACGACCACCGCGGGCTGCCGCCCTCCCACGTCCTGCTGGCCTGCGCCGTGGCGGTCCTGTGGGGCCTGAACTTCCTCGCCATCCACGCCTCGCTGACGCACTTCCCGCCGCTGTTCCTCGTGGCGCTGAGGTTCTTCCTGCTGGCGGTGCCGACGGTGCTGCTGGTGCCCCGGCCGAAGGTGCCGCTGAAGTGGCTCATCGGCTACGGCATGGGGTTCGGCGTGCTGCAGTTCGCGTTCCTCTACACCGGCATGGCGGCGGGGCTGCCGTCGGGAGTCGCGTCGCTGGTGCTGCAGGCCTCGGGGCCGTTCACGCTCATCCTCGGAGCGCTGCTGCTCAAGGAGCGCGTCCACGCCCGCCAGAAGGTCGGGGTCGCCATCGCCGTCGCCGGCATGGCGCTCGTCGGGCTGTCGCGCGCCGGGGCCTCCCAGCTGCTGCCCTACGTGCTGGTGCTGCTGGGCGCGCTCGGCTGGGCGCTGGGCAACCTGTCCAGCCGCCTCGCGAAGCCGCCGAACCCGCTGCACCTGTCGCTGTGGATGTCGGTCGTGCCGCCGCTGCCGATGCTGCTGGTCTCCCTGGCGCTGGAGGGGCCCACGGCGATCCGGCACAGCCTCGCCACCTCGCTGACCGCGGCCGCGGTGCCGGCGTGGGTGGGACTGGCGTACACGATCGTGCTGGCGACCATCGTCGGCTCGGGCATCTGGACCTGGTTGCTGAAGCGGCATCCCGCCGGGGTCGTCGGCCCGTTCTCGATGCTCGTCCCCGTCGTCGGCATGGCGACCGCCGCCGTCGTGCTGGGGGAGCGCCCCACGTGGCTCGAGCTGCTGGGAGGTGCCGTCGTCATCGGCGGTGTCCTGCTGCAGGCCTCCCGGCCCCGCCGCCGGACCGAACCGGTGGTCGAGCCGACCGCCGCCTGAGGCGGGGCGTCAGCGCCGCGAGCCGATCTCTCGGTGCCAGTACGCGGCGTTCTCGCTGGTCGTGCGCAGGATCGCGTCGGGTTCGGGATCGGCGGGCCACAGGTCGATGACGTAGCGGTCGAGGACCTCCTCGGCGAACTCGTCGGCCGCGCCCTCGTCGCGACCCGTCGCTCCGACGCGTACGCGGTAGGACCCGTCGGGGAGCTCCAGCTCGCCGCCACCCATGCCGCCCCAGGTCTCCCAGTGCGGCTCACCGGCCACCACGACGGACACCTCCACCACGTCCTCGGCCTCTGCATCGACCGCCGGGGCGACGTCGTGCAGCACGATCCGCACGCCGGACCCACCGCTGCGACGGGCGAGGTTCACATACATCCCGTGCGGGTTCGCGGCCCCGACCAGGCCGTTGACCTGACCGGCGAAGCTGCGGTCCCAGTCGCCGTCGAAGACGCCGTCCCAGGTCCAGCGCAGATCGAGCTGGCCGTAGTCGGTCTCGACGACCTCGTCCAGAAGCACGGTCTCCATGGGCTGATCCTACCAGCCGCACGGGTTCACGCCCGCGGCTCGTCGACCGCCTTCTGCGCAGCCGCGCCGCCCGCGGCCGCCTCGGTCGTCGGACCGGCGGGCTGCGGCGGCTGCACCGCGGCGGTCTCGACCTTGCCGCTGGCCGGGGCGTACGACAGGGTCCAGGCCGCGGCGGGCGGCACGACGGGTCGGTCGGAACCGCCCTGGGAGTAGTTGCCGACGCGCAGGACCTCGCCGTTGCGGACGTACCAGACGTTGCCGTTGTCGTCGCGGAGCTTGGTGACGCGCAGGCCGACCGCCTCGACGGTGCCCGACGCCTTCTCCATGTCGACGTAGTCGCCGACGCCGATCTGGTCCTCGACCAGCATGAACACGCCCGACAGGAGGTCCTTGATGATCGATTGCAGGCCGAACGCGACCGCCACGCCCATCACCGAGGTGCCCGCGATGATCGTGGTCACGTTGAAGCCGAGCTCGTCGAGGATCGTGATGCCGAAGACGACGGAGATCACCGTCGTCACCACCGCGCGCGTCATCGAGGCCAACGCGTTGATCCGCTGGTCGCGGCGCTCGCTGGCCACGCGCGGCCGGTCGGCCTCACGGCCGGCGACGAGCCGCCGCACCGCCGCGTTGATGAGGTGGTGCAGCACCGACCTCAGCACGATCGCGATGAGCAGCAGCACCGCCACCCGGACCGGGGCCCAGGCCATCACCTCGTCGAGCGTGTGGGGGATCGACCAGCGGGGACCCATGCGTACCCCTCAGTCGCGGCGGAAGGTCGTGCGTCCCGCCCAGACCGTCATGACGACCGGGTCGGGCAGCTCGCGCCCGTGGTACGGGTTGTTGCGCGACAGCGATGCCGAGGAGTCGCGGTCGACGGTCGTACGCCGACTCGGGTCGACGAGCACCAGGTTGGCGGGCTTCCCGACCTCCAGCGGCGTGCCGTGGGTCGTGATGCCGGCGATGCGCGCCGGGGCGTACGCCATGCGGTCGGCCACGTCGGCCCACGACAGGGCGCCCGGCTCCACCATGACCTCCTGGACGACCGCGAGGGCCTGCTCGAGGCCGAGCATGCCGAACGCGGCGTCGGCGAACGCGTGGTCCTTGTCGTGGCGGGCGTGCGGGGCGTGGTCGGTGCCGACGCAGTCGATCGTGCCGTCGGCCAGCGCCGCGCGGATCGCGGTGACGTGCTCGTCGGGGCGCAGCGGCGGGTTGACCTTGTAGATCGGGTCGTAGGTCTCGACCTCGCTGGTCGTGAGCAGCAGGTGGTGGGGCGTGGCCTCGGCCGTGATCGCGATGCCACGCTTCTTCGCCCAGCGGATCACGTCGACCGACTCCGCGGTCGAGACGTGGCAGACGTGGACGCGGCTACCGGTCAGCTCGGCGAGCTGGGCGTCGCGGGCGACGACGACCGACTCGGCGACGGCGGGCCAGCCGCCCAGGCCGAGCCGACCCGAGATCTCACCCTCGTGGCAGCACGCACCCGCGCCGGCCAGGCGCGGGTCCTGCGAGTGTTGCGCGATGACGCCGCCGAACGCCCGGATGTATTCCAGGCCGCGGCGCATCAGCTGGGGGTCGTGGACGCACCTGCCGTCGTCGGAGAACATGCGTACGCCCGCCCGGGCCATCAGCCCGAGCTCGGCGAGCTCCTCGCCCTTCAGACCCTTGGTGACCGCCCCGACGGGGAAGACCTCGGCCGAGGCCGTACGCGAGGCGATGTCGCGGATGTGGGCGACGGCCTCGGCGGTGTCGGTGACCGGCGTGGTGTTCGCCATGGCGCACACGGCGGTGTAGCCGCCGCGGGCCGCGGCCTGCGTGCCGGTCTCGATGGTCTCGGCGTCCTCGCGGCCGGGCTCGCGCAGGTGGGTGTGGGGGTCGACGAGACCCGGGAGGACGAGCAGGCCGTCGGCGTCGACGCGCTCGGGGTCGTGCGCCTCGGACGAGTCGACGAGCACGCCGTCGCGGACGAGGAGATCGGTCGACGTCCCGTCGGCCAGCTTCGCCCCGGTGATCAGAAGGTCGCGCTCGCTCACTTGCCCTGCTCCTCGTTCTTGGTGTCGACGTTCTTCGCGTCGGCGTTCTTCGCGTTCTTGTCGGCACCCTCGGTGCCCGACGGGCTCTCGTTCTCGCCGCCCAGCACGTGGTACAGCACGCTCATGCGCGTCGCCACGCCCGCGGCGACCTGGTCGAGGATCCGCGACGCGGCCGCGTCGGCGGCGTCGGCGGTGATCTCCAGGCCGCGGTTCATCGGGCCGGGGTGGAAGATCGCGGTGTCGGGGCGCAGCTTCGCCAGGCGAGGCCGCGTCAGGCCGTAGCCGACCGTGTATTCGCGCGGGGTGGGGAAGTAGCCGCCCGACATGCGCTCCTTCTGCACGCGCAGCATCATCAGCCCGTCGACCTCGCCGAGCACGTCGTCGAGATCGGTCGACACCTCCGCCGGCCACGTGTCGACGCCCGACGGCAGCAGCGTCGGCGGGGCGACGAGGACGACCTTCGCGCCCAGGGTCTTCAGCAGCAGCACGTTCGAGCGCACCACGCGGGAGTGGGTCAGGTCGCCCACGATCGCGATCGTCTTGGTCGACCAGTCGTCGTCGAACCCGCCCGGCAGCGAGCGGAAGTGGCGGCGCATGGTGAACGAGTCGAGCAGCGCTTGGGAGGGGTGCTCGTGGGTGCCGTCACCGGCGTTGATGACCGAGGCCTTCACCCACCCCGCGGCCTGCGCCGGGGCGCCGGAGGCCGAGTGGCGGATGACGAGCGCGTCGACGCCCATCGCATCGAGCACCTGCACGGTGTCGCGCAGCGACTCGCCCTTCGACACCGACGAGCCCTTGCCGGTCACGTTGATCGTGTCGGCGGACAGCCACTTGCCGGCGATCTCGAACGACGACCGCGTACGCGTGGAGTCCTCGAAGAACAGGTTGATGATGGTGCGCCCGCGCAGCACGGGGAGCTTCTTGATGGGCCGCGACTGGACCTCGCTCATCTCCTCGGCGAGGTCGTGGATCGAGTCGATCTCGGCGCGCGACAGGTCAGCGGCCGACAGCAGGTGCTTCATGCGTCCCCTCCGGGGGTCTCGTCGGTGCGGGAGATGGTGACCGCGGTCTGGCCGTCGCTCTCCTCGAGGAGGACACGGACGCGCTCCGCCGAGGACGTCGGCAGGTTCTTGCCCACGTGGTCGGCGCGGATCGGCAGCTGGCGGTGGCCACGGTCGACCAGCACGGCCAGGCGTACGGCCTGCGGGCGGCCGACGTCCTTCAGGGCGTCGAGCGCCGCGCTGACGGTGCGGCCGGAATAGAGCACGTCGTCGACGAGGACCACCGTCGCGCCGTCGACCTTGCCCGGCAGCGACGTACGCCCCACCGAGCGCGTCGGCTGGCTGCGCAGGTCGTCGCGATACATCGTGATGTCGAGCCGGCCCACGGGGATGCGTACGCCACCCGCCTGCTCCAGCGCGTCGGCCAGCCGCTCGGCCAGCGGGACGCCGCGGGTGGGGATGCCGAGCAGCATCAGGTTCTCGGAGCCGTGGTTGGACTCGAGGATCTCGTGGGCCATGCGGATCAGCGCGCGGGAGATCTCGTCGGAGTCGAGGACGACGCGACCTGCGTCGCGCGGGGGCGACGACTCCGCGGAGGGTTCGGGGCGAGTGGTCATGGTCTAATCCTCCTACGGCGTGCCGCGGCGTGCGATCTCGACTACGGTATGGCATGTGAGTGAACTGTTCAGCATCCTCGTGCCTCTGCAGACCTTTCCCGGCTGGCCCCAAGCCCCCCAGCGCTCGATCGTGGACTTCCTGATCATCCTGGTCGCGATCCCCGTGGCCGCGGGCGTCCTCATCGGGATCGCCGCGCTCGGCGGCTCCTTGGCCCGCAAGGGCGAGGGCGGCAAGGTCCGACGCAAGGACCCCGTCTGGCTGGGCACCACGGCCCCCACAAAGGCCATCGAGGCCGACTCCGCCGCGACCGAGACCGGGGGCGCAAGTGTTCGCTGGTGACCTCAACCTCCACCAGGTCGACGACCTGAAGCGCGCCTGCGCGACCGCCGAGAAGGAGTCCGGCGGGCTGAAGTTCTCCACCTACGTCGGCGAGACCGAGGGCGACGCCCACGCCGAGGCCCTGTCGCTGCTGGGCAAGCTCGACGACCCGGCCGGGTCGGTCCTCGTCCTGTGCGACCCCGACAGCCAGGTGCTCGAGATCGTCACCGGCTCCGAGGCGCGCCGCTGGCTCAACGACCACGAGTGCAGCCTCGCCGCCGCGACGATGGCGTCGTCGTTCGCCGCGGGTGACATCGCCGGTGGCCTCGCCGCCGGCATCCTCCAGCTCGGCCGCGCGGCCCACCACCCGCCGGTCCTGCACGCCAGCAAGTTCTGAGACTCACACCACCGACCGCGGGCCCGTCCGGGTCCGCGGTCGTCGTGTTCCCGCACCCCCCGCGCTTACCACTCAACCGCTCTCCGAGCGAGCGCCAGCGAGACGAGGAGCGGGCGAGCGCCAGCGAGACGAGGAGAGAGCCAGATCGGTCCCGTTCGGCGGTGACACGCTCAACGTCGGGCGTGTCACGGCCCGTCGAGGCCGATCGGGCTCAGTCGAAGCGGACGGTCCACGCGTCGGTGCGCAGCGTGGACAGGTGACGCTCCACGCCGCCGAGCTCGTCGGCCAGGATCTGGTCGAGCACCGGCAGCCACGTCCACTCCGCGGCCCAGTGGGCCACGTCGATCAGCACGGGGGAGTCGGCGTGCTCCAGCGCCTCGGTCGCCGGGTGGTGACGCAGGTCGGAGGTGATGTAGGCGTCCACGCCCGACCGACGCACCTGGTCGAGGTGGGAGTCCCCGGCCCCCGCCAGCACGGCGACGCGCTCGACCCGACGATCCGGGTCACCACCCAGACGTACGCCGGTGACCGTGTCGGGGACGACGTCGGCCACTCGCTGCGCCAGATCGTCGGCGCTCATGGGCTCCGGCACGCGGCCGATCCGGCCGATCGACGCGTCGGCACCGGTCCGCGCGAGCTCGACGACGTGGAACGCGGGCTCCTCGTACGGGTGGGCGGCCCGCAGCGCCGCCACGACCGCATCTCGACGTGACCGCGGCAGCACCATCTCGAGGCGGTTCTCGGTGACCCGCTCGACGTCCCCGACCGAGCCGATCGTCGGGTTCGCGCCCTCGAGGGGGCGGAACGAGCCCGTGCCCTCGACGGTGAAGTGGCAGCGCTCGTAGTCACCGAATGCACCCGCGCCGGCCGCCGCCAGCGCGTCCACCACCGCTCCGGTGTCGGCCACCGGCACGAACGTCACCAGCTGGTCCAGCGCGTCCTCGCGGTGTCGCTCGTCGAGCGGGCCGACGTCGACCAGCCCGATGGCCCGGCACAGCGCCGCGCACACGCCGTCGTCGGGGATGTCGGCGTTCGTGTGGGCGGCGTACAGGGCGATTCCCGCGCGCGCCGCCCGCCAGACCAGCCGACCCTTGGGGTCGCGCGTGTCGACCGCGTGGACGCCGCGCAGCAGAGGGGGGTGGTGGGCGACGACCATGTCGGCGCCCACGGCGACGGCCTCGTCCAGCACCGCCGAGGTGATGTCGACCGTCAGCAGGACCTTCGAGACCGGCTGGTCCGGATCGCCCGCGACCAAGCCGACCTTGTCCCACGGCTCGGCGGTGCGGGTGGGGTAGTGGCGTTCGAGGACTGCGATGACATCGGCGACCGTGCTCACGCCGAAACCTTATCGGCCCTATCGGCCGCACGCCGGGCCGGCATCGACAGCACCACCACCGCGGCGCACACCGCGGCCGTCCCCGCCCACTGCGGGGGCCCGAACACCTCCCCGAGCCACGCCGCACCGAGCAGGACCGACGCGATCGGCTCGAGGCACGACACCACCGACGCGGTCGACGGCCCGGCCGCCTGGATGCCTATCATCAGCATCCCGATCGCCACCACCGAGCACAGCAGCGCCATCGCCAGCACCCACGGCAGCGCCGACGGCCCGGGCACCACGAATGTGCCCGTCACCACACTGGCGATCGTCATCGACGTCGCCGCACCCGTGCACACCAGCGCGGCGGCGGTCAGCCGGTCCGTGCCGTGGGGGAGCGTGTCCATTCCCAGGTAGTAGACCGTGTACGCCACCGCCGACAGCAGGCCGCACATCAGCCCGAACGCCGACGACGGCACCCCCGGGCCCGCCATCGTCAGCGCCACACCGCCCACCGCCAGCGCCAGGGCCACGACGACCCGCACCGTCAACTGCTGGGTTCGCCGCACCACGGCGACGAGCACGACCCACAACGGCATCGTGTACAGCAGCAGCGCTGCCAGACCCGCCGACAGCTCGCGAACGGCGACGAAGTAGAGGGAGGTCTGGGTCGCATACACCAACGCCCCCATCGCCAGCGGCTGCCACACCTGACGGCCGCGGCCCAGCGGCCGCCGCAGGAGCGCGACGACGACCCACAGGGCCGCCGCCGCGAGCAGGAAGCGCCAGGCGATCATCGCGTTCTGGGTGACGCCGCGCGCCAGCACCTCGACCCCGAACACTCCGAGCGCGCCGAAGCACAGCGCCGACGCGGAGCACAGGACAATGCCCACCGTGGGCGACAACGCCCGACCCTCTTCCGTCACTGCGGCAATCTAGCCCGGACCGTGACCGGAGACGCACCATTCCCGTCACGCGGGCCACTTCGGGTCAGGCGTTGGCCGCCTGGCAGCGCAGCACGCGCAGCAGGTCGTCGCGGCCCTCGGCCACGATCCGGCGCGTCGAGTCGTTCAGCAGCGCCTCGTCGGCCCACGCGTCCAGCTTCTCGATCCATGCACGATCGGCCTGCACCGGGAACAGGTACGTCAGCGCCGTCTTCGCCAGGTCGACACCGCGGGTCGCCCACACGCCCTTCTGGCCGGCGATCATCTCGGCGGCGTCGAAGTAGCGGTCGGCGTACTCGCCCAGCACGTCGAGCTGGGAGTCCTGCCAGAACTGCGAGCAGAGGCTGCGATGGGTCTCGTTGGGGATGTCGCCCTCGGCGGTCGCGATGCGCCACGCGTCGGCCTTGGCCGCCTCCGTGGGCATCGCCGCACGCGCGCCGGCGGCCTTCTCGGCGCCGGAGATGGTGTTGTCGCACTCGAGCTCCGCGTCGATCGCAGCCCGGTCGAGGCGGCCGTTGCGGGCCAGCGACGTCACCAGGTGCCAGCGCAGGTCGGCGTCCACGTCGAGGCCCTGCGGGACCTCCTCTCCGTCCAGCCACGCGCGGACCAGGGCCACACCGGCGTCCGTGTCGACGGCCGACGCCAGGGCGCGCGCGAACGCCAGCTGATGGTCCGAGCCCGGCTCGGCATCGCGCAGCAGGCCCGCGAGCCCGGCCACGAGCCGCGTACGCAGAACCCCCACCTTCTCGCGCGGCACGAAACGGCCCGTGGCGAGCATGACCTGGCCCAGCACGCGGCTGACCGCGGTCTGGTCGGACTCGGATCCGAGACCGCGCAACGCGAGCTCCAGGTAGTCGGCCACGGGCAGCTCGCCGTCGCGGCACATGTCCCACGCCGCACCCCACACCAGCGCACGCGCCAGCTCGTCGTCGATCTGGTGGATGTGGTCGATGGCCGTGGCCCGCGAACGCTCGTCCAGACGGATCTTCGCGAACGTCAGGTCGTCGTCGTTGACCAGGATCAGGTCAGGCTGCTGCTTGCCGATCAGGTCACGCACCTGCGTCAGCTCACCCGTCACATCGACCTCCAGACGGTGGACCCGAGTCACGCGGTCGTCGACGATGTCGTACAGGCCGACGGCGACGCGGTGGTCGCGCAGGGTCGGATGATCCGCCGGCGCGCTCTGGCGGATCGTGAACGCCGTGATGTTGCCGTGGTCATCGGTCTCCACCTCGGCCCGCAGCGTGTTCACCCCCGTCGACTCCAGCCACTGCCCCGACCAGCCCGACAGGTCACGGCCCGACGCCTTCTCCAACGCGCCCAGCAGGTCACCCAGCTCGGTGTTGCCGTACGCGTGGTCGGCGAAGTAGGCCTTCGCGCCCGCCAGGAATGCATCCCGGCCCACGAACGCCACCAGCTGGCGCAACGTCGAGGCGCCCTTCGCGTACGTGATGCCGTCGAAGTTCAGCTCGACCGCCTCCAGGTCGACCATGTCGGCCGCGATCGGATGGGTCGAGGGCAGCTGGTCGGCGCGGTACGCCCAGGTCTTGCGGGCGTTGCAGAACGACGCCCACGCGTGCGACGGGTCCGGATAGATCTCCGACTGCGCGAAGTGGGACGCCCACTCGGCGAAGGACTCCTTCAGCCACAGGTCGTCCCACCAACGCATCGTCACCAGGTCGCCGAACCACATGTGGGCCAGCTCGTGGAGGATCGTGTTGTCGCGGTTCTCGTACTGCGCCGCCGTCGCCCGCGAGCGGAACACCAGGTCGTCACGGAACGTGATGCAGCCCGCGTTCTCCATCGCGCCCATGTTGTACTCCGGCACGAACGCCTGATCGTAGGTGCCGAACGGGTACGCCACCCCGAACGCCTCCTCGAACACGGCGAAACCCTTGTCGGTGATGTCGAGGATGCGTTCGGCGTCGAGATGGTCCACCAGCGACGCACGGCACAGCACCGACGCCGGGACCTTCCCGCCCACCGAGGTGATCTCACCGGGGACCCTGGCGTACTCGCCGGCGACGATCGCCGTGATGTAGGTCGAGATCCGCTGCGTCGGCGCGAACTCCCAGCGCCCGAAGCCGTCGCCCGCGGGCGACGGCTCGACCGACGCCGAGTTTGACACCACCGTCCACGACTCCGGCGCGACGACGGTCCACCGGAAGGTCGCCTTCAGGTCGGGCTGCTCGAAGTTCGCGTACACGCGGCGGGCGTCGGCCGCCTCGAACTGCGTGTAGGTGTAGACCCGGTCGTCGGCCGGGTCGACGAAACGGTGCAGGCCCTGGCCCGACCGCGAGAAGCGGTGCAGCGCCGTCACCACCAGCGTGTGATCACCGGCCGTGAGCGGCAGCCCGAAGCGCTCCCCGTTGAAGCTCGACGTGTCCACCGGGGCGCCGTCGATCTCCGCGGCGAGCACCTCGTCGGCGATGCAGTCGACGAACGTCACCCCGTCGGCCGACGAGAAGCGGATCGTCGAGCGGGTCACGAAATTCTCCGTCGGACGCGCCAGCGGCGCACCCTCGAGATCGCGGCCGCTGAGGTCGACGTGGAGGTCGTACGACTCGGTGCGCACCAGACCCGAACGGGTCCGGGCCTCCGAGCGCGTGATGTTCGCTGGGAACAAGGTTCTCCTGCTTTCCCGGTGACGGGGCGGTTGTGGGACTTTCCAACGCTAGCGAGAGCCTTCGGCGCGTCCCAAATCGCACCCCCCCGGGGGGCCAAGGATGAGCGGAAACTCACCCTCCTAGCCTTGGCCCATGACCAACTCCGATGTGACCATCGTCGACTTCTGGTTCGACCCCCTCTGCCCCTGGACCTGGATGACCTCCCGCTGGATGCTCGAGGTCGAGAAGGTACGCCCCGTCAAGACCGTCTTCCACGTCATGAGCCTGTCCGTCCTCAACGACGGCCGCGACCTCCCAGCCGACTACCGCGCCAAGATGGACCGCGGCTGGCGCGGCGTACGCGTCGCCCTCGCCGTCGAGGAGCGCTACGGCTCTGACAAGCTGCGCGACTACTACACCGCTATCGGCACCCGCATCCACCCCGGCGGCCAGGACGGCTACGAGCGCGACACCATCGTCGGCGCCCTCGCCGAGGTCGGCCTGCCCGAGGACCTCTTCGACGTCGCCGACTCCGGCGACAACGACGACGCCCTGCGCCGTTCCCACCACGAGGGCATGGACGCCGTGGGCGACGAGGTCGGCACGCCCGTGGTCCACATCAACGGCATGGCCCTGTTCGGCCCCGTCATCTCGCCCGCGCCCACCGGCGAGCAGGCCGGCCGCCTCTTCGACGGGTTCTCCCTCATGACCGAGTACGACGGCTTCTTCGAGGCCAAGCGGACGCGGACGGTGGGGCCGATCTTCGAGTGATCCGGCTCGCGCGCGACGCGCGGGTCCCCTGCCGTCGCCGCAGTCGCCATCGCCCCCGCGGTGGCCTCGCTCACACCAGCGAAGGCCGTCGCGGGGCGATTCCTTTGTGCTCCTTACGACAGGGGGCGCGTCGCCCGGCGCTCGCCGGGGAGTCCGCTTCCTGCCCGCTCCAGTTCTCCGAGCCAGCGCCGGCGAGACGAGGAGCCCGCGTGGGTCAGAGCTCCGCGGCCAGCAGGCGGATGATGTCGGCCGCCGGGGCCTCGACCGCGCGTCGGTACTCGGTGCCCGCCCACAGGTGGGTCGCCTCGATGTCGCCGGCGGCCGCGGCCGCCTGGCGGAGTGCCGAGGTCATCTGATGGACCTGCGGATAGACCGCCGGCGCGTCCGGGATCGCCTCGGTCCAGCCGTTGGCCAGGCCGCGGGCATATCGGCCAGTGAACGAGCGCGACGACACCGTGTCGCGCTTCTTCCGCAGCGCCGCGCGGTGGGCGACGCTCGTGCCGGCCTCGGGGGTCAGCAGGAAGATCGAGCCGAGCTGGGCGGCCACGGCACCGTGCGCCAGGGCCTCGGCGATCGTCTCGCTCGTCGCCAGCCCACCCGCCGCGGCCATCGGCAGGCCCAGCGGCCCGATCTCGTCGAGCAGGTCCAGCAGGTCGGTGTCTCCGGGCTCGGCGGTCATGTCGTGCGTACCGCGGTGGCCGCCCGCCTTCGGGCCCTGCACCGTCAGCGCGTCCGCGCCGACCTCCAGCGCCGCCCGGGCCTCGTCGGGCGACGTCACCGTCACCATCACGCACGTGCCCGTCGAGTGCAGCTTCTCCACGTCCTGGGCCGTCGGGAGGCCGAACGTGAACGACACCGCGGCCACCGGTTCCTCCTCGGCGACCAGATGGACCTTCGCCCGGTAGTCGTCGTCCCGGTCCCAGGCCGGTTCGCCGACCTCCACCCCCGCGAGCGAGGGCCGCGTGGCGGCGTACGCCTCCACCTGCGCGCGGAACCCATCGAGGTCGCGCGGCTCGGCGCGCTCGGTGACGAACAGGTTCACGCCGAAGGGACGCCACGTCAGCTCACCCGTCCGTGAGATCCGATCCTTCAGCTGGTCGACCGACAGGAACCCGCCGGCGAGGAAGCCGAAACCCCCGGCGTTGGCGACGGCCGCCACGAGTTCCGGGGTGGACGGGCCGCCCGCCATGGGGGCGGCGATGATCGGGACGTCGAGCTCGGGCAGCGGGAACCGTGACATGCGCCCAGCCTAGGAGGCGATCAGCCGCGCGCCGCCGTGGCCTCCATGAACCGCTGCCAGTTGTCGCCGGACGTCAGTTGGCCGCTCGCCCCGATCTGTTCCAGCACCGCCCGCGACGCTTTCTTCGTCGCCGCGTCCCACGTGCCGGTGATCGGGCAGTCCACACCCCACACATAGGTCGAGCACGCCTGCACCACCTGGTTCTGGACCCGTGACCGCGTTGTGAACCGGGGCCGCCCCGACCCGCTCACCCCGTTGTCGAGGTGGATGTGGTTGCGGTGCAGGTCGTCGAACAGATAGGTGAGCACGTATGCGAACCGCGCGTGCAGATGGGCCGCGAGACGCCAGTAGCCGCGACGGTGGGCGTCGCGCTGCGCCGCGGGCAGCGCCGACCACAGGTCTTCGCGGCAGGACACCAGCGTCGCCTTCCCCGCCCGGAGCCGCGCGATGTCGAACGCACGCCCCGCGTTGTGCCACGAGGCGCACTGGGTGCCGCCGTCGGTCCAGGCGCCGTAGGTGTCGATCGCGGTCACCGCGCCGAGGGCTCCCGCATCGGTACGCCAGTCCGCCAGCCACCCCTCGAGCTGGCGGTGGAAACCCTCGTCGAACGAGAACCTTCTGGCGATCTTGTCCTCCTCGTACACCAGCTGGGCGTCCCCGACAGTCGCGTGGTCGACCATCTGCGACCGGGGGACGCACGGGGCGTCCGGGGACGGGGACACAGGCGCGCCGTCGCAGCCGCGCATGGCGAGGGTGCCCCCGAGGGCGGCGACGCCGACACCGCCGGCCGTCACCAGCACGGAGCGACGGGTGGGCACGGGAGAAGTATGCCGCGCAGCCCCAACAGGTCGGTCAGCGACGCGTCGCCCGGGCCACCAGCGCCTCGGCCTCTGCCCGGGCCGCCGCCTCGTCGGCCGGCGTCGGGCGCGATACGTCGCGTGCCCGCATCGCCCGATCGGTGTCGACGAGCCCCGAGACGCCGTCACGACCGAACTCGCGGGGGATCACCTCGTGCCTGTCTTGCCCCATGCGCAAGACTCTAGGCGAGATCCGTCCGGCCCACCCCGGGCGTCAGGGCCTCGCACCGACCAGAACCACCACACGACCACGAAGGAGGGCCATGCCCGAGGGCCACACCCTCCACCGGCTCGCGCTCGACCTGGGCACGGCCTTCGCCGGCACGCGCCCCGACGTCTCCTCACCACAGGGCCGCATGACCGAGGCCGCCGCGCTCGTCGACGGCACCGAGCTCGTCGCCACCTCCGCCCACGGCAAGCACCTGTTCCTCGACTTCGCCGACGACCGCGTCATTCACGTCCACCTCGGGCTCATCGGCAAGTTCCAGATCGCCCCGTACGCGCCGCCGCGCGGCGCCGTGCGCCTGCGGATCGCCGACGACGAGCTCGCCGCCGACCTGCGCGGCCCCCAGCTGGCGGCCCTGCGTACGCCCGGCGAGGTCGCCGCCGTCGTCGCGAAGCTCGGCCCCGACCCGCTGCGCGACGACGCCGACCCCGACAAGGCGTGGGCGAAGATCCACCGCAGCGGCAAGCCGGTGGGCGCGCTGCTCATGGACCAGTCGGTGCTGTCCGGGGTCGGGAACGTCTATCGGGCCGAGGTCCTGTTCCGCAATCGGCTCTCGCCCTTCACCCCCGGCAACCAGCTGCGTCCGCAGAGCTGGCGCGCCATCTGGGACGACCTGCTCGAGCTCATGCCGATCGGCGTGCGCGACAACCGCATCGACACGGTGCGCCCCGAGCACACGCCCGAGGCCATGGGGCGCAGGCCACGCGTCGACGACCACGGGGGCGAGGTGTACGTCTACCGACGCGACGGGCAGGCCTGCTTCGTGTGCGGGCGGGAGATCCGTACGCAGGCCCTCGAGGGCCGCAACCTGTTCTGGTGCGCCACCTGCCAGAGGCGCCGATGAGTACGCTGCGCTGGGCCGCCGGCGTCCCCGGCGAACGGATCGGTTGCCGCCTCGAGGTCGGCGCGGACGGACGCCTGCACCGCCTCGCCGTCGAGCAGGGGTCCGAGGTCGTCCGTGGATTGGGGCCGACCGGTGCGCTGGTCGACGGCGCGTACGTCGCCCCGACGGGGCTCGTCGCCCAGGCCTTCGACGACGAGGTCGAGATCACCGGAGACCTGAGACCCCTGCGGCTGCGTGTACGCCACAACATCGACCGCACCTGGCAGGTTCGCGTCCAGCTCACCAACCCCACCGACCGCGAGGTCGTCGTCGACCGGATCGCCTGGGAGCTCACTCCCGGCGCGGACGCCCGGGCCGTCGTCCTGGCCGCCGGTGCGACCGCGATGCTCGCGTTCTGCCCCCTCCCCGTCGCCGGGGCCGCGCCCGTGCTGGGCCTGCGGCTGACCCGCGGCGACCTCGTCGTCGACGACGAGGGGCTGGCCTGCCCCCGGATCGTCCTGGCACCCGGCGCCTCCTGGTCGCTGACGCTGCAGGGGGAGTGGTACGCCTCGCGCGTCGCCCTCTGGGCCGACCTGCCCCGGTGGTTCCCCGAGACCGCCGTCGACGGGCGCGACCTGGAGGACTGGGCAGTCGACCACCCTGATGCGGCCGTGACCGGTCCGGGAGACCGCGGGGGAGTCCGCCGCGTCACCGTGGCCGAGGCCCGCGGCACGACCCTCGTCGACCTGGCCGTGGCCCCCGACGCCGCCGACGAGATCACCCGCACCGTCCACGCCGCCGTCGACCGCGGGCACCTCCCCGACGCGGCCACCGCGGTCGTCGCCGCCCTCGGCCAAGGCATCGGTCTCGACACCCGGGTGGGCGAGCTGCTCGATGACTACGCCGAGCGCACCCCCGACGGCCCCTCGGCGATGCAGGTGTGCCTGTGGGCGCGGATGGCGACGCTCGGCCACTGCGGCATGCTCGACCGCGCCCTGGGCACCGCGGCCCGGCTGCGCCCCGGCCCGGGGACCGGGCTGGCCGCCGTCGCCCTGTGGACCGCCGCCGCACTCGAGGGCCGCGACCACACCGAGATCGGCCACCGCGTGGCCCGCCTCGCCGACGGCGAGGCGTCCCCGCTCGACCCGGCGACGGTCGTCGAGCTCGGCGAGCTGTCCCGCCACACCGATCCGCGCGTGGTCGCCGCCCGCTGGGAGCTCGAGCTGATCTGCCACGCCGACCCCGGCGAGGTCTTCCCGCCGCGTCCCGACGCGGAGCTGGCCCGCGCGGTGGCCGTGCGTACGCTCGCCCAGGACCCGTGCACGACGCTCGTACGCCGCCTGCTGTCCCGCTGCGCCGACCGTGATCCCCTCGACAACGTCGAGGTCATCGCCTGGCTGGGATTCGGGGGTCTGTGACGACCCATGGTCATCCCCGCGGAGATGCCCCGTCGCGGGCCTCGGCTGCTGTGGCTCATCCAGCGGCTGCTGCACGACGCGGCCCCGCGCGCCGTCGGCGTACCGCTGTGGGTCGGGACGATCGTCGGCTCGCTGCAGGCGGTCTCGCTCCTCGCGGCGTTCTGGACGCTCATGCGCTCCCAGCAGACGAGCACCTGGTCGAGGACCGGACGGTCGCCCCGACGTTCTATTGCGACTTCCCCGCCGACGTGTCGCCTTTGACGCGACCCCACCGCGACGACCCGCGGCTGGCCGAGCGGTGGGACCTCGTGGCGTTCGGCGCGGAGATCGGCACCGCATACTCGGAGATGGTCGACCCCGTCGCCCAGCGCGAGAGGCTGACGGAGCAGTCCCTGCTGGCCGCCGGCGGCGACCCCGAGGCGATGGAGCTCGACGAGGACTTTCTGGTGGCCCTGGAGCACGGCATGCCGCCGTCCGGCGGGCTGGGGCTGGGCATCGACCGGCTGGTCATGATGATCACCGAGGCCTCCATCCGGGACGCGTTGGCGTTCCCCCTGGTCCGGCCGCGTCGCGGGGAGGCGTGATGGCCGAGCCGATTGGTACGGTGAGCGACTTCGGTGGGCGCGCGATCCACTGGGGGGAACGGCCGGGGGAGGGCCCGACGGTCGTCTTCGTCAACGGGTGCGGGCTGGCGCGGGAGCACTGGGGCGACGTCGTCGACCTGCTGCCCGACCTGCGGACGGTCACTTTCGATCGTCCCGGCATGGGTGGTACGCGGTGGCCCGGCACCATGCCGATGCTCGCCGAGGAGGTACTCAGCCTTCGGGAGCTCGTCGACCACACCGGGGCGCCGGCAGTGGTCGTCGCCCACTCGATGGCGGCGTTCCACGCCGAGGCGCTGGCCCGGCTCCACCCGGAGCTGGTGGCGGGGGTGGTCATGGTCGACGGCTCCGTGGAGTACCTGGCCCGGCGCGTGCGTCCGCGTGGCCCGGGCGTCGCCCGTTTCGTACGCCGGGCCAGCCGGTTCGCGCCGGTCGCCTGGGGCGGGGTCCTCACGCACCGTGTCGGTGCGTCCCTGCAGTCGCGCCTGAACGTCGGCCACGACTGGGACCGGCGCTTCGGGGACCTCTACCGCGACCCCGACGCCCTCGCGATGGGGCTTGCGGAGGCCCAGGCGTACTGGACGCAGGCGTGGGACCTGCTGGAGCTTCGGGCGCGTACGTCGTGGCCCGGGACACCCGTCGTGGTGCTGACGGCATCACAGGCCCCGGAGGCGCCCGACTGGGTGGAGCGCCAGCACCGGTACGCCACCCAGCTCGGCGGGCGCCAGGTCGTCGTCGACGACTCGCGCCACCTCATGATGATCGACCGTCCCGAGGTGATCGCGGAGGCCGTGCGCGCGGTGCGCTAGCCGCGTAGGCGCGACCGCACGGCGTGCACGCCCAGGCCGCCGAGGCCCAGGGCAGTCGCGCCGAGGAGGCCGTACACGGCCCGGAACGGGCTCGCCGGTGTGGCCGTGGTCGCGGTGGCGGGGGTCGCGCAGTCCGCAGGTGCCCGCTCGATGCCCGCACGCACGAAGTCGGGGGACTGGGCCACCCACAGGGTCTCGGGTCCGGCGCCGGGCACGTCGAGCGTGCCGCCACCGCGGACCTCCACGGTGCGGCCGAGGTGGCGCGGCGTCCCGAGCCGGATGGTGACGGGGGTGCGCAGGGTGTTGGCGAACGTCAGGCCCGCGCACGTGGCCGTGGCGGTCACGGTCGTGTCCTGGCCCTCGGCGCAGTCGATGCCGGTGGTGAGCTCGGCCAGCGGGGTCTCGCCGTTGAGGTGAATTCTGGTGAACTGCGGAAATTTTGGGGGGAAGGTGAGGGCCCGGCCATCCAGAGGGATGACCGGGACCGTGGAGCGGATGACGGGAATCGAACCCGCGTAATCAGTTTGGAAGACTGAGGCTCTACCATTGAGCTACATCCGCTTGCGGGGGCAATCATAGCGGATCCAGACGGTTCGGGGCGTCGTCAGGCGCATGTCACCGAACGATGAGTTGGTGGTGACCGGATCCCGGGTTACCCTCGCACCCGTCGCCAACCGTCAGACCTCGGAGAGCCCATGAGCCAGTTCGACCCCTCGCCCGCCCCGGAGCCGCAGACGAGCGGCAGGTCCCGGGCGATCAAGATCGGCGCCATCATCGTCGGCCTCCTGGTCCTGGTCTCCGGCATCGCGTACGCGGTGTCCCGCGGCCAGGGCGGTGAGACGGTCACGACCCCGGCCCCCGTCGCCACCAGTCAGGCGCCGACCACCGACAGCCCGTCGCCCACCCCGAGCGAGACCCCGGCACCCGCGCCCACGACGCCGGCGGCGCCCCCGCCGCCCGCCTCGCCCGCCGCGACCGGGTGCACCACCCACGCAGGTCTCATGCACGACCCCAAGCGCTTCAAGGTCGATGCCCGCGGCGTCGACTCGAAGATGATGACGGTCGGCAAGGACTCCGACGGCAACCCCGGCGCGCCGCCGCCCTCCGACTCGCAGGGGACCGCCTGGTACAACGGCAGCCCCGAGGTCGGCGCCGAGAAGGGCAACACGATCCTCACGATCCACACCTACTCGCCGAAGAACGGCTCCAACGCGCTGGGCAACAAGCTCTACTCCGACGCCAACGGGCTCAAGCCCGGCGACGTGATCCGCATCGTCGGCGCCGACGGCAAGCAGACCTGCTACCGCTACACGGGCAACAAGAAGGTCTGGGTCAGCTCGTACGACCCCGACTCCGGCGTCTTCCACAACCTGACCGGTCCGCCTCAGCTCGCGATCATGATCTGCTGGGACTACAACAACAAGACCAACGACTGGGACTCCCGCATCATCTTCTACGCCTCGCTCATCCCGCAGGGGCAGACCGGCTAGCCCGGCACCCGATCGATCACCGTTCGCCCGTGGCGGCCCGCGAAACACGCGCGGCCGCCGCGGGCGATCCTTCTTCGGGGGGTGCGTACAGGCCCTCGCACGGGGTCTGGTTGGGCAGGCAGCCCAGATCCCCCTAGACTCGTGACGGTTCTTCGCCGTACGCGGGGGAGAGCGGGGCGTAGCGTAGTGGCTAGCGCGCCTGCTTTGGGAGCAGGAGATCGCAGGTTCGAGTCCTGTCGCCCCGACCGGGACCGCCGCCGGCGGCCCTCTGTACGCGGGCCTGGCCGCGCGTATCCAGGACAACCAAACGAAGACCACATTCACAGGAGTGGACCTTGCCTAGCACCGTTGAGAAGCTGAGCCCGTCGCGGGTCAAGATCACCGTCGAGGTGCCCTTTGCCGAACTGAAGCCCGCGCTGGACAAGGCGTACGCCGACATCGCCAAGCAGGTGAACATCCCCGGCTTCCGTGCCGGCAAGGTGCCCCCGATGGTCATCGACCAGCGCTTCGGCCGCGGTGTCGTGCTCCAGGAGGCGATCAACGCCGCCCTGCCCGACCAGTACGGCAAGGCCATCGTGGACAACGGCCTGAACCCGCTCGGTGAGCCCGACATCGAGGTCACCAAGCTCGAGGACAACGACGTGTTCGAGTTCACCGCCGAGGTCGACGTGCGCCCCGAGTTCGAGGTGCCGGCGTTCGACTCGGTCAAGGTCGAGGTCGACCCGATCGACGTCTCCGACGAGAAGCTCGACGAGCAGGTCGAGGTGCTGCGCCAGCGTTTCGGCACGATGAAGGACGTCGACCGCGCGTCGGCCGAGGGTGACGTCGTCACCATCGACCTCATCGGCAAGAAGAACGGTGAGGAGCTCGAGGAGGCCACCGCCGAGGGCATCCAGTACAAGCTGGGCTCGGGTGGCATGCTCGACGGCCTCGACGAGGCCGTCACCGGCCTGAAGGCCGGCGAGTCGAAGGAGTTCACCTCCACGCTGGTCGGCGGCCCGCTGCGCGGCGAGGAGGTCGACATCACCGCGACCGTCTCGAAGGTCCAGGAGCAGGAGCTGCCCGAGGTCGACGACGAGTTCGCCCAGATGGTCTCCGAGTTCGACACCGCCGACGAGATGCGTGCCGACCTGAGGACCTCGCTGGAGCAGATGGCCCGCCTCGAGCAGGCCGCCGACGCCCGCGACAAGGTCCTCGAGGCCATCATCGCCGAGGTCGACCTCGAGATCCCGGAGAAGCTCCTCGAGGCCGAGGTCAACGCCCGTCACGAGCAGATCCAGCAGCAGCTCGCTCAGGCCGGCCTGACCCTCGACCAGTACCTCGAGGACGGCGACACCGAGCAGACCGCCGAGGAGTTCTGGGCCGAGGTCGACGAGCGCTCCGCCGACGCGCTCAAGGCCCAGCTCGTGCTCGACCAGGTCGCCGACGACAACGAGATCGGTGTCGACCAGGACGACATGACCCAGCACATCATCCGCAAGGCCCAGCAGTCCGGCACGTCGCCGGAGCAGGAGGCTCAGCACATGATGGAGCACAACCACATGGGCGAGTGGATGACCGAGATCCGCCGCGGCAAGGCGCTGGCGATGATGGTCGAGGCCGCCACCGTCACCGACACCGACGGCAACGACCTCAACCTCGCCAACCTGCGCGGTGACGGCACCTACGGCGACCCGGAGGCCGAGGCCGAGGCCGCCGACGCCGGGGCCCCCGCCGACGAGCTGGCGGATGAGAAGGCCGACGAGAAGAAGGCCGACGACGAGGCCTGATCCTCCACGACGGACGTTGCGGCGACCGCCCCTCGGGGTGGTCGCCGCTGTCGTTGTCTGACCCCGGCCCGCCCTAGGTTTGGGCCCATGACCGACGACCCGGCCGCCCGCGCTGCCCGCCTCGCCGACCAGCTCGACACCGCGAACGACTCGCGCCTACGCGCCCGCACCGTCTCCGACGCGCGCGGCCAGGTGACGCTTGAGACCGACGAGCGCAACGAGCTCCACCGCGTGAAGGTGACCCCCAACTGGACCAACCTGTCGGCCGACCAGCTCAGCGAGGCGTGCGTGGGGGCCTATCAGGAGCTGGGCCGCGCGATCATGCAGGACTGGGCCGACGCCCTCGCCGAGGCCAACCAGTCACCGGCCCCCGCCCCGCGCCGCGCCCGCGCCCAGGAACCGGCGGTCGAGCACTCGATGTCGGTGCCCCCGGCCGCGGACATCCTGCGCGCGGTGGAGCGTACGCGTGAGGGCTTCGCGATGCTTGAGCGCCTCGACGCCGCAGGCGCCGCCCAGAGTGACGACACCGACGACGAGCCCGTCGTCGGCGCCTCCAGGTGCGGCAAGGTGACCGCCACCTTCACCGGCGAGGGCATGCTCACCCGCGTCGACGTCGACAACGAGTTCACGTCCACCTCGGCCGTACGCCTCGGCGAGGCGATCGCCGAGGCCATGCGGGACGCTCAAAGCCAGGGCGAGGCGAGGCAGCGTACGCGCACGAGCCCGCGTGACGGCTATCGCGCAGCCGCCGACCACTTCACACGCACCCACGCTGACACCCGCGCCATGATGCGCCGCCACGGACTGGTGCGCTGAACGGAAATCGACGCGCTGACCTGGGCCCGACTTGCCCGTGAGGGGGCCAGACTTCTTCGGAACAGGAGGTCGTCATGTCCGAGCCCAAGGAAGTCTTCAGCTGGCCCGCAGCCGGATCGGTGATGCCGCGCGCCCACGTCGCAGCCATGCCTGCCCGGCCCAGCGAGCAGGCCGTGGAGCAGGAGACCGGCCACTGGGGCGAACCAGCCCGGGTTGGAGGGGGCGGTGCCGCCCAGGGTGGTGTCGCCACCGCGACCGGTGAGGTGTCCGGAGAGGTCTCCGGTGAGGTCTCCGGCGTGTCCGGCGAGGTCGTCTCCGAGACGCAGGGCCAGGGCGGGGCCGACGACGGCCTGATCGACGCGGCCCAGCCCGAGGGCGACGCCACGACCCCGGACGACGACTTCGAGGCCGGCATCGACGCCGACGAGGCGCAGCCGGCCGGCGAGGCCGGCAGCCAGGGGACGAACGCCGAGACCGGCGAGCAGGCCGGATCCGAGGCCGACACCGCCGAGGGCGAGCAGAAGGAGCCCGTGGTCGAGGTCCCGGACGACGCCCAGCGCGTCACCGAGGACATGAAGATCGACGAGGGCAAGGTCGGCGTCGCCCCCGACGGCTCCGTGGTCGACACGCGCGGCGACAAGACCCAGATCGACCTCGACACCGGTGAGCGGATCACCGTCGAGAAGGACGGCACGATCGTCATCGACGGCCCCGGTCGCGGTGAGGCCGACCGCAGCGAGATCCGCGGCAACCTCACCGTCGAGACCGAGGACGGGACGAAGATCGTCGCCACCAAGCAGGGTGTCGAGATCACGACCAAGGACGGCGAGAAATACAAGGTCAACCCCGACGGCAGCGTCGACGTCGACCTCCCCGAGAACGGCGAGAACGGCGAGAACGGTGAGAACGGTGGGGCCGGCGAGGAGGACGCCGAGGGCGAGGAGAACGCCGAGGGTGAGGAACCGGGCACGGGTGGCCCCGGCGGTGGCAACCCGGGAGGTGGTGATCCGGGCGGTGGCAACCCGGGAGGTGGCAACCCGGGCGGCGGCGATCCCGGCGCCGGTGACCCGGGCCACGACGTCGGCCCGCCCGACACCCAGGACCCGGGTGACACCGGCCAGCCCGGCGGCACGGAGCCGGGGGACCCCCGCCAGACCCACATCGACCCGGAGCTCATGCGTACGCACGCCCGCGCCTGGGGCGAGCACTCCGGCGACATGAAAAAGATCGGCACCGACATCGACGGGCTGAGCCTGGATGCGGTCGACTTCGGCCCGGCCAACGCACTCCACGGCGGCTACCAGGCGCTGCGCGAGCAGGCCAAGCAGCTCACCGTCGACGGCGCAGAGGCGTTCGACACGTACGAGGAACTGCTCAACGAGTCGGCGCGCAGCTACGAGCAGACCGAGCACCAGAACGTGGCCGTCGGCCAGGGAATGATCTGAGGAGAGAACGATGGGTTGGGGTTTCCTGGGAGACATGGTCGAGGCCGCCGGTGACGGCCTCCAGGCGATCGGCGACGGCATCACGGGCGCCGGCCAGGTGCTGACCGGCGATCTCGAGGGGGCGGGCGAGTCCTTCCGCAACGCCGGCGGTCACCTCGCCGACGCCGGCGGCAACCTGGTCGACGCTGCGATCGGTTCCGTGGTGTGCCCGCTCGGCCCGGTCATCGAGCTCGGCAAGCAGGTGGGCCAGGTGCTCGACGGCGTCTGGGACGGTCTCGTCGCCCTCAAGGACCGCGCCAGCTCGTGGTTCGACGGCCTCATCGGCTCGATCGTCGACGGTCTCAGCGGCATCTGGGACGGCATCAAGAGCATCTTCAGCGACATCTGGGACTCCTGCCGCTCGTTCGTCGAGAAGTGCCAAGAGATCATGCGCGCCCTCAACGCGCCCACGACGCTCCGCGAGACGGCGACCCGGTGGCGCGAGGGGCCCGCCAAGGGGTTCTCCGCGCTGATCCCCGAGGTGACCCAGCGCCAGGAGCTGACAAACAGCGGGTGGCGGGCGATGGAGGCCGAGGCGTACGCCCAGGGCGTGCCCAACCAGATCAAGGCCGTGGGCGCCGCCCACAACGCGTGCAACAAGATCGCCACCTCGCTCGACGAGACCGCGGACGCGATTTGCGCGTTCGCCGCCGACACCGGTGGCCTGGCGGGCCGCATCTACGCGGCGGTCCAGGGCTCCCCGGGCAGCCTGTTCAGTCTGCAGGGGCTGTCCGCGGTGTTCGGCGGCGGCCTTTCGAGCATCATCGACGTCGTCGTCGGCCTCGTGAAGTTCGCGGCCGAGCAGGAGCGCATCCAGAAGCAGATGGCCGAGACCATCAAGAACGATCCCGCGTTCATCAACGGCGAGTGGCCGATGGCCCAGACGGGGATCGCGATCGCCTGACCGCGGACGGGGCGTACGCCGCGTGGCGTACGCCTCAGCCGAGCTCGCGCAGCGCCGGCACCACGTCCTCGGAGAGCTGGCGCAGGAACCGCTCCTGGTCGTCTCCGGGGCCGTGGAAGACGAGGTGGTCGAAGCCCAGGTCGGTGTAGAAGCGCACCTTCTCGACGACCTCCTCGGCGTTTGACGCGACGATCCAGCGCTTCGCCACCTGCTCGATCGGCAGGGCGTCGGCGGCGGCCTCCATCTCGCGCGGGTCGCTGATCGAGTGCTTCTGCTCCTTCGACAGCGACAGCGGCGCCCAGAAGCGCGTGTTGTCGAGCGCCCGGTCGGGGTCGCGGTCGTAGGAGAGCTTGATCTCGATCATCTTGTCGAGATCCGACTCGTCGCGGCCGTTGAGGGCGAGGCCCTCGCGCACCGCCGGCATCAGCTGGTCGCGGTAGAGCTCCTCACCCTTGCCGGAGGTGCAGATGAACCCGTCGGCCTGGCGGCCCACATACTTGGCCATCGTCGGCCCGCCGGCGGCGACGTAGACCGGGACCTGCTGCTCGGGCAGGTCGTAGATCACCGCATCCTTCGTCGAGTAGTAGTCGCCCTCGAAGGTCGTGTGCTCACCGCTCCACAGCGCGCGCATCAGGCGCACGCTCTCGCGCAGGCGGGCGAACCGCTCCTTGAAGTCGGGCCAGCCCTGTTGGCCGACGGCGATCTCGTTGAGCGCCTCGCCGGAACCCACCCCGAGCATCACCCGCCCGGGATAGAGGCAGCCGAGGGTGGCGAACATCTGTGCGAGCACCGCCGGGTTGTAGCGGAACGTGGGCGTGAGCACCGACGTGCCGAGCATGATCCGCTCGGTGCGCGCCCCGACGTGGGACATCCACATCAGCGAGTTGGGGGCGTGGCCGCCCTCGTGGCGCCACGGCTGGAAGTGGTCGGAGATGGTCGCGGAGTCGAGACCGACCTCTTCGGCGAGAACCGCGTAGTCGGCGAGCTGGCGCGGCCCGAACTGCTCGGCGGAGGCCTTGTAGCCGATCTTGATCATGCGAACTCCTTCACTGCGGGGGTCGGGTCGGGGACGACGGCGGGGACCGTGGCCCGGTGCTCGTGCAGCGCGAGGGCCACGACGGAGCCGAGGACGACCGCGAAGCCGACCCACTGGGTCGGGCCGAGGCGCCCGTGGAGCACGAGCACGCCGACGGCGGCGGCGGTCAGCGGGAACGCCAGCTCGGCGAGCGTGGCGCGCGAGGCCGGGGTGGTCTGCAGGCCGCGGTAGTAGAGGACGAGCGCGAGCAGGCCCGGGATCAGCGCCAGCAGGCCGATGCGGGGCAGCGCGGCGGGGGAGATCGCGTACGAGGCGCCGGTCGCCGGCACGATGACCAGCAGTGCGAGCAGCCCGAAGAAGAACCGCAGTGCGGTGACCTGGGTGAACGTCAGGTCGCGACTGGCGCTCCGGCCGAGCACCGTCCCCAGCGCCCACAGCAGCGCGGAGCCGAGGCCCAGGAGCGCGGGGACCAACGTGCGTACGCCGACCTGCAGCGGGTGGGGGAAAGCCAGCAGCCAGGCCCCGACCAGCGCGGGCACGAGGAACAGCCAGAACCTTGGCCGCAGCCGCTCCCCGAGCAGCGCGGCGGCCAGCGCCACCGCCAGTACGGGCTGGAGCTTCTGCAGCACCTGCGGGGTGATCGGGTCGCCGAGCTTGAAGGCCAGGGTGAACAGCGTCGTCGCGAGGGCCGAGGCGCCCGCGCCGATGACGACGGTCTCGACCTTGGTGCGCGTCGAGCCGTGCCACCACGCGCGCAGTGCGCTGACGAGCACCGGCGAGACCAGCAGCACCAGCACGAGGTGTTCCCACAGCACGATCGTCGGCGCGGCGAACTGCTTCGACAGAGGCGCCCGGAACAGCCCCGAGAACCCCCACAGGGAGGCGGCGAGGGCGATGAGCCAGGTTCGGTCACGTGAGGAGGGCTGCATGGTGGACGAGGCTAGCGCGCCCGGCCCGGAGCGTGCGAGGGTCTCGGAGGCACGAACGTGGGCAGCCGCGGGGGCAGCGTGGCGCGCAGGGCGTCCAGCCAGGGCTGGATGTCCATGCCCTGGTCGGCGACCCAGCCGTCGTCGTAGTAGGTGTCCTCGTAGCGGTCGCCCGGGTCGCACAGCAGCGTGACGACCGAGCCCTCCTCGCCGGCTGCGCGCATCTCGCCCACGATCCGCGCCACACCGACGATGTTAGTGCCCGACGAGCCGCCGACGCGGCGCCCGAGGCGCTCGGTGAGGAAGCGTGCGCCGGCGACCGAGGCCTCGTCGGGGACCGCCATCATGCGGTCGACGACGCCGCCGACGAAGCTCGGCTCGACCCGGGGCCGGCCGATTCCCTCGATGCGCGAGCTGGCGTCGACGGTGTGGGAGGTGTCGTCGTGGCGCCAGCCGTCGTAGAACGCGGAGCCCTCGACGTCGACGACGCACAGCTTCGTCGCCAGCTTGTGGTAGCGCAGGTGCCGACCGAACGTTGCGCTGGTGCCACCGGTGCCCGCGCCGACGACGACCCACGAGGGGGAGGGGTGGGGCTCCATCGCGAGCTGGGCGAGCGTCGACTCGGCGATGTTGTTGTGGCCGCGCCAGTCGGTCGCGCGCTCGGCGAAGGTGAACTGGTCGAGGAAGTGGCCGCCGAGCTCGTCGGCGAGCCGACGCGACTCGCGGCACAGCTCGTCGGCCCGGTCGACGAAGTGGCACTGACCTCCCTCGGACTCGATAAGGCGGATCTTCTCGGGACTCGTCGACCGTGGCATGACGGCGATGAACCTCAGACCGAGCATGCGGGCGAAATAGGCCTCCGAGACGGCGGTCGATCCCGAGGAGGCCTCGATGACGGGTGTGGTGGGGGAGAGCCAGCCGTTGACCAGCGCGTACATGAACAGCGACCGGGCGAGCCGGTGCTTGAGGCTGCCGGTCGGGTGGGTCGACTCGTCCTTCAGGTAGACCTCCACACCCCACTCGGTCGGGAGCTCGAGCCGGTTGAGATGGGTGTCGGCCGATCGGTTGGCGTCGGCGTCGAGGAGGCGTACGCAGCGGGCGGTCCACGCGCGTGCCTCCGGGTCGCTGCGCTCGACGGAGTCCACCGACTGCAACATGTCCATGGACCGAACCCTAGCCATCCGCCTACAGGTGCGGCGGTGCGCGTCCGCCCGCGCCTTCGCGTGTCGCGCCGCCTGCGCCCACAGCGAACATCAGCGGCCCACGCTCAGGTTTGTCCGTCGGTCCGGGTAAGTTCGACCCCGTGAACAACATCCCGAACCCGATGCTGGCCGCCGGGGGCAGCGGCGCGAGCATGACGGACAACGTCTACCAGTCGCTGCTGCAGAACCGGATCATCTTCCTGGGCTCCGAGGTGCGTGACGACAACGCCAACGCCATCTGCGCCCAGATGCTCCTGCTCAACGCAGAAGATCCCGAGAAGGACATCTACCTCTACATCAACTCCCCGGGCGGCTCGGTCGACTCCGGCATGGCGATCTACGACACCATGCAATGGATCTCGAACGACGTCGCGACCGTGGCCATGGGCCTGGCTGCGTCGATGGGCCAGTTCCTGCTGTCGGCGGGTGCCAAGGGCAAGCGCTACGCGCTGCCCCACAGCCGCATCATGATGCACCAGCCCTCGGGCGGTCTCGGCGGCACGGCGTCCGACATCCGGATCCAGGCCGAGCAGTCCCTCCACCTGAAGAAGGTGCTCGCCGAGCTCATCGCTGAGCAGACGGGCCAGTCGGTCGACCAGATCAACGCCGACTCCGACCGCGATCGCTGGTTCACCGCCGACGAGGCGCTGGAGTACGGATTCATCGACCACGTATACACGAACGCGTCGCAGATCAGCGGCGGCGAAGCCCCGAACCAGTGAGGACGGCAACGATGAACAGAATGGACCTCGCAGGTTTCAACATGGAGCAGCGTGAGCTCATCACGCCGACCATGGACTACTACATCCCCCAGTGGGAAGAGCGCACCTCCTACGGCGTGCGCCGCGTCGACCCCTACACCAAGCTGTTCGAGGACCGCATCATCTTCCTCGGCACGCCGGTCTCCGACGACATCGCCAACGCGATCATGGCCCAGCTGCTGTGCCTGCAGTCGATGGACGCCGACCGCCCGATCTCGATCTACATCAACAGCCCGGGCGGCTCGTTCACGGCCATGACGGCGATCTACGACACGATGCGCTACATCAAGCCCGACGTCCAGACGATCTGCCTCGGCATGGCCGCGTCGGCCGCCGCCGTGCTGCTCGCCGCGGGCACGAAGGGTAAGCGCCTCGCGCTCCCGAACTCGACCGTGCTGATCCACCAGCCGGCGATGGGGCAGTCGTCGTTCGGCCAGTCGTCCGACCTCGAGATCCAGGCCAACGAGATCCTGCGCATCCGCAACCTGATGGAGCAGATGATCGCCGACGCCACTGGTCAGGAGAAGGACAAGATCAGCAAGGACGTCGAGCGCGACAAGTACCTCACGGCCGCCCAGGCCAAGGAGTACGGCATCATCGACGACGTGCTGACCTCGCTCAAGGACGCCTGAGCCCAGCTCCACCAGCACGACGCCCCGCGACCGGACCCGGTCGCGGGGCGTCGTCGTTGCTTGCGCAGGTCAGAGCTGCGGGCGTCCCGGGCCGTCGTCGTGCGGGCCGTGCTGCTGGCCGTACAGTGGTTGCTGGCCGTACGGGGCCCGCTGGCCGGGGGCGCCGTGCTGCGGGCCGACGTACGTGGGCTGCGTCAAGGCGCCGGCGATGAGCTCGCGGCCAGGTGCGGCGACCATCTTCGGACCGGAGCCGTCGCGGGCGGAACGCGCCCGCCAGCGGTCGAGCACCAGCACGGTGATCAGCCCGGCGGCGAGCGCCACGAGGATCGACGGATCGCCCACGCCGGCGGCCCGGTCGAAGCTTTTGTCCATCTGGCCCGACCACGTCGCGAGCTGGAACGACATGACGTTGTTCACCACGTGCAGCGCGATGGGGGCCTCGAGCCCGCCGGTGCGCCACGCGAGCGCGCACAGCACCAGACCGAGGCCGAAGTAGAAGACGTTCAGCCACGGGTCGCCCGCACCGTGGACCAGCATGAACAAGGCCGACGACACGACGGCGGCGACGATCATCCCGACGCGTTCGGCGGGGAACCAGGACGTGATGGAGCGGGTGATGAGACCGCGGAACATGTATTCCTCACCGGCGGCCTGGAACGGGATGATCAGGAACGTCACCAGCGAGTACGCCAGCACCTGCTTGGCGGGCTCCCACTCCTCGCGTCCCCAGATCAGGCTGGGCAGCAGCATCCACAGCCCCCACACGACCGCCATCACCAGCAGCGAGCGCAGGAGCCAGCCCCAGCGCAGGCGCCCCTCGACCGAGTGGAGCCAGCGGGCGTCCTGCCGAAAGCCGACCTTCTGGGCAAGCAGCGCGCCCGGGATCAGGAGGACGAGGCCCAGACCGGTGAAGGCCAGCACGAACGGCGACATGGGGATCTTGCCGGCCTGCAGGTCCTCGGCCGAGAGGCGGCCGGCGGCCATCTCCATCACGATCGGCACGATCTGGACGATCGAGGCGAGGATGAAGAAGCCGCCCATGATCGCCAGGGCGACGACGGGGCGCCACGGCGCGTACGCCGGGGTGCGCAGGAAGCCGAGGTAGGTCTTCTCTTCGACCGGCAGCGCCGGCGCGGGTGCCGCGGGCTGTGCGTAGGGGGCGTAGGGCTGGCCGGCAGGGGCATGGGGCTGGCCGGCGGGCGGCGCCGGATACCCCTGCTGCCCGAACCCCTGCTGCCCGAACCCCTGCTGCCCGAACCCCTGCTGCTCCGGCCGCGCGAACCGATCAGGCTGCCCGAATCCCTGCGGTGCCTGCCCGCCGTACGGACCGGGCTGCCCGGAGCCGTCCTGGGGAGGTACGCCGGCGCCGCTCACGCTCACGCCTCTGGCGTCGCAGAGAGCCCGGGGAACCAGATCCCGAGCTCTCGGGCGGCGGACTCGGTCGAGTCGGAGGCGTGCACCAGGTTCTCGCGGTTGGACAGGGCCAGGTCGCCGCGGATCGAGCCGGGCTCGGCGACGCGGCCGTCGGTGCGGCCGTTGAGCAGGCGGACGGCCTCGATGGCGTTTTCACCCTCGAGGACCAGCGCGACCATCGGGCCGGAGGTGATGAACTCGCGCAGCGGCGGGTAGAAGTCGCGCTCGACGTGCTCGGCGTAATGGGTGTCGGCCATCTCGCCGTCGACGGTGCGCAGCTCCATCGCGACCAGGGTGAGGCCCTTGCGCTCGTAACGGGTGAGGACCTCGCCGACGAGTCCACGGCGGACGGCGTCGGGCTTGATCAGGACAAGGGTGCGCTCAGTGCTCATGGCAGTCAGCCTAGCGCCGCCGGGCACCCCGACGCTCAGCCGCGCTCGGCTGCTGCGGCCTCCAGACGCCGGCCCAGCACGAAGCAGGTCAGCCACAGCACCAGGAACATGGCACCCATGATGAACATGCCGTACGTGAGGAAGCCCATGGCGACCGCGGCGACCTGCGTCAGCCAGCCCAGCGGATAGCCGACCTGCGGCCGGCGCAGCGTCATCGTGGCGGCCAGCGCGAGGAGCGCGCCGGCGGCGCCGGCAAGGGACGCGTTCAGCGGCGGGACCTGCGCCACCATGATCATGACGGGTACGGCAAGACCGAAGACGATGATCTCGAAGATCAGCGTCATCATCAGAGTCGAGCGCATGGGGTTGTCGGCGTGCAGCATCAGCGGTCTCCCTCCTCGTCGTCGACCCTGTCGTCGTGTGCCTCGTCGTCGGACGGGTCGTCGCCCGGCAGGTCGACCGGTTCGTCGGTTGCGTCGTGGTCGACGACCTCCTCGGCCTGGGGCTGCTCGTCGACCAGCATGGCCCGGGCCTCGCCGACGGCGATGACCGACCCGGTCACGAGCACGCCGGGCAGGCCGGCGTCGACGTCCGCCAGCGTCGTCGCCAACTCGAGGGCATCGTCGAGGCGGGGCGCGACGCGTACGCGGTCGGCGCCGAAGATGCCGCGGGCCAGGTCGGCGAGCTCCTCGGCGGGCAGGCCGCGGGAGGTGGAGGCCACCTGGGTGCACACGATCACCGTCATGTGCTCCTCCCAGACCTTCAGCACGCCCTCGACGTCCTTGTCTGCCATCATCGCCACCACTCCCACCATGGGGTCGAAGCCGTACGCCTCGGTGACGGCCTCGGCGGTCACCAGCGTGGCGGGCACGTTGTGGGCGCCGTCGAGGACCACGGGCGGGGACTGGCGCACCGACTCGAGCCGGCCGGGGGCGCGTACCTCGGCGAAGCCGTCGACGACGACCTCGCCCGACAGGCCCTTGCCGCCGAGGAACGCCTCGACCGCGGCCAGCGCGACACCGGCGTTGCGGGCCATGTGGGCGCCATGGAGGGGGAGGTGGATGTCGCCGATCGGACCTTCGGCGGCGTTGAGACGCAGGAGCTGGCCGCCGACGGCACGTTGGCGCTCGAGCAGACCGAAGTCGACGCCCTCGCGCATCGGTAGTGCACCGACCTCGGCGCAGCGGGCCAGCAGGACCTGAGCGGCCTCGGGCTCTTGCCCGGAGAGGACCGCGATGGCGCCGGGCTTGATGATGCCGGCCTTCTCGCCGGCGATCTTCGTGAGCGTCGAGCCGAGCAGGTGGGTGTGGTCGAGGCCGATCGGCATGACTACGGCGACCTCGCCGTCGGCGACGTTGGTGGCGTCCCAGGTGCCGCCGAGCCCGGTCTCGACGACGGCGACGTCGACGGGGGCGTCGGCGAAGGCTGCGTACGCCATGGCGGTGAGGACCTCGAAGAACGTCATGGGGCAGCCGGGCTCGCCGTCGCCGGCGGGCAGGTCCATGCCGTCGACCATGGTGACGTACGGCTCGATGTCGGCCCACACCTCGCCGAAGCGCTCCTGGGAGATCGGGCGGCCGTCGATCGCGATGCGCTCGGTGATGTCGACCAGGTGGGGGCTGGAGTAGCGCCCGGTACGCAGGCCGGTCGAGCGCAGTAGCGCCTCGATCATGATGGCGGTCGAGCCCTTGCCGTTGGTGCCGGCGACGTGGATCACCGGGTAGGAGCGCTGGGGCTCGCCCAGCAGGTCCATGATGGCCTGCATGCGGTCGAGGCTGGGCGCGACCCGGTTCTCGGGCCAGCGCGCGGTGAGTTCGGTCACGAGACGGTCATGATTCGTTGTCATTTCAACCCGCATCCTATGCTGTTGGCCATGAGCGCCCAGACCGTCGCGACCCCACGACCCCGGCGCGGCGTCCCCGACTGGATCGGCCTGCTCGCCCGCCTGGTGCTCGGCGTCGTGTGGCTGTGGGCCGGCGGTGCGAAGATCGGCCACCTCGAGGAGTCGGTGCTGGCCGTCCGCGGCTACCAGCTGCTGCCCTACGAGGTCGCCCAGGTCGTCGGCTACGCGCTCCCGATGTTCGAGGTCCTCCTCGGCGCGCTGCTCATCCTCGGCCTGCTGACCCGCTGGGCGGGCCTGGCGAGTGCGCTGCTGATGCTGGCGTTCGTCATCGGCATCGCCTCCGCGTGGGCCCGCGGCATCTCCATCGACTGCGGATGCTTCGGCGGTGGCGGCGAGATCGCGTGGGCCGAGGCCGTCCGGAAATACCCGTGGGAGATCGCCCGCGACATCGGGCTGATGGTGCTCGGCCTGTGGCTCACGGTGCGTCCTCGCACGCCGTTCAGCCTGGATGAGAAACTCTTCGGGGACCCCACCCCCTCCGACCTCGACGACTTCGACGACCTCGACGACGAGGACGACCCGACCGACCACCACGACCCCGTGAAGGAAAGCCGATGAGCAAGCACAAGCCCGCCAGGGACGGAAGCCGCCGCGCACAGCTGCGCGCCGCCCAGATCGCCGAGGCGAAGCGCAAGAAGAACCAGCGGATCGTCTTCGGCGTCGTGGGCGCGCTGCTCGCCCTCATCCTCATCGGCGGCGTCAGCTATGCCGTCTACAAGTTCAACGAGGGCCAGGCCAAGAACATCCCGCCGTCGGCCACGGCCAAGAAGGACGGCATGATCCCGTTCAAGGACAAGGCCAAGCAGGGCGCGCCCGTGGTGAGCCTGTACTTCGACTACCAGTGCCCGGCCTGCAAGCAGTTCGAGGACAAGTTCGGCCCGACGCTGGAGGAGATGGCCAACAACGGCGAGATCCAGCTCGAATACCACACGATGAAGTTCCTCGACATCAACCTGCGCAACGACGCCTCCGAGCGCGCGGCCAACGCGGCCGTCTGCGCCGACACGGTGGGCGCGTACGCGAAGTACCACGACGCCGTCTTCTCCCACCAGCCGCGCGAGGAGGGCGAGGGTTACACCGACGACCAGCTCACCGGCGAGTACGCGCAGCAGGCCGGCATCACCGGCGACAAGCTGACGAGCTTCCAGACCTGCTACAAGCAGCGCCAGTTCAAGGCCTACGTCAACAAGATGGACGAGCAGGCGGGCAAGGACGGCATCACCGGCACCCCGTCGCTGCGCGTGAACGGCAAGACGCTCGACAACAAGAAGCTGACCGCAGACGTCAACTCCCTCCGCACGGAGATCCAGGCGCTCGCCAAGTGACCCGACGCTGACGCACGACCCGGCCGACCGGCCCTCCACACCGCGGGGGCCGGTCACTGCATTCGGGCACCGATGTCGTCGACGATCGAGGTGCGCGTGCGGCGCAGGAGTCCTCCTCTCCCGGGTCGAGCTCGCCGCGCGCGCCCAGAAGCCGACAGCTGGCCGATCGATGAGTCAGGAGCCGGGGGAGCCGGCTGAGGACTCGCCCGTGAACGAACGTGCGGCGCCTTGTTCCAACTCCTAGGATTCGCACCATGACTGATCAGCCCACCACTGTCTCCCGCGTTCCCGACAAGCCGGCCCTCGAGGGGCTGGAGTCGAAGTGGGCCGGCGTATGGGCCGAGGACAAGACGTACGCGTTCGTCCGCCCCGAGTCGCGCGAGCAGGTCTTCTCCATCGACACCCCTCCGCCCACGGTGTCGGGCTCGCTCCATGTCGGCCACGTGTTCTCCTACACCCACACCGACGTGGTGGCGCGCTACCAGCGCATGACGGGCAAGCACGTGTTCTACCCGATGGGCTGGGACGACAACGGCCTCCCGACCGAGCGCCGCGTCCAGAACTACTACGGCGTGCGCTGCGACCCGAGCGTGCCCTACGACCCCGACTTCACGCCGCCGGCCAAGCCCGACCCGAAGAAGCAGGTGCCGATCAGCCGCCGCAACTTCGTCGAGCTGTGCCACGAGCTCACCGCGGTCGACGAGAAGGCGTTCGAGGACCTGTGGCGCCGCGTGGGCCTGTCGGTCGACTGGTCGACCCTGTACGAGACGATCTCCGACGACTCGCGGGCCGTCGCCCAGAAGGCGTTCCTGCGCAACCACGCGCGCGGCGAGGCGTACCTCTCGGAGGCACCGACGATGTGGGACGTGACGTTCCAGACCGCCGTCGCCCAGGCCGAGCTGGAGGCGCGCGACTACCCGGGTGCCTACCACCGCATCGGCTTCGCCCGCCCCGGCGGCGAGAAGGTGTGGATCGAGACGACGCGCCCCGAGCTGATCCCTGCGGTGTGCGCGCTGATCGCCCACCCCGACGACGAGCGCTACCAGCCGCTGTTCGGCACGACGGTCACCTCACCGCTGTTCGGCGTGGAGATCCCAGTGGTCGCCCACCCCGCCGCCGAGATGGACAAGGGTGCGGGCATCGCGATGTGCTGCACGTTCGGCGACCTCACCGACGTCCAGTGGTGGCGCGAGCTGCAGCTGCCCACCCGCACGGTCATCGGCCGCGACGGCCGCCTGCTGCGCGAGACTCCCGAGTGGCTCGTGCAGCCAGAGGCGTACGCCGAGCTCGCCGGTAAGACCGCCTTCTCGGCCCGCGAGGCTATCGTCGCCATGCTCCGCGAGAGCGGCGACATGGACGGCGAGCCCAAGAAGACCGAGCGCAAGGCCAACTTCTTCGAGAAGGGCGACAAGCCGCTGGAGATCGTGTCGACGCGCCAGTGGTACATCCGCAACGGCGGCCGTGACGACGACCTCAAGCAGGCGCTGCTGGCGCGCGGCGACGAGCTCCAGTGGGTGCCGGAGCACATGAAGCACCGCTACACCAACTGGGTCAACGGCCTCAACGGCGACTGGCTCATCTCGCGCCAGCGCTTCTTCGGCGTCCCGTTCCCGGTCTGGTACGCGCTCGACGCCGACGGCGAGCCCGACTATGCGTACCCGATCACCGCGCCGGAGGACACGCTGCCGGTCGACCCGAGCTCCGACTGCCCGCCCGGTTACACCGAGGACCAGCGCAACCAGCCCGGCGGCTTCATCGGCGACCCCGACGTCATGGACACCTGGGCGACGTCGTCGCTGTCGCCGCAGATCGCCTGCGGCTGGGAGCGCGACCCGGAGCTGTTCGCGCTGACGTTCCCGATGGACGTCGCACCGCAGGCTCACGACATCATCCGCACGTGGCTGTTCTCCCGCGTGGTGCGCGCCCACTTCGAGAACGGCACCGCTCCCTGGCGGCGGGCAACCATCTCGGGCTTCGTCGTGGACCCCGACCGCAAGAAGATGTCGAAGTCCAAGGGCAACGTCGTCGTGCCGACCGAGATCCTCGACAGGTTTGGCGCCGACGCGGTGCGCTGGCGTGCCGCGATGGCGCGTCCCGGCGCTGACTCGCCGTTCGACGAGTCACAGATGAAGGTCGGCCGCCGCCTCGCCATGAAGGTGCTCAACGCCTCGAAGTTCGTGCTCGGCTACGGCCAGACCGACGTCGCGCCGACCAACCCGGTTGACCTCGCGCTGCTCACGCGGCTGCGTACCGTCGTGGCCGAGGCCACCGCGGCCTTCGAACGCTTCGACTACACCACGGCGCTCGAGGTGACCGAGACGTTCTTCTGGTCGTTCTGCGACGACTACCTCGAACTGGTGAAGGAGCGCGCATACGGTGCCCAAGGCGACGAGGCCGCCGCCTCCGCGCGCGCGGCGCTCACCCGCACCCTCGACGTGGTGCTGCGCCTGTTCGCGCCGTTCCTGCCGTTCGTGACCGAGGAGGTGTGGTCGTGGTTCCGCGAGGGCTCGATTCACCTGGCCTCTTGGCCGACGGCCGACGCGCTGCCCGACGAGGGCTCCGACGCCCTGCTCGACGACGTGGCGGCGGCCCTGATCGCCATCCGCGGCGCCAAGTCGAGCGCGAAGGTGTCGATGAAGACCGAGGCGACCCGGGCCGAGCTCTCGGGCCCCGCCGACACGATTGAGCGCCTGCGGGCCATCGAGCCTGACCTGCGCGCCGTGGGCCGGCTCACGGGCGAGGTGGTGTGGGTCGACTCGCCCGAGCCGCTGACGGTGGCCGTCGAGCTCGCCGACCCCGAGACGAAGGCCTGACGTGGCGAACGAGTCCCCTGAGAAGTCCACCGCCGACGGGCGCCCCGACGAGGCGTCAGCCACGAAGCACACCCCGACGACCTCCGCTGACAACGGGTCCTCGGGGTCGGTCCGGGACGGCGCTGTGAAGGGCACGCCGACGGGGGACTCGTCCGACGCCACTGCGAAGCCCGACGCCACTGCGAAATCCGACGCCGCTACGAAATCCGACGCCGCTGCGAAGCCCGGCACCACGAGCCCCGCCGAGCAGCCCCAGGAGGCGGGTGCCAGCGTGGCGAAGGCCCCGCGCCGGTCGCTGGTCGAGCGCCTGCGCGGGTTCGAGGGCGGCTGGAAGTCGGCCGTGCTGCTCGCGATCCCGGTGGCCCTCGGCTTCATCCTCGGCTACATCCTGCGCTGGGTCTCCGACGACGGCTACATCAACATCCGCATCCTCAACCAGATCCTCGGCGGCAACGGTCCGGTCTACAACATCGGGGAGCGGGTCGAGGCTGGCACGAGCACGCTGTGGCTCGGCCTGATGCTCGTCGCCCAGAAGGTCCTCCCGTTCAACGACCTCGGCGTCGTCAGCGTCATCCTGGGCCTCGCCCTGACCACGACGGCGCTGGCGCTCGCGACGTTCGCGGGCATCCGTGTCGCACGGCGCAGCCACCCCGACCTCGTCGGCTTCGTGCCGCTCGGCACCGCCGTCATGGTCGCCCTCCCGCCGTTCTGGGACTTCGCGACCTCCGGCCTCGAGACCAGCCTGAACTTCTGCTGGATGGCGCTGTGCTACTGGCTGCTCATGCGTCGCCTGCCCGAGAAGGGTGAACGGCTCCGCGGGGCATGGAACCCGATCTGGCCTGCCTTCGTGATCGGCCTGGGCTGGCTGGTGCGCCCCGACGCGGCCCTGTACGCCGCCTTCTTCGCCCTCGCCCTGCTGGTCCAGAGCCGCCTGTCCATCACGAGCTGGCTGGGGGCCTTGGTGGTGGCGATCCTCGTGCCGGGCGCCTACCAGGTTTTCCGGATGGGCTACTACGCCGCGCTCGTGCCGAACACGGCGCTGGCGAAGGACGCGTCCGGGTCCAAGTGGGAGCAGGGGGTGTACTACCTGCTCGACTACGCGATCCCGTATTCGATCTGGTTCCCCCTGCTGCTGGCTGTCGCCGTCCTCGCCTGTCCCGTGGTCCGCTGGACGCGCGGTCGCGACCTGCGGACCCTCATCACGGTGCTGAGCCCGGTCCCGGCGGCGATCCTCCACGTGCTCTACATCGTCCGCGTCGGCGGCGACTTCATGCACGGCCGGTTCCTGCTGCCCGCGACGTTCGCGCTGATGCTGCCCGTCGCGGTGGTGGGGCTGCGCCGCGGCCAGCAGGCCGTGACCTTCATCGCCGCGGTGGCGGTCGGTTGGGCTATCGCGGTCGGCAGCGGCGCCCGCGTCCCCTACACGTGGGACATCGACCTGGTCAACGACGATTACTCGGGTCGCCCCGCACTGCAGGGTGTCGCCAACGAGCGCGCCTTCTGGCACCAGCGCACGCTGGCCCATCGCTCCATGCACCGCTCCGACTGGCGTGGCTCCGGTCCCGTCGAGGACGCGTACCAGGCCTGGAGCGACCTGCGCCAGGGCCGCAGCTACTACCGCGACGACGAGCTGTGGTCGTGGCTGCAGAAGTCGTCGACGCCCGACGAGCTGCGCCAGATCAACGCCGAGGTCGAGCGGCGCAAGAAGATTCCCGGCGCGCGCAACCCCGAGACCGGCCTGTTCGACACGGTCAACGGCCACGGGATCTACCTCGTCACCTGGAACATGGGCATCAAGGGCGTGTACGCCGGCAACAAGGTCCACCTCGTCGACCGGCTTGCGCTGACCGACGCCGTGACCGCGAAGACCAAGCCCATCTCGCCGCCCGCGAGCCGACTGGGCCACCGCGACACGAACCCGGCCTGGGCGCTGGCTCGTTACACGAACCTCGGCGACGTCGGCAACCGCCACGTGCGCGATGCGGCCGTCGCCCTGCAGTGCGGCGACCTGCCCGAGCTGCAGGCCGCGACCACCGCGCCCCTCACCTGGGACCGCTTTTGGCGCAACGTGAAGGTCTCGCCGCGGCTGACGTTCCTCACCATCTCCGAGGAGCCCACGCTGGCCCGCGAACAGCTCTGCGGGTGGGCGCCCCCGGTCGTGCAGCGCCCCTGAGCCCGCCGACAGGCCGCCGCGTAGGAAGACGCCCCCCGAGCCACGGCTCCGGGGGCGTCCTGCGTCCTGTGTCAGGCTCGGGTGCGGCGCGGGAAGTGCTCGGCGACGCGGCGGCGGCTCATCACCAGACCGACCGCCGACAGCAGGCCGCCGACGAGGATGTACGCCGAGATGCCCGTGGAGCCGAGCCCCTGCTTCACCAGCCACTGGGCGATGAACGGCGAGAGGCCGCCACCGAGGACGGCGCCCACGTTGTAGGACATGGCGACGCCCGAGTAGCGGTGCTCGGGGTCGAACAGACTCACGAAGTAGGCCGCCATCAGGCCGAACACGAAGCTGGAGCCGACGTACGCCACGATCACGGCGACGTACAGCAGGGCGACCGACTTCGTGTTGAACAGCCAGAAGTAGGGGAACGCCCAGGCGACCTGGAACAGGGCGCCACCCATCATGACGGTGAACAGGCCGAAGCGGTCGGCCAGCCACGAGGCGACGAACACCGCGAGCAGCATGGCGACCGAACCCCACAGGCCGGCCATCAGGATGTCCTGCCGGTTCATCTTCAGCTGCTGGGTGCCGTAGGAGGCGGAGAACGAGTTGATGATGAAGATGAACTGGTTGAAGCCGAGCTGGACGAGGATGCCGGCGACCATGAGGACCGACCCCTTGCGCAGCACGCTGGCGATCGGCAGGTGGCCGGTGGTCTCGTTCTCCTGCTGCATGGCCTTGAACACCGGCGACTCGTGCAGACCCAGACGGACCCACAGCCCGACGCCGATGAGCACGATCGAGGCGAGGAACGGGATGCGCCAGCCCCACGTGAGGAAGTCGGGGCCGGTCGCGGCGGCGGTGATCTGGAACGCGAGGATGCCGAGGATCGAACCGATGGGGGAGCCGGCGGTGGCCGACGCGCCGAAGAAGGCCTTGCTGCCCGCCGGGGCGTGCTCGGTGACCATGAGGAAGGCGCCGGACTGCTCGCCGCCCATGAAGAAGCCCTGGAGCGTACGCAGGATCACCAGCAGCACGGGGGCCAGGACGCCGATGGTCGCGTATGTGGGGAGCAGGCCCATCGCGACCGTGCAGGCGCCGGTGGTGACCAGGGAGATGACCAGCATGTGCCGGCGCGACACCCGGTCGCCGAAGTGGCCGAACACCACGCCGCCCAGCGGTCGCGACAGAAACCCGGCACCGAACGTCATGAACGACAGGAGTGTGCCGACCAGCGGGTCGGACTGGGGAAGAACAGCTTCGGGAACACCAGCCCGGAGGCCAGGCCGAAGATCAGGAAGTCGTAGAGCTCGATGCCCGTGCCGAAGGCGGAGGCCACGGCGACCCGGCGTACCTGGCTGGGATCGGATGCCAGCTCCTCGTCGAGGGTGTGGTCGGCGGCGGTGCCGGACATCGGCGTCCTTTCGTCGTGCGTGTGGTGGGAGACATCATGGTGCCTGCGTAGGCGGAGGAGCGGTGGTTCTCACGACGGAAGACGTGCAGGCGTACGCAGGGCCCGCTCGACGAGCGGAACCCTGCGGGACGGTCGGGTGGAGGTCAGGCGCTGCGGCTGCGGCGCTCACGCTTGGGCTGGGCCGAGCGGGGGACCAGGGTGGGCAGGGCGCTGGCGTTGACGACCTCGTCGGTGATGATGACCTGGGCGATGTCGTCCTCGCTGGGCACGTCGTACATGACGTTGAGGAGGACCTCCTCGAGAATCGCGCGCAGGCCGCGGGCGCCGGTGCCGCGGGCGAGGGCCAGGTCGGCGACGGCCTCGATGGCCCCGGGCGTGAACTCGAGGTCGACGCCGTCGAGCTCGAACAGCTTGCGGAACTGCTTGACCAGGGCGTTGCGCGGCTCGACGAGGATGCGGATGAGGGCCTCGCGGTCGAGGGGCGTGACGGTCGAGATCATCGGCAGGCGGCCGATGAACTCTGGGATCAGGCCGAACCTGGTGAGATCTTCGGGACGGACCTCGGCGAACGGGTCGTCCGACGCCGGCTTGCGCGTCTCCGCGTCGTTGTTGAAGCCGATGGGGCGCTTGCCGATGCGCTGGTCGATGATGTCCTCGAGACCGGCGAAGGCGCCGCCGACGATGAACAGCACGTTGGTCGTGTCGATCTGGATGAAGTCTTGGTGGGGGTGCTTGCGGCCGCCCTGGGGCGGAACCGAGGCCGTCGTCCCCTCGAGGATCTTCAGCAGGGCCTGCTGGACGCCCTCGCCGGACACGTCGCGCGTGATCGACGGGTTCTCGCTCTTGCGCGCCACCTTGTCGATCTCGTCGATGTAGATGATGCCCGTCTCGGCCTTCTTGACGTCGAAGTCGGCCGCCTGGATGAGCTTGAGGAGGATGTTCTCGACGTCCTCGCCCACGTAGCCAGCCTCGGTGAGTGCGGTGGCGTCGGCCATGGCGAAGGGGACGTTGAGCATCTTCGCCAGCGTCTGGGCCAGGTAGGTCTTGCCGCAGCCCGTCGGTCCGATGAGCAGGATGTTGGACTTGCCGAGCTCGACGCCGTCGTCGTCGGCGGCACGGCGCGGCGTGGACGCCGCCTGGGCCTGGACACGCTTGTAGTGGTTGTAGACCGCCACCGCGAGCGCCTTCTTGGCGGCGGACTGGCCGATCACGTAGGAGTCGAGGAACTCGCAGATCTGCTTCGGCTTGGGCAGGTCGTCGAGCAGGCCGATGTCGGAGCCCTCGGAGAACTCCTCCTCGATGATCTCGTTGCACAGGTCGATGCACTCGTCGCAGATGTAGACGCCGGGGCCGGCGATGAGCTTCTTGACCTGCTTCTGGCTCTTTCCGCAGAAATTGCACTTGAGCAGGTCGCCGCTCTCTCCGATGCGCGCCATGTCTCAACTCCTGGTTCGAACGATTGCATCCCCCACGCCCGAGGGACGCAGCAACTCTAACGAGCGCCGGTGACGAAACTGTCGGACACGAAGAGTCACCTGCGAACTTACCCGCTGGAGGCCGCGATGGACCCCCGCGTCCGCGGTGTTCGCTGAGGGAGGAACGTGCTCCTCGTCTCGCTGGCGCTCGCTCGAAGAGCAGTGGGTGGGTTGGTGCTGGCTCGGCCCTTCCTCTGTTCTCCGAGTGGGACCCCGCGGCCGGAGACGGGGAGGCCCCTCGTGCGGCTCGCTCCTTGCGCGCGGGCCGCGTACGCTTGGGCTCCTATGACCACGCACACGCTGTCCACGCAGGCTCCCTCGCCGGAGCCGGTCTTCGCGCGCCTCGAGCCCCTTCTGTCGGCGGTGTCAAAGCCGATCCAGTACGTGGGAGGCGAGCACAACTCCGTCGTCAAGGACTGGGACGCCACTCAGGTGCGTTGGGCGCTGATGTATCCCGACGCGTACGAGGTCGGGCAGCCCAACCAGGGCGTCGCGATCCTGTACGAGGTGCTCAACGAGACCGACTGGATCCTCGCCGAGCGCACCTACGCGGTGTGGCCGGACATGGAGCAGGTCATGCGGCACAACGACATCCCGCAGTTCACGCTCGACGCCCACCGCCCGGTGGGCGCGTTCGACGTGCTGGGCGTGTCGTTCTCCACCGAGCTGGGCTACACGAACATGCTCAATGCGCTCGATCTGGCGGGCATGCCCGTCCACGCGGTCGACCGACGCGAGTTCGACCCGCTCGTCGTCGCCGGTGGCCACGCGGCGTTCAATCCCGAGACGATCGCCGACTTCATCGACTGCGCCGTCCTGGGCGACGGCGAGGAGATCTCGCTGAAGATCTCCGACATCATCCGCGAGTGGAAGGACGAGGGCCGCCCCGGCGGCCGCGACGGACTGCTGCTGCGCCTGGCGGAGACCGGCGGGGTCTACGTCCCGAAGTTCTACGACGTCACCTACCTGCCCGACGGCCGCATCCAGCGCGTGGCGCCCAACCGCCCCGGCGTACCCTTCCGCGTCGCCAAGCACACGCTGATGGACCTGGACGCGTGGCCCTACCCAAAGAAGCCGCTGGTGCCGCTGGCCGAGACGGTCCACGAGCGCTACTCGGTGGAGATCTTCCGCGGCTGCACGCGGGGCTGCCGCTTCTGCCAGGCCGGCATGATCACCCGGCCGGTGCGCGAGCGCAACATCGAGACCATCGGCTCCATGGTCGAGGCGGGCCTGCAGGCCACCGGCCTGGAGGAGGTCGGCCTGTTGTCGCTGTCGAGCGCCGACCACACCGAGATCGGCGAGGTCACCAAGCAGCTCGCCGACCGCTACGAGGGCTCGAACGTGTCGCTGTCGCTGCCGTCCACGCGCGTAGACGCCTTCAACATCACGCTCGCCAACGAGCTGTCGCGCAACGGCCGCCGCTCGGGGCTGACCTTCGCCCCCGAGGGCGGCTCGGAGCGCATGCGCAAGGTCATCAACAAGATGGTCGACGAGGACGACCTGATCCGCACGGTCGCCACCGCGTACGCCAACGGCTGGCGCCAGGTGAAGCTCTACTTCATGTGCGGCCTGCCGACCGAGACCGACGAGGACGTGCTGGCGATCGCCGACATGGCCAAGCGCGTCATCGCCACCGGCCGTGAGGCCGCGGGCCACCGCGACATCCGCTGCACCATCTCGATCGGCGGCTTTGTGCCGAAGCCCCACACACCGTTCCAGTGGGCGGCCCAGCTCGACGTCGAGACGACCGACGAGCGGCTGAAGAAGCTGCGCGACGTCATCCGCGAGGACAGGCAGTACGGCAAAGCGATCGGCTTCCGCTACCACGACGGCAAGCCCGGCATCATCGAGGGCTTGCTCTCGCGCGGCGACCGCCGCGTCGGCCGGGTCATCGAGGCCGTGTGGCGCGACGGCGGTCGCTTCGACGGCTGGTCGGAACACTTCTCCTACGACCGCTGGACCGCGCTCGCCGAGCGCGAGCTCACCCAGCTGGGCGTGTCGCTCGACTGGTTCACCACGCGTGAGCGCGACTACGACGAGGTCCTGCCGTGGGACCACCTCGACTCGGGCCTCGACCGTGACTGGCTGTGGGAGGACTGGCAGGACGCCCTCGACGAGCAGGAGGTCGACGACTGCCGCTGGACGCCGTGCTACGACTGCGGCGTGTGCCCCCAGATGGACACCGAGATCCAGATCGGCCCCACCGACAGGGTGCTGCTGCCCCTGCCGAAGGTCCGTTCCGCGCTCGCCGCCGAGTGATACCTTCCCGCCGGTGAACGCTAGGGTGGCCGCATGACCGAGCCGCGCGCGTACGCCGAGCGCAGGGCCGACACGCTGGCCCTGCTGTCCTCCGCGGGCCTCGACGGGTGGGTCGCCACCGTGGGCCCGACCCCCCATGTGACGCCGGTGCCCATCGCATGGCATCAGGAGACCGTGCTCGTCGCCATCGGTGCCCACTGGCCGACCGCACGCCGCCTCGAGGCAGACCCGCGCGTACGCGTGGCCGTGGGCGGCAGCCGCGACTGCGTCGTCATCGACGCGGAGGTCTCCGACCGTCACAGCGTGGCCGACATGCGCCGCGAGCACCCCGACCTGCTGGCCGCGTACGAGGTCCAGAGCGGTCACAGCCCGGGTGACGACGAGACGATGTTCATCGTCCGCCCGCGCCGGATCCAGGCGTGGCGGGGGGAGTGCGAGTCGGCCGACCGTACCCTCATGCACGACGGCTGTTGGCTGGTCCAGCCCACCAGCGACTGATCGTCACTCATCAGCTGGTGCCGCCACCGCCGCCCCCAAGCGATGCACTCCGCCTCTGCCATGGCCACGAATGCGGGGAAGCCACCCACCATCGACGCCACGAGCTCAGAATGTCCCGATCGTCGGGACCGGAGGGGTCAGCCCTTGCGCTTGGGCGTCAGCTCGTTGGTGACGACCTTCACCCGGGGGTAGTTCGGCTTCCACATCTTGTCGTAGATGTCCTGGATGGGGTTCTCGAGCTCGACCGTCGCCACGCCCTCCTCGGCGGCGGCCTCGGCCACGCGTAGGGCGACGGTCGCCGACACGGCCCGCAGGTGGGCCATCGACGGCAGCAGCGCGGAGCCTCGCTTCGTGGCGTCGGTCATTTCCGCGACGGCGCGGGCGGCCGCGGCGATCATGCGGTCGGTGACGCGTGTGGCGCGCACCGCGATGACTCCCAGGCCGATGCCGGGGAAGACCAGCGCGTTGTTGGCCTGGGCGATCTCGAACTCCACGCCCTCATGGTGGATGGGCTCGAACGGCGAGCCGGTGGCCATCATCGCATCGCCGTCGGTCCACTCGAGCACGTCGGACGGCAGCGCCTCGGTGAGTTTGGTCGGGTTGGACAGCGGCATGATGACCGGACGCGCGCAGTGGGCGTGCATCTCGCGGACGACCTTCTCGGTGAAGGTGTCCGGCTGGCCGGACGTGCCGACGAGGATGGTCGGCTGGACGTTGCGGACGACGTCGAGCAGCTCATAGCGGCCCTTGGCGTCGAGCTCCCAGTCCGTCACCTCGGCGGTGGTGCGCGCGTACGGCTCCTGGAACGGACGCATCTTCGAGTCGCTTCGGATGAGGCCGCGCGAGCCGAGGCACCAGAACTTCTTGCGGGCCTCCTCGACCGGCATGCCCTCGTCGACGAGCACCTGGGTGAGCAGGTCGGCGATGCCCACACCTGCCGTGCCGGCGCCGTGAATCACCACGCGCTGCTCGGACATCGTCTCGCCCTTGGCCTTGACCGCGGCGAGTGCGGCGCCCACGACGACCGCGGCGGTGCCCTGGATGTCGTCGTTGAAGGTGCAGATCTCGTCGCGGTACTTTTCGAGAATGCGGTGAGCGTTGGCCGCGCCGAAGTCCTCCCAGTGGACGAGCGCCTTCGGGAACATTTTGGTGGCCGCCTTGACGAACGAGTCGACGAAGTCGTCGTAGCGTTTGCCGCGGACGCGAGCCTGGTGGACGCCCAGGTAGCCCTCGTCGTTGAGCAGCTCCATGTTGTCGGTGCCGACGTCGAGGACGATCGGCAGCACGCGCAGCGGATGGATGCCGGCCGCGGCGGTGTAGACGGTCAGCTTGCCGACGCAGATGCGGATGCCGCCCACGCCCTGGTCACCGATACCGAGGATGCCCTCGGAGTCGGTGACGACGATGAGGTCGACGTCGTCGGGACCCTGGCCGTAGGAGCGCAGGGCGTCCTCGATGTTGTCGGCGTCCTCGATCGACAGGAACATGCCGCGGGGCCGGTTGAACCACTGGGAGAACTTCTGGATCGCCTCGCCGATCGTCGGCGTGTAGATGATGGGCATCATCTCTTCGAGGTGGTCGCTGACGACGCGGTAGAACAGGATCTCGTTGCGGTCCTGCAGCGCGGTCAGGTAGACGTTCTTGCTCAGGTCGTCCGGCTGGTTGCGGTATTGCTCGTAGACGCGCTTGGCCTGGGCGTTGAGCGTCGAGACGGCCGGCGGCAAGAGGCCGCTCAGCCCGAGCTGGCGGCGCTCGTCCAACGAGTACGCGGTGCCGAAGTTGATCATCGGGCGGGCGAGGATCTGGCGACCGCGTACGGCGATCTCGACCTTCTCCCCGTCGTCGTCGGGACAGAACAGGTATTGGCGGGCCACGGGTGAACCATAAGCCCTGACCCTGTGGTCACCCCAGTCGGGGCGTCACCGCTGCGGCAGCTGGTCCTCCAGCCACTGCGGGCGCGAGGACAGCAGGGCGAAACCGGTGACCGGCACCAGCATTGCGGTCAGCATCATCAGCGGCCAGTGGTAGGAGCCGGTGGCGTCGCGCAGCACGCCCATGAGGATCGGCCACGGTGCGGCGACCAGATAGCCCACGCTCTGGGCGAACGCCGACAGCGCCGCCGTCCCCTCGCTGGTTCGGGCCCGCATGCCCATCAGGGCGAGGAAGATCGGGAAGGCGGCCGTGCCGATCGCCACCAGCAGCGCCCACGCCACGGGCGCGGCGAGCGGGGCGTACGCCAGACCCAGATAGCCGACGGCGCCGCCGACGCCGATGGCGACCAGCAGCGCGTACGGCGAGTTCTTGCGGGCCGTGTACGCGGGCAGCAGGAAGCCCAGCGGGATGCCGACGCCGGTCGCGATGCCGAGGTAGAGCCCGGCGGCGGCGTGTGAGGCACCCGCGTCGGTGTAGATGGAGGCCAGCCACCCGAACACCGAGTACGCCGAGCCCGACTGGAAGCCGAAGAACAGGGCCATGCACCAGCCCAGCGGGGTGCGTGCGACCCGGGACAGCGAGATGCGCGACGCACCGTGGCTCGGCACGTGGCCGCGGTCGTGGGCGAGCATGACCAGCCAGGGGCCGACGGCGGCCAGCGCGAGCAGCACCCAGGCCCACATGGCCTGCCGCCAGCCACCGGCGGCCAGAGCCAGGGGAGCGGTCAGCATCGAGGCCGCGGTCAGACCCACGATGATCGACGTCGAGTACAGGGCGGTGACCAAGCCGATGCGCTCGGGGAAATGCTGCTTGACCAGGGACGGGAGCAGCACGTTGGCCATCGCCATGCCGGCCAGCGCCACGACCGATGCGGCCAGGAACAGCGCCTGTCCCGGGACGTGGAGGCGGAGGATCTGGCCGACGACCATGGCCACGACCGACACCAGCACCACACGATGGCCGCCGTACCGGTTGGCCAGCATCGGCGCGAGCGCGCCGAACGCGGCGAAACAGAGTACCGGCAACGACGTCAGGAGACCGGCGACGGCGCCGCTCATCCCGAGGTCGGCACGGATCAGGTCGAGGACGGGGCCGGGTGCCGAGGCGGTCGGTCGGAGGTTCAGTGCCAGCACCAGCAGTGCCGTGAGCATGAGCCACGGTCGGGTGGACAGGGAGGTGCGCTCCACGGTGGGTCTCGCCGGTTCCTTCCGGGGTTCGGTGCGGTGTGGGTCGCCGGGTAGGCTAGCGCGTCGTGTCAGATCCCTCGTCGAAGAAGCGCCGACAGCCCGAGCAGCAGGCGCCGCCGGTGCAGAAGCTCCGCATCCGGTACGCCAAGCGCGGCCGGGCCCGCTTCACCTCCCACCGCGACTTCGGACGGGCGTTCGAACGCGCGCTGCGTCGCGCTGCGGTGCCGATGGCCTATTCGTCAGGGTTCAACCCCCACCCGCGCGTCTCGTTCGCCAACGCGTCGCCGACCGGTGCGGCCACCGAGGCCGAATACCTGGAGATCGGCCTGTCCGAGCGCTGCGACCCCGAGAAGGTGCGCGCGGCCCTCGACGCCGCGCTCCCGCCCGGTCTGGACGTCCTCGCGGTCGTCGAGGCCACTCCCGGTGCGCTGGCCGACCGGCTGGCCGCTTCCGCGTGGCAGGTCGACTTCGACGTGGCCGATCCGGAGCTGCTCGAGCGTGCTGTCGCGGCGTTCCTCGCCGAGGAGCACGTCGAGGTGCAGCGCATGACCAAGAACGGCATGCGCACCTTCGACGCACGCGAGGCCGTCGTCGAGCTGCGCGCGACCGGGACGGGCATCGCACTGGTGGCCCGCCACGGCACGCCGCTGGTGCGCCCCGACGACGTGATCAACGGACTGGTGGCCGTGACCCCAGAGCTCGAGGTGCCGAAGAACGCGCTGCTCACCCGGCTCGCGCAGGGGGAGCTGACCGAGTCGGGCCTGGAGTGCCCGTTCTGACGGTCTGATCACCCGTGGTGGCCCCGGACGGGGCCGCCGTCGCTCACGACGCGCCTTCGTCCAGTCACCCGCCGAGGTTTGAGCCGCCCGGGTTCGAGGGCCAGAACCACGTCTGGTTCCACGTCGTCTCCTGCGGAGATGACGAGCAGCGTGCGCTGGCCGTCACGCTCCAAGGGGCAGATATCGGCCTCTCGTCGGTGCGCTGACCACGCCGGTGACAGACGTGTACGCAGGTTGGGACGTGTGGGATAGTGGAGGCAGGTTCGGGTCGCCGCCGGCGGCCCGGTCGATCCCGAGCAGCCGCAGGCTTCACAAGGTGTCAGGTTGTGATTCGGATCTCCACCGCGACGTACGCGACCGCGGGAGATCGCTCGGCCCGGGAACGAACCACAGGTTTTGCGGCGCCCCACGGATGCGCCCAGCGAGGTCGGCCCGACGCGGGTCGGCGAAGGAGTCGCATGCTCGACGAGCCCACGAACGACACCACCACCTCGGGTGACGAGAACACCGCCCCCGCCCCGCGGCGCCGCCGCAGGGCGGCCAGCCGACCGGCGGGTCCGCCGGTCGACGTCCCCGCCGCCGAGACGCCCGCCGCCGAGACGAGTGCGGCCGCCGTCGCCGAGCCGGCGGTCGTGACGGCGCAGCCTGAGGCCGAGACGTCGGCGAAGAGGCCCGCGCGCAAGCGGGCCGTGCGGAAGGCCGCCCCGCCGATGCCGCTGCCGGAGGCCCCCACCGAGGCCGGCCAGCCGGCCCGGTCCGCCGAGGCCGCCGAGGAGGCCACCGGGGTCGCAGACACCGACGACGCCGCACGTACGACGCGCAAGCGGACCCCGCGCAAGCGCGCCACTCGTGCCCAGGCTCCCGCCGGCCCGGCCGTCGTCGACCAGGCTCCCGGCGAACAGCCGCCCGCAGAGGTGACCCCGAGCGCCGATGCGAATGCCATCGTCGACGTCGGCACCGAGACGGCGACAGACGCCCCGCGTACGCGCCGCCCCCGCAGCGAGGTGGCCAGCCCGTTCTCCGAGCCCACCCCCGCCGACACCGGGACGCCCGAGGACAACGAGTCGGCCGCGGACGCCGATGACGTGGTGGTGACGGCCGAGGGTGAGCCCGCTCCCACACTTGACGAGTCCGAGACCTCCGAGCAGGAGGAGACCGCCGAATCCGACGACGGCGAGAACGACTCCGACGACGACGGGGACAGCGGGGAGGACAACGACGGCTCCGACGACGGCCGGCCCCGCCGCCGGCGCCGCCGCCGCGGTGGACGTCGCCGTCGCCGTGGGGGCCAGGGATCGAACGACGACGACTCAGACGAGGGCGACGACCGCTCCGACGACGACGAGAACGACGAGAAGTCGACCGACGAGCCGGGCTCCGGCGACTCGGACGACGACAGCGACAACGACGACTCCGACGAGCAGGGAGACTATTCCGAGGGCCGTCGCCGCCGGCGTCGCCGCCGCCGCCGTGGTGACTCGGCCTCGTCGGGTGACGACGACGCCGACGTCGAGGTCGTCGATCGCGTTCGTGAGCCGCGCAAGAAGGCGTCCGACGAGGTCACCGGCATCGACGGCTCGACGCGCATGGAGGCCAAGCGCCAGCGTCGCCGCGAGGGCCGTGCCGCCGGGCGCCGGCGTACCCCGATCCTCAGCGAGTCCGAATTCCTGGCCCGACGCGAGTCGGTCGAGCGCACGATGGTCATCCGCCAGAACGAGGAGCTGTCGCAGATCGCCGTCCTCGAGGACGACGTGCTCGTGGAGCACTACGTAGACCGCGCTTCGGCGTCGTCGCTGATCGGCAACGTCTACCTCGGCCGCGTCCAGAACGTGCTCCCGTCGATGGAGGCGGCCTTCATCGACATCGGCCGCGGCCGCAACGCCGTGCTGTACGCCGGTGAGGTCGACTGGGACTCGTTCGGCTCAGACGGCCAGCAGAAGAAGGTCGAGAAGGTCCTCAAGTCGGGCATGCCGATCCTCGTTCAGGTGACGAAGGACCCGGTCGGTGCCAAGGGCGCCCGCCTGACCAACCACATATCGCTGCCCGGCCGCTACGTGGTGTACTCGCCGGGCGGTCACCTGTCGGGCATCTCCCGCAAGCTCGCCGACACCGAGCGCAAGCGCCTGAAGTCGATCCTCGGCGAGCTCGTCCAGGACGAGGCCTCGGTCATCGTGCGCACGGCCGCCGAGGGCGCGTCGGAGGACGAGCTCGTCCGCGACGTGAACCGTCTCAAGGCCCAGTGGGAGGCCATCGAGAAGAAGGTCAAGAGCGGCCAGGCGCCGCAGCAGTTGTACGCCGAGCCCGACCCGACCGTCCGCATCGTCCGTGACCTGTTCACCGAGGACTTCTCGAAGCTCGTCATCTCCGGCAACGGCACGTCTGACGACGCGTACGACACGGTCACCGCGTACGTAACCCACGTGGCCCCCCACCTGGCCGAGCGCATCGAGCGCTGGGACCCCGAGCGGGGCGACATCTTCGCCCGTCACCGCATCGACGAACAGATCGCCAAGGCGCTCGAGCGCAAGGTCTTCCTGCCGTCGGGTGGCTCGCTGGTCATCGACCGCACCGAGGCCATGACGGTCATCGACGTCAACACCGGCAAGTTCACCGGCACGGGCGGCAACCTCGAGGCGACGGTCACGTCGAACAACCTCGAGGCGGCCGAGGAGGTCGTACGCCAGCTCCGCCTGCGCGACATCGGCGGCATCATCGTGATCGACTTCATCGACATGGTCCTGCCGGCCAACCGTGAGCTGCTGCTGCGGCGCCTCGTGGAGTGCCTGGGTCGCGACCGTACGCGACATCAGGTCGCCGAGGTCACGTCGCTGGGCCTGGTGCAGATGACGCGCAAGAAGATCGGCACCGGTCTCGCCGAGGCCTTCACCGAGGACTGCGAGCACTGCAAGGGCCGCGGCTACGAGATCCACGACATGCCCGTCGAGACGCAGGCCCCCTCCGACGGCGGCGATCGCGGTCGTGGCCGGGGTCGTTCCCGTGGCGGCAAGGGTCGCGGCAACAACTTCGACAACGGCAACAGCGGGTCGGGAGACAACGGGAACAACGGGTCCGGGAACAACGGCGGCACGAAGGGCGGCAACGACCAGCAGCAGTCCGAGCCGGTCAGGCGCAAGTTCCCCCATCCGAAGCCGAAGTCGGACGAGGTGAAGCCCGACGAGACGAAGGACCAGTCCGTCGTCGCATCGGCCGAGTCCACCTCGGCCGCGCTCCCGGCCGACGAGACGGCTGAGGCGCGCCGTGTCGAGGCCGATCAGGCCGAGACCGCCCGGGCCACGACCGACGGGGCCCAGGCCGAGCTGCCCGCCGACGGCGGCCGGGACCAGGTCTCGCCCGCCGACGGCCTGGCCGCTGATGCCCCCGCCCCGGCGCTGTCGCACGACGATCCGCTGGTCCCGCCGCTGACCGCCGACCAGGCGGCCGAGGCGCCGGATAAGCCGGCGAAGCGTACGCGGGCCTCGCGAAAGAAGACCGAGTCCGCGTCGCCCGCCGACGGTCTGGCCGCGGACGCCCCGGCGCCGGAGCTGACGAAGGACCCGGAGACGGAGCTGTCGATCGATGTCCCGGTGAAGAAGACGGTCACGCGTCGGACGACCAAGAAGGCGACGGCGAAGAAGACCGCAGCGAAGCGCACGACGCGCAAGAAGGCCGAGTCCCTGTCGCCGGCCGACGGCATCGCGGGTGACGCGGCCGCCCCGCCCCCGGTTCAGGAGCAGCTGGGCGAGTGACGCCTGACCGAGTCGCGCCGGAGCCCGGATCCTCCTCGGATCCGGGCTCCGGCGCCTCGGCCCCGCCCGTGGCACGATGGGCCGGTGGGCAGGCGCAGGAGAAGGGGCTACGAGGAGGAGAGCCGCAGGGCCGAGCTCGGTTGTGTGTTCATCCTGCTGGGGGTCCTCGTCAGCCCTGTCGTGCTCGTGGTGGGTGCGTTCGTCGACCCCGGCCCGTGGCTGGTCTGGCCGGCTGTCGGCACCGTGGTCTGCGCGGCCCTGGTCTGGTGGGTCCGGGCCTCCTGGCCCAAGGACTCCGGACGCCCCCGCCGACGTGCCACGGCCGAGCGCCGTAGGAAGGACATCTTTGCCGACCCCTCGGTCATCCCCTCGACCTTCTCGTTCGACCCCACGGCCACGGGCATCACCGGGCTCTGGCGTGACACGGCCCCGCCCGACAGCTTCGGTCCCGGTGGATACGCCAACCGCATCGACGGGCTGGTGGCGGGCAGGCGTACGCGCTCCGGGGAACCGGTGACCTTCACGGCGTTCGAGCACGTGGACACCAGCGGCGGCAGGGCCCTGGTTCTGCTCGTCCCGCTTCGCGGCGATCTTCCGCCGCTGACCGTCGAGCGCGAGACGGGCAAGATTGACAGAGCCGGCGACGTCGACACCGGCGACATGGCCTTCGACCGGCTATACCACGTCACGGGCTGGGACGACTCCGAAGAGGCGAGGGCGTACGCGACGGCCTTCCTCGCGCCGAGGGTCGTCGAGACCATGAAGCAGCTGGCGTTCTCGTGGCGGGTCCGCGGCCACTATCTGGTGTGTCGGATCAACAGCGACGAGGGCGCCCGCGCCATCGCGCTGATGCGGCAGCGCGGCACACAGCTGGCCGTGATCGCCGATGCGCTGGACGACACACTCCTCCGGCGATACGCCGGCTGGTACGCCGACGGCGGGCCTCACCCGTGGCCGGACGGCCCGGAGGGTAAGGGTGGCCTGGCGAACCCCGACGACCTGAGATGAGTCACCCGCGCTGGAGCGCGTACATCACCAGACCGGCCAGCAGGGCCCAGAACGCCGCCCCGATGCCCAGCGCCGTGAACCCGGAGGCGGCGACGACCATGGTGAGCGCCGCCGGCAGCCGGTGCTCGGCGTCGCCGAGCGCGGTCGCGGCGGCGTTTGCGACGCCGACAACGAGTGCCGACAGGGGGACGAGGAGCAGGTAGGTCGCACCCGCCGAGACGCCCGCCCGCCAGCGCCGGGTGGGATCGGGCCCGGCGTCGGGGCCAGCCGCGAGGGCGGCCGAGATGGCGGCGAGGTTGATGCACGAGCCGCCGAGGAACGCGTTCACCACCGAGGCGCCGCCGGTGTAGGCGAGTGCCGGGGTCCACGCAACGGTGTAGCCGAGTCCTTTCATCACCGCCACGCCCGGGATGTTCTGCGAGGTCATCGTGACCAGGAACAGCGGCAGCGCGATGGCGACGACCGCAGCGCCGTCGAAGCCCGGCACCACCAGCCCCGGGGTGGGGAGCAGCGGCATCTCGGCGACCTTCGTCAACGACCCTCGGGCCGCCATCACGCCCAGCGCGGCGACGAGCGCCGCCGGGACGGCCCAGGTCGGGGCCAGCCGCAGCACGACGAGCCACACCAGTAGCACCGGCGCGATGGCCCCCGGGGTCTTCGCGAGCGCGGTGAACGGTGCGATGCACAGGGTCAGCAGCACGCCGGCGAGCATGGCGCTCGCCAACGAGGTGGGGATGCGCTGGACGAGGCGGCCGAAGGGCCGGACCAGGCCGGCGAGCGCCAGCAGCACGCCCGTGACGATGAAGGCGCCGACGGCTGTGGGAAAGCCCCCGTGCGGGGCGGCCGTGCCCGCCAACAGGGCGGCACCCGGTGTCGACCACGCCATCGTGATCGGGGTCCGCGTACGCCACGAGAAGACCAGGGTGCCCAGGCCCATGGTGAGCGTGACGGCCATGAGGCCGGAAACGGCCTGCTGGGGCGCGGCCCCGACGGCCTGCAGGCCTGCCAGGACGACCGCGAACGACGAGGTGAAGCCGACCAGCGCGCAGACGACACCGGCGACGACGGTGTGGAGGTCGGTGGCAGGGCTGCGCATGCGCGGCATCCTAGGAGCACCCGGCCGGAGGGTGGGCAGGTCTTGGGCGGCGGACGCCGTGCTGGCAGGATCGGACCATGCCGATCTTCGAGCGCCGCTACATGGGGCGCGGCTGGGCGGGCTTCCAGCCGTCCACGGGCTTCGCGTACGCCCTCACGGGTGACGCGTTCGACCAGATGCGGGCGGTGCGGGACGAGCTTCGGGACCGCCTAGGCGCCGTCGCGTACGAGCACGTGCTGTCCACGACGCGCGGCACGCGCCAGCTGCTCGGCGCACGGGCGCTCGACGACCGGCACCGGTGCGTGGCCTGGGTGCTCGCCGTGGAGCTCGACGGTCGGCTGCCGCGGCTTCACCTGTCCCCGCAGAAGTTCCGGCCCGAGGACGACCTGTCGCTGGGGGACGCCACCTTCGACCGCATGTATCGCTGCCTCGAGGACGAGACGGAGTTCCGGCCCCAGAGCCGCAGCGGATGGTTGCGCGCGTTCGTCAGCGAGCCGGTGCGCCGCCACCTGGTGACCCACCGCGCGCTCAACTTGACCGTCGCCGAGGACCACCTGCTGCTGGTGCTGCCCGGCACCACGTCGCCGACCGAGGCGCTGGCGACGTTCGACGACGAGGGGCAGATCCTCGCCGAGCTGGCCGACCTGTTGCCCGCCGAGCTCTATCAGGTATTCGGCACGTACGACCCGGCCGCGGAGCGTGGCGACGTGCCCGTGCTGACCATGGGTCGGACGACGGGGGAGGGCGGCTGGCCGGTGCTGCCGCAGCCGCCGGTGACCGCAGACGAGCCACGCTGGCCGGTGCTGCCGCGATCGCACGACGGCCCGGTTTGACCCGTCGCTCACTGACACGTAATCTTGTCCCTCGGTGCTCAGCGAGTTCCGGCCCTCGTCGGCCGATCGCAGCACCGGTTCAGGACCGGCCGTCATTCGACGTGGGGTCCCAGTCCAGACGACGCAGAAGAGAGTAGGTCAGGCGTGTACGCGATCGTGCGCAGTGGCGGCCGCCAGCACAAGGTTGCCGTGGGCGACGTTGTCGAGATCGACAAGGTCAACGACGAGGTCGGTGCCAGCGTGAAGCTGCAGCCGATCCTCCTGGTCGACGGCGATGCCGTCACCGCTGATGCCGGCAAGCTGGAAAAGGCCACGGTCACGGCCGAGGTGCTCGCCGAGACCAAGGGTCCGAAGATCCGCATCATGAAATACAAGAACAAGACCGGCTACCGCAAGCGCCAGGGCCATCGCCAGCGCTACACGCAGGTCAAGGTCACCGGAATCAAGGCCTGAGGGGGCTGACTGATGGCACACAAGAAGGGCGCGTCCTCGACGCGAAACGGTCGTGACTCGAACGCACAGCGCCTCGGCGTGAAGCGCTTCGGCGGTCAGCTGGTCAACGCGGGCGAGATCATCGTCCGCCAGCGCGGCACCCACTTCCACCCGGGCGAGGGCGTCGGTCGCGGTGGCGACGACACGCTGTTCGCGCTGCGTGAGGGCCACGTGGAGTTCGGCACGCGTCGCGGTCGTCGCGTCGTCAATGTGAATCCGGTCGACGCCAAGGTCGAGGCCGCCGCTGCGGCCCAGTGAGTTCGATCCCACGACACCTTCGAGGGGGACGGTCCTGACGGGCCGTCCCCCTCGGTCATTCCGCCCCGACCGCCGCCTCGGCGGTCGGACGAAGGGCGGTGCAGCGGGCCTAGACTGAGGCACCACTGTTCACCCGAGCAACAGAGAGCAGCACCATGGCCATTCCTTCCTTCGTCGACCGCGTCACCCTGGAGGTGTCCGGCGGCAACGGCGGCCACGGCTGCGCGTCCGTCCACCGCGAGAAGTTCAAGCCGCTGGGCGGCCCCGACGGCGGCAACGGCGGTGACGGCGGATCGGTCGTCCTGCGCGTCGACCCCGACCTGACGACGCTCGTCGAATACCACCGCCAGCACAAGCGCAAGGCGACCAACGGCCAGCCCGGCAAGGGCGACCATCAGAACGGCTCCAAGGGCGAGGACATCGTCCTGGCGGTCCCCGATGGCACTGTCGTGACCGACGCCGAGACCGGCGAGCTGCTCGCCGACCTCACCGGCGTCGGCTCTGAACTCGTCGTCGCCGCCGGCGGCAGAGGTGGGCTCGGCAACGCCGCGCTCGCCAGCGCCGCCCGCCGCGCGCCCGGTTTCGCGCTCCTCGGCGAGGAGGGCGAGGTACGCCAGGTACAGCTCGAGCTGAAGGTCGTCGCCGACGTCGGCCTGGTCGGCTTCCCCAGCGCGGGCAAGTCGAGCCTCGTGGCGGCGATCAGCCGTGCGCGGCCGAAGATCGCCGACTACCCGTTCACGACTCTGGTGCCGAATCTGGGTGTGGTGGTTGCGGGCGACACGACGTTCACCGTCGCCGACGTCCCCGGCCTCATCGAGGGCGCCTCGCTCGGCAAGGGGTTGGGCTTCGACTTCCTGCGCCACATCGAGCGCTGCGCCGCCCTGGTCCACGTCATCGACTGCGCCACGTACGAGCCCGGCCGCGACCCGGCGTCCGACCTCGACGTCATCGAGGGGGAGCTGACCGCCCACGGCGGTCTCGACGACCGTCCGCGGCTGGTCGCGCTCAACAAGGTCGATATCCCCGACGGGCATGATCTGGCCGAGATGGTCCGCGCCGACATCGAGGCGCGCGGCTACCGCGTCTTCGAGATCTCCACGAAGTCGGGGGAGGGCCTGCAGGGCCTCACCTTCGCCATGGCCCGGCTGGTGGAGGAGCGCCGCGCAGTGCTGCCCGAGCCCGCCGCGCAGCGCGTGGTGCTGCGCCCCGAGGGAGTGCGCGGCGCCGGCACGGGTGCCGGGAGCGAGTTCACCATCAAGCAGATCGGCGACGGCGAGGGCGGCACGATGTGGCGCGTACGCGGCACCAAGCCCGAGCGCTGGGTGCGCCAGACCGACTTCAACAACGCCGAGGCTGTCGGCTACCTCGCCGACCGGCTCAACCGCCTGGGCATTGAGGACGAGCTGGAGAAGCTCGGAGCACGTCCCGGCGACGCGGTGGCGATCGGTGGTGAGGGCGCGGTCGTGTTCGACTTCAAGCCGCAGGTCGAGACCGGCGCCGAGAACCTCGGCCGCCGCGGTGAGGACAACCGCTTCGACGAGGAGCGGCCGGCCGCCCAGCGCCGCCGCGAGCGCGATGCGGCCTACCACGCCGAGGACGACGAACGCGTGGAGACCCAGGGCATGCGTCGTGGTTACGCGAAGGGCGTCCGCCCCGCCGACCACCAGGGCGAGTACGCGACTGGCCCGTGGTCCTACGACATCGACGACACCCAGGAGGGCAGCGGCGACGATGAGTGAGGGCTCGACGGCGGGGGAACGGCCCGAGATCGCCGGCGCGTCCCGCGTGGTGGTCAAGGTGGGCTCGTCGTCGCTGACGACCAGGCAGGGGTCCATAGACCCCGAGCGCATCGACTCGCTCGTCACCACGCTGGCCGGTGTGCTCGACCGGGGCCGCGAGGTCGTGCTCGTCTCGTCGGGCGCCATCGCCGCCGGCCTGCAGCCGCTCGGGCTGGCCCGCCGCCCGCGTGACCTCGCCACCCAGCAGGCCGCCGCCTCGGTGGGGCAGGGGCTGCTGATGGCCCACTACACACGCCGCTTCCACGAGCGCGGACGTGGCGTCGGACAGGTACTGCTGACCGTCGACGACGTGACCCGCCAGGGCCACTACCGCAACGCCTACCGCACCTTCGCGCGCCTCCTCGAGCTAGGCGTCACCCCCATCGTCAACGAGAACGACACGGTGGCCACCGACGAGATCCGCTTCGGTGACAACGACCGCCTCGCCGCGCTGGTGGCCCACCTCGTCCACGCTGACGCCCTGGTGCTGCTGTCCGACGTCGACTCGCTCTACACGGACCACCCCGCGCGTCCCGGTGCGCGCCGCATCGCCGAGGTGCGTACGCCCGACGACCTGTCCGCCATCGACACGTCGAGGGCGGGCTCGGGCGTGGGGACCGGTGGCATGGCCACGAAGGTGGAGGCCGCCGGCATCGCCGCTCAGGCGGGGATCCCCGCGATCGTGACCTCGACGGCGCAAGCCGCTGGGGCGCTCGCCGGCGAGGACGTCGGCACCCTGTTCCACCCCACGGGCAAGCGCCGGCCGACCAGGCTGCTGTGGTTGGCGTATGCGACCCGCGCCGCGGGCGAGCTCCACCTCGACGCGGGCGCGGTGCGTGCGGTCGTGGAGCGGAAGGCCTCCCTGCTGCCGGTCGGCGTCACGGGCGTACGCGGTGACTTCCACGCCGGCGAGCCCGTCAACCTCGTGGGCCCGGACGGGGCCGTGGTCGCGCGCGGTCTGTCCGCGTACGACGCGGCCGACCTCGAGAAGATCCGCGGACGTCACTCGGCCGAGATCGCGGCCGGCATGGGCGACGATCACGAGCGCGAGGCCGTCCACCGGGACGTGCTGGTCGTCCTGCCGCGCCGCTGAGCGGGGCGGGAACAAAGCGGGTCGTCACGACTCCATCGGGTACACCCAACGAGGAGGACGACAAGACCACCATCCGCAACGCCGCCGGCGCCCTGACGATCGTCGGCGGCATCGCGCTGACCGGCTGCGCCGTGGCGGGCGTAGGTCGACGTCCACCGCTGAACCCGGCCCACATCCTGGAAATGGAACCTCCCGGGATTGCGTCTTCGACATCAAATAACGAAAATTGTGACCTGGGCGTGTGTTCACCTCATGACATCCCTGTATTAGAGTCGCGGCCACCCGAGCAGAGGCTTGGGCCTTCACAACACCGAGGTAGGAACACCGTGACGAGTTCCCTCTTCCGCCGTGGGATCGCCGCCGCCGCGGCTCTCGCGCTGGCCGGCACCATGGCCTCCTGCGCCGAGTCGAAGCGCGACTCCGGTTCGGGCAACTCCGGATCCAACGCCAACGACACGTTCATCTTCGCGGGTTCGTCCGACCCCGTCATGCTCGACCCCGCAATGGCGTCCGACGGCGAGTCGTTCCGTGTCTCCCGGCAGATCTTCGAGGGCCTCATCTCGACCAAGGCAGGCACCACCGAGCTCGAGCCTCTGCTGGCCACCAAGTGGCAGTCCTCGTCCGACGGCAAGGAGCACTCGTTCACCCTGAAACAGGGCGTGAATTTCCACGACGGCTCCGAGTTCAACGCCGAGGCCGTCTGCGCCAACTTCGAGCGCTGGGCCAACTGGAAGGGCCTGAACCAGAACGAGAACATCACCTACTACTACGGCAAGCTCTTCCAGGGGTTCCGCAACCCCGAGAACGGCGGACAGAAGGGCATTTACGAGGGCTGCGAGGCCAAGTCGGCCTCCGAGGTGACGGTCAAGCTCAACAAGCCCTTCGCCGCTTTCATGGACGCCATGACGCTTCCGGCGTTCTCGATGCAGTCGCCCAAGGCGATGAAGGAGTACAACGCCGACGACACCCAGGGCACCGAGGACGACCCGCGCTTCTCGAAGTACGCCACCGAGCACCCGACCGGCACCGGCCCCTTCAAGTTCGAGAAGTGGGACCGCGGCCAACAGGTCGTGCTGACGCGCAACGACGACTACCACGGCGAGAAGGCCAAGATCTCGAAGGCCATCATCAAGATCATCTCCGACGCGAAGGCGCGTACGCAGGAGCTGCAGGCGGGCAACATCGACGGCTACGACCTCGTCGCCCCCGCCGACGTGCAGGCGCTGAAGGACAAGGGCTTCCAGATCCAGAACCGTCCGGCCTTCAACATCCTCTACCTGGGTATCAACCAGGGCGGCACCAACGAGAAGTTGAAGGACATCCGCGTCCGCCAGGCGATCAACCTCGCCATCGACAAGCAGGCCGTCATCAAGCAGTCGATGCCCGAGGGCACGAAGGCCGCCACGCAGTTCATGCCCGACATGGTCAATGGTTACGCCTCGGGCATCGAGGCCGGCAAGTACGACCCCGAGAAGGCCAAGCAGCTGCTCAAGGAGGCCGGCGCGGAGAACCTCGAGCTGAAGTTCGCCTACCCGACCGGCGTTTCGCGCCCCTACATGCCGACCCCGGAGGACACCTTCGTGGCCATCAAGGGCCAGCTCGAGAAGGTGGGCATCAAGATCACGCCCGTGACCGCCAAGTGGAGCCCCGACTACCTCGACATGGCCCAGGGCAAGGACGGCGTCACCAAGCGTGACATCCACATGCTCGGCTGGACCGGCGACTACAACGACCCCGACAACTTCATCGGCGTCTTCTTCGGCAAGAAGGCCAACGAGTGGGGCTTCGACAACCCGCAGCTGTTCGACGCGCTCGGCAAGGCCCGCGAGCTGTCGACGAAGGACCAGCAGAAGACCGCGTACGAGGCGATCAACAAGCAGATCATGGAGTTCGCTCCGGGCGTGCCGATCGCTCACCCGGCACCGTCGCTGGCCTTCGGCAAGGGCGTCGAGGGCTACACGACGAGCCCCGTCCAGGACGAGGTCTGGAACAAGGTCACGGTCAAGCGCTGACCGGCACCGATGGGCAGGGCCCCGTGCCCTGCCCATCGGCGTGTCCGCCTCCAACCATCCCCCTGAGGACAACGAATGTTCCGCTTCATCATCCGGCGACTGCTGCTGCTGGTGCCCGTGCTCTTCGGGCTCTCGCTGCTGCTGTTCGTGTGGCTACGCGCTCTGCCGGGTGACCCGGCCCGTGCGCTGCTCGGCGACAAGGCCACCCCGGAGGCCATCGAGAGGATCAACGCCCAGTACGGCTTCGACCAGCCGGTCGTCGTCCAGTACGTGAAATACATGGGCCAGCTCCTGTCCGGGAACTTCGGGGCCTCGCCCCGCACGGGCCAGCCGGTGCTCGGCACGTTCGTCGAGCGCTTCCCGGCCACGATCGAGCTCGCCCTGGCGGCCCTGCTGTTCGCGGTGGTGCTCGGCATCCCGATCGGCTACTTCGCCGCGAAGCGTGCCGGTGGCTTCTGGGACATGTTCGCCGTCGGCGGCTCGCTGCTGGGCGTCGTGATCCCCGTGTTCGTCCTCGCGTACCTGCTGAAGATCGTCTTCGCGATCGGCCTGCCCGGCCTCGACTTCCTGGCGGTCTTCCCGTCCTCGGGCCGCCAGAACGTACGCCTCGACGCGACCCACATCACCAACCTGTACGTCCTCGACGGGCTGCTCACCCGCGAGCTCGACGCCGCCTGGGACGCGCTGATGCACCTGGTGCTCCCGGCCATCGCGCTCGGCTCGATCCCGCTCGCGGCGATCGTGCGCATGACGCGCGCGTCGGTGCTGGAGGTCCTCGGCGAGGACTACGTGCGCACCGCCACCGCGAAGGGCCTCGCCCAGTCGCTCATCACGCGCCGCCACGTGCTCAAGAACGCGATGCTCCCGGTCATCACGACCGTCGGCCTGCTCACCGGCCAGCTGCTGTCGGGTGCGGTCCTGACGGAATCGGTCTTCGCGTTCAACGGCATCGGCTCCTACCTGTTCGAGGCCATCGCCTCCCTCGACTACGCCGTGCTCCAGGGCTTCATCCTGTTCATCTCCGTCATCTACGCGCTGGTCAACCTCGTGGTCGACCTGCTCTATGGCGTCTTCGACCCGCGCATGCGGACCCAGTGAGGGAAGGGACCATGACCAGCGTTCCCGACACCGAGTCGACCATGAACCGCCCTCAGGCCCTCGTCGAGGCGATGGGCGACCGCTCCCTGGACACCACGACGGGCACCTCTCTGTGGGCCGGCGCGTTCAAGCGCCTGCGTACCAACCCCTCCGCGATCTTCGGCGCCGTCATCGTGCTGGCGTTCGTCGCCATCTCGCTGCTCGCGCCCGTGCTCGCGCCCTACAAACCGGCCACGACCGAGTGGGCGAACCAGATCTCCCCGTCGCACATGCCGGAGTTCTCGTCGGAGCACCCGCTCGGCCTCGACTCGTTCGGCTCCGACTTCCTGACCCAGATGATCTACGGCGCCCGGCAGTCGCTCATCATCGGCATCGTCTCGACGCTGCTGGGCCTCGCCGGCGGCGCCGTCCTCGGTGCGTTGGCCGGCGCCTTCGGCGGCTGGGTCGACACGCTGGTGATGCGCATCGTCGACATCCTGCTGTCGATCCCCGCGCTGCTGCTCGCGGTGTCGGTGGCCGCGGTGATGGGCCGCCGCCCCGAGGCGCTGATGGTCGCCATCGCCGCCGCCCAGATCCCGATCTTCGCGCGCCTGCTGCGCGGCTCGATGATGAAGCAGCGCCGCCAGGACTACGTGCTGGCCGCGACGTCGCTCGGCCTGCGCCGACGCTCGATTGTGATGAGCCACATCCTGCCCAACTCCGTCGGACCGGTGATCGTCCAGGCCACGTTGACGCTGGCGACCGCGATCATCGAGGTCGCGGCGCTGTCCTATCTGGGCATGGGCTCGCCCGATCCGACCGTGGCCGAGTGGGGCCGAATGCTCGTCAAGGCCCAGGAGCGCCTCGAGTCCTACCCCCACCTGACGATCCTGCCGGGCATCGCGATCGCCATCACCGCCCTCGGCTTCACCATGCTCGGTGAGGCCCTGCGCGAGGCGCTCGACCCGAAGACGAGGAAGTGACATGGCTGCTCCCACGAACACCCAGAAGGATGGGGCGTCGGCCGCCACGGCCGAGCCCGAGATCCTGCTCGACGTCAAGGACCTGCGCGTCACGTTCGGCCGCAAGAAGGGCTTCCCCGGGTTCCGGGCCGTCGAGGGCGTCTCCTTCGACGTACGCCCGGGCGAGGTCATCGGTCTCGTCGGCGAGTCGGGCTCCGGCAAGTCGGTGACGTCGATGGCCGTCATGGGGCTGCTGCCCAGGCGCGGTGTCGAGGTCGCCGGCGAGGTGATGTACGGCGGCCGCAACCTGCTCGAGGTCGGCCCCCGCGAGATGCAGCGCCTGCGCGGCAACGAGCTCGCCATGGTCTTCCAGGACCCGATGACGTCGCTCAACCCGGTCGTGACCGTCGGCACCCAGCTCACCGAGGTCCTGCACGCCCACGAGAAGATCTCGCGGGCCGACGCGAAGACCGAGGCGATCGACCTGCTCAAGCGGTGCGGCATCCCCGACCCGGCTCGCCGCTTCGGCGAATACCCGCACCAGCTCTCCGGCGGCATGCGCCAGCGTGCCCTGATCGCCACGGCGCTCGCCTGCAAGCCCAAGCTGCTGATCTGCGACGAGCCGACCACCGCGCTCGACGTGACGATCCAGGCTCAGGTGCTCGAGCTCCTGTCCGACCTCGTCCGCGACATGGGCACGGCCATGATCATGATCACCCACGACCTGGGTGTCATCGCCGGCCTGTGCGACCACGTCAACGTCATGTATGCCGGGCGCATCGTGGAGTACGCGCCGCGCAGGGACCTGTTCGCCCACCCGCGCCACCGCTACACCCAGGGCCTGATCAACTCGATCCCGCGCCTCGACAGCGACCGCGGCGAGAAGCTCCAGCCCATCCCAGGCACACCCCGCGACGTCATCGGCTGGGACAGGGCGTGCGCGTTCGCGCCGCGCTGCCGGTTCGCGCAGGACGACTGCGTCACCCCCGACATCCCGCTCGACGAGGTCGCCTTCGAGCACCGCGTACGCTGCGTCCACCCCGCCCAGAAGGAGGAGCGATGAGCACCTCGGCCAACGCGGAGAACCCGCGTACGAACGACGAGACCGTGGGTGACGAGACCTCCAACGGGCCCACCACCCGCCGCACCGAGCGCACCGCCCGCGACGAGTCGCGCCCCCAGTTTGTGCTCGAGGTCGACGACCTCAAGGTCTACTACCCGATCAGGAAGGGTCTGCTCTTCGACCGGACCGTCGGCCACGTCAAGGCCGTCGACGGCGTCGACCTGCGGGTTCGGCGCGGCGAGACCTACGGCCTGGTGGGGGAGTCGGGCTGCGGCAAGTCCACGCTCGGGCGCGCGCTGCTGCGCCTGGAGGACATCGCCGGGGGTCGCCTCGTCTTCGACGGGCAGGACATCACCGAGCTGAAGGGCGAGCCGTTGCGGAAGCTGCGCCGCCAGATGCAGATGGTCTTCCAGGACCCGATGGCCTCGCTCGACCCGCGCCAGTCGATCCAGTCGCTGCTGGTCGAGCCGCTGAAGGTCCACGGCCTGTCCGAGGCCGACCGCGAGCGGTTCGGCAAGGACTCCGACAAGGCCTACGTCGACAAGGCCGCGGCGATGCTCGAGGTCGTCGGCCTGCCGCGCGCCGCGCTGGCGAAATATCCGCACGAGTTCTCGGGCGGCCAGCGCCAGCGCATCGGCATCGCGCGCGCGATCATCCTCAACCCCGAGCTCGTGATCGCCGACGAGCCCGTCTCGGCGCTCGACGTGTCGGTGCAGGCGCAGGTCATCAACCTGCTCGAGGAGCTGCAGGACCTGCTGGGCCTGACGTACGTGATCATCGCCCACGATCTCGCCGTCGTGCGCCACATCTCCGACGTGATCGGCGTGATGTACCTCGGCAAGCTCGTCGAGGAGTCGCCGTCGGGCGACCTGTACGCCGAACCCCTGCACCCGTACACGATCTCCCTGATGTCGGCGATCCCCGTGCCCGACCCGGAGGTCGAGGACAGCCGCCAGCGCATCCTGCTCAAGGGTGATCTGCCGTCGCCGGCGAATCCGCCGTCGGGCTGCCGGTTCCACACACGCTGCCCGTGGCGCCAGGAGTCGCGCTGCGACTCCGAGGTCCCAGAGCTGCGCGAGGTCCGTCCCGGCCGGCTGGTGGCCTGCCACTATGCGGAGGGGATCCTCGAGGGGAAGGTCACCCCGCGCGAGGAGCAGGTCGCCGAGCCGACGGGGCACCGCAGCTGAACGTCCCGTCCGCGGCAGCCTCGGGGTCGCCATCGGGGAATGGGGGTGCTGCTGGCGCAGACTCCCGCGGTGGCCGTCGGCCTGACCATCGGCGCGATCGACCTCGTGTGGTCGACGCGCAGCACTGGTGTCTCGCTGTCGACGCTCGCCGTGCAGGCGGGTACGCAGGCGGCCGTCATCGGGCTGGCGTACGTGGCCAACTTCGCGCTCCACTTGGTCCGCGCCGTGCGCTGTTGGGCGTGATGCGGGGGGCGAACCCGCCGAACTCGAGCACTTCTCGGTGGCGGCTATCGTTCGCGTCATGAACTTCGCCGATCAGGGCGTACGCGCCCGCGAGGCCTCGAGGGTCCTCGCCACCGCCAGCCGAGCCGACAAGGACCGCGCCCTGCACGCCATGGCCGGGGCGCTGCTGGAGGCGCGTGAGCCGGTGTTGGCGGGGAACGCCGAGGACGTCGCCTCCGCCGAGGCGAGCGGCACATCGGCGGCCATGGTCGACCGGCTGCGCCTCACCGATGCGCGGCTGGAGGGCATGGCCTCGGGCCTGCGCCAGCTCGCCGGGCTGCCCGACCCGGTCGGGGACGTGGTCCGCGGCTGGACCAACCCCAACGGGGTCGAGGTACGCCAGGTCCGCGTGCCGTTCGGCGTGGTGGCGATCATCTACGAGGCCCGCCCCAACGTGACCGCCGATGCCGGCGGCATCGCGCTGAAGTCCGGCAACGCCGTCCTGCTCCGCGGCTCGTCGTCGGCGGCCCGCTCGAATGCGGCAATCGTCGCGGCGCTGCGCACGGGGCTCGAGGCCTCCGGCCTGCCCGCCGACGCCGTCCAGCTCGTCGAGGGCGGCCGCGAGGTCACCGCCGAGCTGATGGCCGCCCGGGGCGTCGTCGACGTGCTGATCCCGCGCGGCGGCGCGGGACTCATCAACGCCGTGGTGGAGGGCGCCAAGGTGCCCGTCATCGAGACCGGGACCGGCAACTGCCACCTCTTCGTCGACGCGTCCGCCGACCAGGACATGGCGCTGGAGATCATGCTCAACGCGAAGACCCAGCGCCCGTCGGTCTGCAATGCGCTGGAGACCCTGCTCGTCCACGCCGACATCGCCGAGGAGTTCGTGCCGCGGGCCATGGCGGCCCTGGCCGAGCACGGCGTCACCGTCCACGGCACCGAGGCCTTCGCGGCAGTCGGCGGCGAGGCCGTCGTGCCCGCCACCGGCGCCGACTTCGAGGCCGAGGCGCTCTCGCTGGACCTGTCCGCCGCCGTCGTCGCCACGCTCGACGAGGCGCTCGACCACGTGCGCCGTCACTCGACCGGCCACTCCGAGACGATCATCACCCGCGACGTCGACAGCATGCGCCGCTGGACCGCCGAGGTCGACGCCGCCGCGGTGCTGGTCAACGCGTCGTCGCGGTTCGTCGACGGCGAGGAGTTCGGCTTCGGTGCCGAGATCGGCATCTCGACCCAGAAGCTCCACGCGCGCGGGCCCATGGGCCTTCCGGAGATGACGTCGACCAAGTACGTGGTGACCGGTACCGGCCAGACGCGCGCCTGACCGCACCCGGACAGCTGCCCATCGATAGCTCAGCCGGCTCGCCGGATCCGGCGCAGCACCGGGGAGATCAGGTCGCCGAGCTCGTCGATCCGCAGCAGCCGCGCCAGCGCCAGGAACACCCCGGCGAACACCGCCGAACCTCCGGCGAGCTCCACCGCGTAAGCCACGTAGGTCGCCCCCAGGGAGCGCTCCACGAGCAGCACGGCCGCCCACGCCGCCAGGCCGGCGCCCACCGACGCCGCAATGAGGCGCAGGTGGAGCCCACCGATCGTGCCCAGCGGCAGGCCGCCCACGCGCGAGCGTGCGGCCGCCACGAACGCGAGGGCGGCGGCGAGGTTGCCGACGGTCTGGCCGACGGCGACGGTCGCGACGGCGTACGCAGGGGGACCGGCGAGCGCGATCCCGGCGAACGCGACCTGGACGACGGTGAGCACGCCCTGGAGCACCAGGTTGGTGCGTCCGTCCTCGACGGCGAAGAAGAAGCGCTGCTGCAGTGTCGTCCAGCCGAACGGGATGAGCCCGACGAGCATGAGCGAGAACACGAGCGCGGCGTCGTGGAGCGCCTGGCCGCGTACGGACGGCTGCATCAGCCCGATGCCGGGCACCGCCAGCACGAGGCCGAGCGCGGTGATCGGCACGAGCGCCACCGACGGGCTCGTGAGGCCGCGCGTGACGAGGTCGCGCAGGGACGCGTCGTCGGCACGGTTGGCCGCCCGTGACATCCGCGGGTAGAGCGCGGTGAGGATCGACGTCGTGATGATCGAGTGCGGCAGCATGAAGAACAGGAACGCCAGCTGGTAGATCGTCACGCCGGCCACGACGAGGTTCTGGCGGTCGGCGCGCTGCGAGACCGTGTTGAACACCGTGGTGCACGCGACGCCGCCGAGCTGGGCGACCACGAGCGCGGCGAATGCCCACCCCGCCATGCGCCCGGCCGACCCGAACCCGTAGCCGCGGAACCCCCAGCGCGGGCGCCATCGGAAACCGGTCGAGCGCAGCGGACCGATGAGCCCCAGCGCCTGGACGGCGATGCCCAGGGTGGTCGTCCCGGTGAGCAGCAGGATCATCGGGCTCGTCCAGTCCTGCGGCTCGGTGCGCTGCGGGAACAGGACGAGGAACGCCGCCAGACCCGCGATCTGCACGACGTTGGCGAGCACCGGCGTCCACATGAACGCCGCGTAGCTGCCGCGCGCGTTGAGCACCTGGCCGAGCAGGGCGTACGCACCATAGAAGAAGATCTGCGGTAGGCACAGGTAAGCGAACGCGGTGCCCAGCGCCAGCGCCTCGCCGCGCAGGCCGAGCGCCCAGCACAACGGCCGGGCGAGCGCGGTCGCCACCACCGAGACCACCATGATCGCGCCGAAGCACAGGGTCAGGAGCCGGTCGACGACGTCCTCGCCGTCCTCACGCTGGAGCGCCTTGGTGATCTGGGGGATGAGGACGGCGTTGAGCAGGCCGCCGGAGAGCAGCATGTAGATGGTGTTGGGCAGCGTGTTGGCGGTGTTGAACGCGTCGGAGGTGATCGCCGTGCCGATGCAGGCCAGGAGGAGGGCGTTGCGGACCAGGCCGAGCACGCGGCTGACCATCGTGCCCGAGGCCATGAGGACGCTGGCGCGCCCCACGCTCTGCTCGGTGACCACCCCGTCGGCGGGGGCCGCCGTGCCGGCCGGCTCGGGCTGGGCAGGTTCGTCGGCGGTCATGGGCTCCTCGTTGGCGGGACGTCGACCGACGATACCCGGTCGGCACAGGAGAAATCGCCGACGCTCCGCTAGGCTGCGCGCATGACGACGAACGTGCTCACGCTCCTCGAGGGCGGTCACCACCTGCCCATCCCGGCCTGGGGCTTCGGCATCATCGCCTTCGCGCTGCTCCTGATCGGCCTGGCCATCGTGATGCACCTCGGGAACAGCCGCCCGCACTCCTGAGCGCGCGGCATCCGATGACGGAGCAGACCGGACTGGCGCGACGCGCCGACTCGCCCAACCAGCGCTACCGCCTGGGTGTGATGGGCGGAACGTTCGACCCCATCCACCACGGCCACCTCGTGGCGGCCTCCGAGGTCGCCTCGCGGTTCCATCTCGACGAGGTGGTGTTCGTGCCCACCGGCGTGCCGTGGCAGAAGAAGGACCGCCACGTCTCGCCGGGTGAGGACCGCTACCTGATGACGGTCATCGCGACGGCCTCCAACCCCCGCTTCACCGTCAGCCGCGTCGACATCGAGCGCGAGGGCGACACCTACACCGTCGACACGCTGCGCGACCTGCGCACCGAGCGCGGCGACGACGTCGACCTGTTCTTCATCACCGGTGCCGACGCGCTCGCGAAGATCCTCACCTGGCGCGGTGCCGACCAACTGTTCGACCTCGCCCACTTCGTGGGCGTCTCGCGGCCCGGAATCGAGCTCGACTCGCCGGCCGTCGACCACCTGCCCGCCGACCGGGTCACCCTCATGGAGATCCCGGCCATGGCGATCTCCTCCACCGCCTGCCGGGAGCGCATCTCGGTCGGGGAGCCGATCTGGTACCTCGTGCCCGACGGCATCGTCCAGTACATCCAGAAGCGCGGCCTGTACGCCTCCGAGGCCGCGGAGAGGGAGCTATGACCGCAACCGAGCAGGCGCTCGAGGTGACGAGGGTGGCCGCGATGGCTGCCGCCGACAAGCTGGGCGAGGAGATCGTCGCGTTCGACGTCTCCGAACAGCTGGCCATCACCGACGTGTTCCTGCTGGTGGCGGCCAAGAACGACCGGCAGGTCGGCGCCATCGTCGACGCGGTCGAGGAGGCGCTGCGTACGCGGTGCGACGTCAAGCCCACGCGCCGCGAGGGCGACCGCGAGAACCGCTGGGTGCTGCTCGACTACCTCGACATCGTCATCCACGTCCAGCACGCCGAGGAGCGCTCGTTCTACGCGCTCGACCGCCTGTGGCACGACTGCCCGCGCATCGAGCTCGACCTTCCCCAGTCACCCGCAGAGGACGCCGAGGCGTGACCGCGGCGCGGCTGATCGTCTGGCGCCACGGCCAGACCGACTGGAACCTCGAGCGCCGCTGGCAGGGCGAGGCCGACATCCCGCTCAACGAGACCGGCCGGGCCCAGGCCCGCGAGGCCGCCCCGGCGGTCGCCGCGCTGGGCATCACCGAGATCTGGTCGTCGCCGCTGCAGCGTGCCCGCGCCACCGCCGAGGAGCTCGCGCAGCTGACCGGGCTCGAGGTGCGCACCGACGACCGGCTCAAGGAGATCAGCGTCGGCGAGTGGTCCGGCCGCCCGGTGGCCGAGCTGCGTGACGAGTTCGCCGAGGTGCTCGACGCCGAGGCGCGCGGCGAGGACGTCGTGCGCGGCGGTGGGGAGTCCGTACGCCAGGTCGAGCGCCGCGTCGCCGAGGCCCTGCACGAGATCGGTGAGCAGGCCCCCGACGGTGCGGTCGTCGCGGTCGCCATGCACGGCCTGGCCGGCAAGGTCGGCTCGCTCGAGCTCGTCGGCGTGCCCGCCGCGGTCAAGGAGGGCTTCGCCGGGCTCGAGAACTGTCGCTGGGTCGTCATCGACCGCAGCCACCAGGACTCCCACCCCTGGCGGATCACCGCCTACAACGTGGGCGCCCCCACGGCCTGATCGGTTCAAGACCGCACGGCCCGGACCTGTTCCAGCGCGCCCGGGGTGGAGCGCAGCCGCTCGACGACCTGGAGGCCCGGCCCGTCGGGGAGGGGCGCGGGCCGGCGCGTAACCTCTCGCCGTACCGGGTCGTCGCCCTCTCCAGCGCGTGCTGCCCCCAGCGCACCGGGAGCGCTGGCGGAGACGACGTGGTCGGCCAGCAGCGGGCGGCCGGACGGGCGGAGCACGCGTACGGCCTCTCGAAGCGCGAGGGCGACGCCGGGCATGCTGCACCGCACCTAGGTCGCCACCACCGTCAGGCGACCGGCGTCGCCCTCGGCGATCGAGGCGGCGATCCCCAGCTCCTTCGCCAGCCCGCGGGCCTCGGAGAACATGCGCGGGGCGTGGTCGATCACGGTGAGGCGTACGCCGGCGGTGTAGTGGGGCAGGTTCACGCCCGTGCCGACCCCGATCTCGCGGGTGCCGCCTACGGCCCGCGAGCACGCCCAGACGCGACCGCGGCTCAGGAAGCGCTCCTCCAAGTCAGGCGCTGCGCCGGAAGTGGATCGCGGCCTGCTCGTGCCGCAACTGCCCGGAGCGCTCGACGGCCATGCGGGCAGCGTACGCGGCACCGGTGAACGGCGAGCCGACCGATTTGAACTCCCCACGCCGGTGCGTTATATTCCTCTGGTCGAAGTTTGCAGGGGACTGCAGGCAAACACGGGGCTATGGCGCAGTTGGTAGCGCGCTTCCATGGCATGGAAGAGGCCAGGGGTTCGAATCCCCTTAGCTCCACGTAAGATGAGAAAATCGAAACTGCCCCGCCTGATGGCGGGGCAGTTTTGTTTCTGCGGTGACGCGAGCCGGGGCATCGATGTTGGTGTGGGCGAGGACGCTGGCCGTCGTCTTCTCGGGGGCGTAGGTGGCCGGGGACAGGTCACCGCACGAGCTGTGGCGCCCGGGGTGGACTCGTACAAGTCGACGGCCTGACGACGGAACTCCTCTGAGTAGTTCTTCCTGGCCATGATTCTCGGATCATCTCCCTTCCCCAGCACCAGATGCTGGATTCAGCGTGTCCAAGAACCGGGGTCAGGCCCCGTCGCGGCCGCGGTGTACGAATGGGCGGGGCGCAGCGGGTGGGCCAGCCACGCGGTCTCGATGAGCGGTCCTCTGGTGTGGTCGACCGCCGCCAGCTGCACATGGTCGGCAGTCAACTGTGTACGCCGTCAACGACGGTCGAAAGGGGACCGTTTCCGGCGGCAGGGTGATGCTCAGGTGCCCGTCGAGGAAGGCGTGGGCAGTCGCCACCGCAGCGGGTTGACCCTTGGGGCTGTCAGCCCACCTTCGTGTAGCGCAGCCACACTCGGCTCAGCATGTAGCCGTCTTCGAAATTCACGCTCTGCACCCGTACCAGTGAGCCGTCGAACCGTAGAAACAATACGTCGGTCGCGTCGGACTCACCGCGGGACCTGCGCTCGCGTCGCTCACCTTCTGGGACGAGGTAGGTCATGCGTCCCGATTCCTTCAGGACGTGGCCGCTGAAGGGGGTGGGGCGGTCATTGGACGTGATGTCCTCGTCCCACCAGCGCAACGCACACTCGCCGGTCACCTCTTCGGTGAAGGTGTTGTCGTCCTTGATGGTCAGCCGGGTTCCGGACGCCGGTTGCCAGCCCTGCCCGGGGATCTCTGCGGGACCGATGATCGACCAGAAGCGTAAGCGGTCCAGATAGTCCTTCTCGTCGTCTTGGAACTGGACCAGTTCGGGCTCCTCCACCCACTCGTGCAATTCCCAGACCCCGGCCAGGGTCGGCGCTTCCGGTAGTTCGGGTCGCGGGGCCGGGATCTCGAAGACCTCATCGGGGACCGTGGTCGACCGGTGGTATCGATAGCAGTACGACGACAGGGTGCGACCCTTCGGTTCGACAACGTAGACCGTCCGCACCAAGGAGCCGTCGAGTTCACGTACCCACAGGTCCTGCACCTGCGCATCCAGCCCGTAGGAGCCGCCGGGATGTGCGGTCTCGAGGGTCGGCCCGTCGGTCCGTAGTATTCGGCCCCGCTCGAGCCAGCCGTCGATCGGCAGGGGATAGTCGCGCCGGATGCCGTCGATGCCCCACCACGGCACCTGTGATGGCGTCGTACTGACCCGCTCACGTAATGTCCCGTCGTGGCTGATCCGCACCGCGGATCCGACAGCCGGCTGCCATGCATTCGGGTCGGCTTTAGGATCGTGATCATTGATCAGCCACCTCCTCGCCTTCCTGTCGAAGCCCGCGTCGCGACCCTCGAGGAGTTCCACACCTTCGCGGGTCGCGTCCAGCTCCCAGGTCCCGGCCATGGCGGTGAACGGCCCGATGTCCACGGGTGGGAAGGTTCGCCCTTCGCGGTGTTGTTCGTGGAGCCAGACGGGGCCGACAGCTGTGGCGGCCTTCGACCACGGCTTGCGCAGGGTCTCTACGGCCTCCCCTGTGTGGTGCGTGGCGGTGAGTTCCCGCTTCTCGATGTCGAACACCCAGTGTCCCGACAGCCTTAGCTGCTGCTCAGAGGGTTCGTCGGCGGCGAGTTGCTCCCGCACCATCTGCGCGAACTGTTGTGCCTGTCGTCTCAGCGCGGGGAACGCGAGGTGGTAGCCCTCTCTGTCCTTAATCTCGCGGATCTGAATCGCGCCGTCGGCGTTGGTGCTGATGGCGGCGGTCATGCTGTGGGTGTCGCGCTGTGATTTCCACACGGTGACGATCACCGGCTCCCGGGTGGCGTCTACTGCCACGAGCGCCTCGTGAGCGGTCACCAATCGATCCTCGACTTCGCGAGACAAGGGAAAGGGCACCCCTCCGTCCAACAGCTCGCGGGCGGCAGTGACGTCTGGAGTTTCGGTCATGGCCCGCCACTCTAGCTAGCCACGGTTCACAGGGCGTGCTCGCCTGCTCGATTTGTGAGTGGCGCGTGGTGATGGTCTGCATCCGATCGCTGGCGTTGATCTTGTCGATGAGGGAGTGAATTAGCAGGTCCCTGGTGGCTGGCTGCTCAGCCTGGCGTTGGCGAATCTCTGGTCGAAGGCAGCGATCGAGATCGCGTCCTCGAGCAAGATCGCCTTGCTTGTTCGGGGGCGGCGCCGAGCGCTTTTTCTTGAGTGGTGATTCCGTTCGAACAGAAGATGAGATCCGCGCAGTTAGATGAGGCCAGTTTCTTGGGCGAGGTGGATTGCACGGGAGCGGCTGTCGACGTCGAGCTTGGTGAAGATGTGCGCGATATGGCTCTTCACGGTCGCCTCTGTGACGAACAGGGTGCGGGCGATGTCTCTGTTTGCCGCACCCGTCGACATGAGCCGCAACACCTCGAGCTCCCGTTCGGTGAGACGCGGCAGCGGGTTCCGCATACCCTGAAGGACACGGCCGGCGAGCTCGGGGGCGAGGAACATGTCGCCCTTGGCAGCGCGTTGGATGCCTTCGATGATCACCTCGGGGGCGACGTCTTTGAGGAGATAGCCGGCAGCTCCGGCTTCGATCGCACCAAGGATCTCGGCGTCGCGGTCGAAGGTGGTGAGGATGAGCACGGCAGGGGCGGGGTCGAGGTCACGCAGAGCTGCGGTGGTCTGGATGCCGTCGATGCCGGCGCCGAGGCGGAGGTCGCACAGCACCACGTCGGGGTGAAGGTGGGCGGCGAGTGTGAGGGCCTCTTCGCCAGTGGCGGCTTCGCCGACAACGTGCACCGTGTCGGTGTCGAGGACGGCGCGGAGTCCGCTGCGGACGACGGGGTGGTCGTCGACGAGCAGCACGGTGGTAGTCATGGCTTCTCCTCTGCGGTCGGCTCGCTGCCGGAAGCCTGCGTCTGAGTGGTGGGGGGGATCGGGAGGTGCACCGAGATCGCGGTGCCCTCACCCGGGGTGCTCTCGATTTCGAGGCCGCCGCCGAGTTCCCGGAGCCGGGCCCGCATGAACTTGAGCCCGTAGCTCGATGACTCTGATCCGGGTTCCGCGGCCTGTTCCCAGACGGGGACGTCGAACCCGGTGCCGTCGTCGATGAGGTCGAGCCGCACCGCGGAGCCCGAATTGATCAGGCTCATCACGACCCGGCTTGCGTCGGCATGCAGGCGCACGTTCGCGAGCGCGGACTGTGCGGTACGCAGTAGTGCGACCTCGACCTTGGTGGAGAGCGCTGGGAGTGCTTCATCGACGTGCAACTCGGTGTGGAGGCCAATCTCGTCCTCTACGCGTTCGAGCATGCGGCGCAGCGCCGCCGCAAGAGCGTTGTCCTCGAGCTCGGCGGGAGCGAGTGCTGCGACGATGCGCCGCACATCGGAGAGGCTGTCGCCCGCCAGCGTCTCAACCTGTTCGAGGGTCCGCACAGCGTCGGCATCCTCGGTGCGGCCGGCTCCGGCGTGGGCGAGAAGCCGGATCGAAGAGAGCGCCTGCGCGATCGTGTCGTGGATATCACGGGAGATGCGGGTGCGCTCGGCGACCGCACCCGATTCGCGCTGAACGAGCGCGAGCTCGTCCTGCAGGCCAGCCATCTCCTGCTGAGCTCTCGTGAGCGAGGCAACCAGTCGCTCGCGGTCGGCCGCATCTCGGAGGAGCTGGAGATAGCCCCGCGAGATCCCGAACGCGAAGATGCCGCCGATGAGCGGCCCGAACACGTTCGCGTAGCTCGTCGTGCCGTGTTGCAAGATCGGGGCGATGATCACCACCGTGAGCACCAGCCCTGAGAACAGCAACCCCCACGGGGCGGGCAGCAGGTGCCCGGCGAGCAGCCAGAGCAGGAACGCGATCCACACGAACTCGGCGGAGACCGCGACCGCCGCGACCCAGGTCACTGCGAAGCCGACCAGCCACCACACGACAATCCGTCGGGAGCGGGTCCGGGACGACAGGATCGTGCCACCGTCCTCGAGGCCGAAGCGTTCACGCAACACCACACGCGGGTCCGCGTCCTCCCACAGCATCGAGATCACTGGCGTCAAGGTCACGGCCACAACCCACCACACAACCCCTCCTCGGACGTCCTGACATGCCGCATGCGGCGCAGGAAACTTGCGTCGTGGGGAGATGAGCGCGTCATCCTTGGCAAATCGCTTGCGTGAGGCGTGGTCCCTGGGTGTCATGTGGGCATGAGGTTCTCTGTGCGCGAGGCGACTGCCGACGACTGGCCGGTGATCTGGCCGATCATCCAGGAGGTCGCATTCGCCGAGGAGACCTTCGCCATGGAAGCCGAGCCCCGTGAGGACGTCATGCGCGCCGCGTGGATGACCGCCGCGCCGGGGCGCGTGGTCGTGGCCGTGGATCCTGAGGCAGGGATCGTCGGCACGGCGAACATGTACGCCAACCGCCCGAACCAGGGTTCGCACGTCGCGTCGGGCTCGTTCATGGTGGCGGCTGACGCACGGGGCCGTGGTGTGGGGCGACGACTGGTCCGCGACATGATCGAGTGGTCGACCGCGCAGGGGTTCCGGGGCATCCAGTTCAACGCTGTCGTCGCCTCGAACGAGAGCGCGGTCGCGCTGTACGAGTCTGAGGGGTTCCGTATCGCCGGGGCGGCTCCGGGCGGCTTCATGCATCCCACGCGCGGCCCAGTAGACCTGCTCATCCTGTGGCGGGACCTGCCGTAGGCCAAGCGCGCTCATGCCGCCAGGCGCGCGTCGTGGACGAGACGTCGCATCGGATTGGGAGACACGCCGTAGCCCACCTAGGCGACGCCTGTCATCTACCTGAGTCGCTCCGCACCGGTCTGCGAATCGACGCACGTACATGCCGCGTTGAGTGCGTCCATCATCTGAGACGACCTACTTTGCGCACCCGTACGTCAATGGATCCGCCTGCGTAAGGTAGCCCGCACAGCAGTGCGAACGGTACGACCGCGTCTCCACAGCATCTGGGGCGATTCAAGTTGGACGCGCAGGTTTGGGCGTGACCCCGCCTGTGCTGGGATTCAGTCGCTGTTGGGATAGCGGTGAACCCTCTCGGTCGACTCGGTGTTGAGCTGGGTGCGCCAAGCGTGGAGGGTGTCCGAATCGGCGACCATGTGAATCTCGCTGATGTGGTCTTGGTGGATCGTGAACGTGAAGAGGATTTGTGGTTGGCGACGATGCATCCAGACAGCTCCGGGGGCTCCCTGGATCTGGGTGAGCTGGACACCTCTGGCGCGCCCGGAGAAGGTGTGGGCGACATCGTTCGCGCCGGAAATCATGGGGTGTGCGCCGAGAGCGCAGGCGGCCGCATCGGCGTCGAGCCGGGCATCCGGGGCGAGGATGGCGAGAAGGCTGTCGAAGTCCCCTTGCCGGGAGGCCCTCAGAAAGGCCTCTACGAGCGTGAAGTCGGTGCTCGTGGGTGCACCGCGCGGGTTGCGAGCACGTTGACGGCCGCGGCTGGCGAGTTGGCGCGCAGCGGGAGCAGAGGTGTCGAGAATGCGGGCGATCTGCGCGAACGGCACATCGAATATGTCGTGCAGAACGAAGGCAATGCGCTCGGCGGGGCTGAGGTGGTCGAGCACTACCGACAGAGCCACGTTGATGGACTCGGAAATTTCGTACTCCCTCCGGCTCCCCCTGAGCAAAGTTCATAACCAGCGTGCGAATCGGGTACGCAACGCGCCGCGCTCGAGCGATCCGGGTGTGAGCGGGTGTTCACTGACGTCGCGAGCGGCGCCCGCCGAACGACCAAGACTCACTCACCCCCAGTCAGACTCCCCAAGCGACTGACCCGCTGACGGGCCGTCGAAGCCGACCACCCCCGGCAGAAAGCACCCCCCATGCGCACGCACCAGACCCTCCGTCAACGTCTCCACATCCTCCGTCAACGTCTGCACATCCTCCGACGACGTCTCCACACCCTGGCTGGGGACCCGAAGGACCCGACGGTCGGGGCGGTCCTCATCGGGCTGAGCCTGCTCTTTGCCGGAGTGCTCGTCCTCGCCCGCTTCGTGAGCGGCTCCCGTGCCTGTCTGGGCGACCGGAGCTGCGCCCAGGAGACCATGACCATGGCATTGATCCTGAGCGTCCCCATGGTCCTGGGGGGTGTGGCCCTCTTGGCTGCGGGCAGGTCGTCGGAGGAAGTCCGCAAGCTGCTCTCCCGGGAGGTTCTGGCCCCCGTGGTGACCTTCATCGCCTTGGCCGGGCGGGTGCTGCCCCGCCTGGAGGAGGAGAGCCGGACCCTCATGGCGGGGCCGGTGCTGGGACTGCTGATCGTCGTGGCGTGGCTGGGTGCGATCCGGTCCGTGCTGGCGGGTCTGTCCGGTCCGGCCTGGGCCCTGTTCGCGTGGTTCAGTCGGCCCAAGGGAACGCAGGCCCCGCGGTCGCAGCGGCGAGACAGGGTACGACGGAGCCGGGTACGACGGGGTCGGGCGCGGCCTGATCCCCGCCGCGTACAGCGTCGGCGGGCCCGCGCCACGCGCCGCGCCCGCACGCGCCCGGCTCCCACTGCCTGACCAGCGACCGTCCGAGCCCCCTGCCTACGACAGGGGCTCCGCCTGGCGGTGCTTCCGTGGAAGCACCGGCCGGTCGGCGGGATCAGCGAGGTCGCAGCCCCCGGCCCGGCGCCGGGTGGTTGGTGGCGGTACGCCAACGAGAACACCAACGGGCTCCTGCGCCAGTACTTCCCCAAAGGCACCGATCTGAGCCTCCACAGCCCCGAAGACCTCGAGCTCGTCGCGCAACGGTTGAATGGCCGACCACGCAAAACGCTCGACTGGGCGAACCCAGCCGAGCGTTTGCGTGATCTACTACCGGCCTAGACCATCAGGTGTTGCGAGGACCGCAAGAATCCACCTCACTGCGCGTGAGCGGTGCGTGTACGAGGTTCATGCGTCGATTCTCCCCGGCCTGGTTTTCCGGGCCACCAGATGCGGTCGCCGACGAGTGAGAAGATCGCCGGAACGATTACCGTACGCACCACCAGGGTGTCGACGATCACGCCCACTCCGACGATCAGGCCGAGCTGCCCGAGAGTGACAAGTGGCAGCACGCCGAGAGCTGCGAACACCGCCGCGAGAACGATGCCGGCGCTCGTGATCACGCTGCCGGTATGGGCGACCGCTTCAACCATCCCCTCACGCGTGCCGCGGACCGTGGCCTCGGATCGGGCGCGGTGCACGAGGAAGATCGTGTAGTCGATGCCGAGGGCGACGAGGAACAGGAACGCCAGTAGCGGCACCTGCAGATCGAGCGCCTGCTGACCGAGCAGCACCCGGCTCAGCCACGCACCGGCGCCGATCGCGGCGACCGAACTGGCAAGGTTCACCAGGAGCAGCAGCACCGGGGCGACCATCGAGCGCAGCAGGATCAGGAGCACGAGGAAGCTCACCGCGAGTACGAGCGGTGCGACCAGCCAGAGGTCCTTCTGATTCCCGTCGCGTGCATCGAGATCGGTGGCGACCGCGCCACCGACAACTGCATCGGCACCCGGCACCTCGTGCACCGCGTCGCGCAACTCCGCAATCTGGTTGAGACTGTCCCCGGAGCTCGGCGCGTACTGGCTGGTCACCATGATCTTCGTGAGCGACTCATCGTCAGTGGCGCCGACCGGGTGGGCGCGGACCACACCCTTCACGCCGTTCGCCGCCGTAACCACGGCGTCGGCCTTCGCGCTGTTGCTGACGACAAAGATCGGCTGCGCTTCACCAGGCGGGAAATGATCCGATAGAACCTCCAGCCCCGCCGCGGACTCGGACTGCACCCGGAACTTCTCGATCTGCTCGAGCCCGATCGAGGTCCCGAACAGGCCGGTCACCATCACCGCGATCAGAGCGACACCGGCAAGGAGGCTTCCCACCGGACGCTTCACGACACTCGTCGCGATCTTCCGCCACGCGCGGCCCTGCTCGCCCGTGTCGCCCGGCTTGGGCACGAAGGGCCAGAACACCTTGCGACCGCACACCGCCAGCAGTGGCGGCAACAAGAACAGGACCGCAGTGAGAGCGATCACCAGCCCGATCGCGGATGAAATCCCGAGCCCGTGCGTGCCGGGGATCACCGCGAGCACGAGGGTCAACAACGCGAGGACAACCGTCACGTTCGACGCCAGGATTGCAGGAACAGTCTTTCGCCATGCCGTGCTGAGCGCTTGCCGGTGGTTCTCTGCCACCTGGAGCTCCTCCCGGTAACGCGAGATCAGCAACAGCGCGTAGTTGGTGCCCGCGCCGAACACCAGCACGCTGATGATGCCCGCGTCAAACTGCAGGTTCCACGCCGCGCCTGCCGCGGCGGTCAGGCGGCCCGCCAGCCCGTCGGCGAGCCCGACCGTGACGAGCGGAATCAGCCACAGCACTGGCGACCGGTAGGTAACGATGAGGAGGATCGCGACGATCAGGATCGTCACCAACAGCAGCGTGAAGTCTGCGCCCTCGAACGCGGCCGCGACATCCGCGCCGGGTCAAGTCCCGGGTAGTGGTGTAGCGGTGGGTGTTCCTTCGTTGGGGTCAGGCTGTGAGAGCGGGCAGGTTGTCGTCTCCGGTCTCGGTGTCGGTGTCGGTGTCGGTGATGAGGTTGATGCGGCAGCGGGCGAGGACGTCGAGGCCGAGGTA